>JBKPUA010000075.1:0-9960 GCA_046735815.1 Pseudomonadota bacterium
TCGGCAGCAACCGCCGCGAATCGATCAACGCCAAGCTCGCGCACGCGCTCGCACGGCTCGGCTCCGAGCAAGCGGAGTTCAACTTCGTCTCGATCGGCGAGCTGCCGCTCTATAACCAGGACCTCGAAGGCGAGTTGCCGCGGAGCGTGGTCGGCTTCAAGGCGGAGATCGCGGCGGCCGACGGCTTGCTGTTCGTGACGCCGGAGCACAACCGCTCCATTCCCGCCGTGCTCAAGAACGCGATAGACTGGGGCGCGCGCCCCTATGGCCGGAACTCGTGGAACGGCAAGCCGGCCGCCATCACCGGAACGTCGCCGGGCGCACTCGGCGCGGCGCTGGCGCAAGTGCATCTGCGGCAGATTCTCGGAGCTTTGGGCGCCCTCGTCATCGGCGGAGAAGCTTACATCTCGCTCAAGCCCGGCGTGGTGGATGCGAACGGGACCATCACAGATGAGAACACGCGAGGATTTCTCAAGGCGTTCGTCGATCAATTCGCGACTTTTGCCGCCCGCCTGTCGCTCGCGCCCGACGCCGCGGCTTAGCGTCGTCCATGAACAAAACGAACCCGGTCCAAGAGGTTAAATCGTCATGTCCATTCGTCCAGTGAAGCGTATCATCGAGTCCAAGCCCGCGATCGAGGGCGCCGGGGTCAAGCTGCGCCGCGCCTTCGGCTTCGGCGAGACGCGCGAGTTCGATCCCTTCCTGCTGCTCGATGACTTTCGCAACGACCGTCCCGACGACTATCGCGCGGGATTTCCCTGGCATCCGCACCGGGGCATCGAGACCATCACCTACGTGCTGGCGGGCAGCGTCGATCACGGCGACAGTCTGGGAAACCGCGGCACGCTCGGCGCCGGCGACGTGCAGTGGATGACGGCCGGGAGCGGAATCCTGCATCAGGAGATGCCGCAGGGCGATCTCCAAGGGCGAATGCACGGCTTCCAGCTGTGGGCGAACCTGCCCTCGTCGCTGAAGATGACGGCGCCGTGCTATCAGGACATCAAGGCCGCCGAGATTCCGGAAATCGTCGACGACGACGGCACGCGCGTGCGCGTCGTGTGCGGTGAGTTCTGGGGCCGGCGCGGTCCGGTCGAGGGCGTTGCCGCCGACCCGCGCTATCTCGACGTGTGGGTGCCGCCGCTGCGGCGCAAGGTCCTGCCGGTCGAGACCGAGCGGCACGCCTTCGCCTATGTGTTCGAGGGCTCCGGAACCTTCAGCTCGGCGTCGGCGCCGTTCGGCGTGCTGACGGAACGCGCGGCGGGCGCGAGCGAAACGCTCATCCGCGAGCGAACGGGAAATCGTTCGCTGGTGCTGTTCGATCGCGGCGACGAGGTAACGGTCGAGGCCGGTGAGGAGGGGATCCGCTTTCTCTTGGTCTCGGGCAAGCCGATCGAGGAGCCGGTCGCCTGGTACGGCCCGATCGTGATGAACACCCAAGCCGAGCTGCGGCAGGCCTTCACCGAGTTGAACAACGGCACGTTCATCAAGCAACGGTGATCGCGTGAGCGTGCCGCAAATTCGGTGCAGAGGGTTGGGGTAGAACGGAGGATTGCCATGAGCTGGATGCCGTCAACCGACCCCGTGCTCGGCGACAAGCGCGCCTGCGATGCGCTCGAGCTCGTCATCGTTCCGCGCGTGCGCGATCTGGGCGACGGCTTCTCCGTGCGCCGTGCGCTGCCGCACGGCAAACGGCAGATGGTCGGTCCGTTCATCTTCTTCGACCAGATGGGGCCGGTTCAGTTCATTGCCGGGCAGGGGCTCGACGTGCGCCCGCACCCGCATATCGGGCTTGCCACCGTCACCTACCTGTTCGACGGCCGCGTGATGCACCGCGACAGCGAGGGCAATGCGCTGGAGATCACCCCCGGCGCGATGAACCTCATGACCGCCGGGCGCGGCATTGCCCACTCCGAGCGCAGCCCGGCCGCCGCGCGGCGCGGGAGCGAGGGCATGTTCGGCATTCAAAGCTGGATCGCGCTGCCGCGCGCGCAGGAGGAGACGGAGCCCTCGTTTCAGCATTTCGATGCCGGCAGCCTGCCGGTGATCGACGATCGTGGCGTTTGGGCGCGCGTCATCGCCGGCACGGCCTTCGGCAGGACATCGCCGGTCGGGATGCTCTCGCAATGGCTTTATGCCGAGGTCGTGCTCGCGCCCGGCGCGAGCGCGCCGCTCGATGCGGATCAGGAAGAACGCGCGATCTATGTGGCCGAAGGCGAGGTCGACATCGCCGGCGACTCGTTCGAAGCGCCGCGGCTGTTGATCTTCCGCCCCGGCGACCGCATCTCGGTGCGGGCATTGCGCCGCGCGCGGCTCATGTTCCTCGGCGGCGCCGCGTTGGAGGGCCCGCGCTACATCTGGTGGAATTTCGTGTCTTCGCGGCGGGAGCGGATCGAACAGGCCAAGGAAGACTGGAAGATGGGGCGCTTTGCCCCGGTACCGAACGAGACCGAGTTTATCCCGCTGCCGGAAGGGTAATCTAGAGCGGTTTCACCATGACTGGAATCACGATGCTTGATGTCCAATGGGGCAGCAGGCTCGATCTGCTCCCTCTCCCATTGGGAGAGGGGTGGGGTGAGGGGTTAAGGTTTCTCGATAGTTCTGTAACCCCCTCACCCCAACCCTCTCCCCAAGCGGGGAGAGGGAGCGCAGCGAGATCGTTGCGCCATAGTGGACACTCGTTCTGAAATCGCTCTAGATCCCGCCAAGTCATGGTCCGATGACGAGTTCGATCGTTCAACGTCGCACCCGCACGTGCGGATGGGCGAGCCGCAGCGCACGCCCTTGTTCATAGGCGACGATCTGCTCGAACGCCTCGCGGAAATAGAGCTCGAAATTTTCCCATTCCGCCCAGCCGAGATGCGGCGTGCAGAGAACGTTGGGCATCGACAGGAACGGATGCTCGAGGACCGGTTCGTGCTCGTACACGTCGACGGCGGCGTAGCCGGGCCGGCCCTTGCGCAGCGCGGCGAGCAAAGCTCCCGGCGCGATGAGCTCGGCGCGTGCCGTGTTGACGATGAGCGCGGTCGTCTTCATGCGGTCGAGATCGTCGGCGCCGACGATGCCGCGCGTCTGCGGCGTGAGCCGCACGTGCAGCGAGAGCACGTCGGAGCGCTCGAACAGCGCCGCTTTGCTGGCGGCGCGCGCGTAGCCCGCGGCGGCGGCTTTCTCCAGGGATGATTTTTGCCCCCAGACCAGAACCTCCATTCCCAGCCCGCGGCCCCCTTGCGCCACCAGCTCGCCGATGGCGCCGAGGCCGAAAATGCCGAGCGTCGATTCGCGCAGCCGATGCGACAGGGTTGAGGGCCATTCTCGGCGCCGCATGCGCTCGGCCTCGAAGGCCACGTTACGGCGTGACGCCAGCATCAAGGCGAGCGCAAGCTCGGCCGGGGCCACCGGTGAGTTGCTCGCGCCGGTGGCAACGGCGATGCCGAGCTCGGTGCAGGCGGGAAAATCGATCGTCCTCGCGTTGCGGCCGACGAGCGCGATCAGCTTGAGGCGCGGCAATCGCTCGAGCAGCGCGCGGGAAAATTCCACGCGCTCGCGGATCGCGACGATGACGTCGGCGTCGCGCAGGCGCTCGGCGAGTTCGGCCAGATCGCGCGCCGGCGCGCGGTAGCGCACGACGTCGTGCCCTCGGATCAGCGCAAAGCATTCGAGCCGATCCACCATGTCTTGGTAGTCATCGGGAATGACGATTTTCATCGCACTGTTCCGCCGTGGCTCACACACAATCGGCGAGGATACTGGTGCGCCGGAATGTATGGAATCACCTACCGGGCGAATTGGCCATCGATTGCGAGCACACTCGGTCTGCCCCCTCTCCCATAGGGAGAGGGATGGGGTGAGGGGTTAAAGTCTATCGACAGAATCCGAACCCCCTCACCCCAGCCCTCTCCCGCCGGGGAGAGGGAGCACACCGAGTCTGCGGCGCTATGGGTATGCGCAATTCCGCTCGCAGGATTTCATTCGCTAACGAACAAACGCTAATCCGCCAAATGCTCGCGCAGCAGCAAGCCGTGGCCGGCGATGGGCTCGCCGCGCTTGAGCAGGCGCAGGCCCGCCCACAGGCTCACCGCGTTGTTGGCGAGCACGGGCTTGCCGAGTTCGCGTTCGAGCCGCTCGACCACGCTCATGGCCGGCCAGTTGCCGCCCGGCATGATGACGGCCTCGGCATCTCCCCGGTCGGCGCGGCGCCCAAGCTCGTAGGCGGCCTGCGCCCCGGTGCGGCCGAGTTCGACGCCGGCCACGTAGCCGGCGACTTCGCTGCTCACCACGGTAAAGCCGCTCGCCTCCATGAAGCGCACCATCGGGACGTCCATGGTCTTGCTCCACGGCGCGGCGATCGCGATGCGCGTGACGCCGAGCCGCGCCAGCGCGTCGACGAAGGCGGTTGCCGCCGTGGTGGCCGGCCGGCCCGCGGCATCCTCCATGCGCTTGATCAGCTCGCGGTCGTATCCCTTGCCGTTGGCCAAGGTCGGGGCGGTCGCCGCGAACACGACGACGTCGACTTCGGCGTCGGCGAGCTTGCGGCACTCGCTCTCGAGCTCGCGCACGCAGCGCATCTGCTCTTGCGGGGTGATGTCGCGGTAGGCGACGCGCGCGGTATGCAGCGAGACGGCGGCCGGCAGCGCAGCGGAAAATTCCGGCTCCTGCACCGTGTTGGAGGAGGGGGTCAGCAAGCCGAAGCGATGCGTCTTTTCGACCGAGGACATGGCTTCTACTGCGAACCTTCGAGCCCGGCAGCCTTGATGACGGGGTGGAATTTCTCCGCTTCCGACTTGATGTAGCGCGCGAAGTCCTGCGGGCTCTTGCTGCTGAGCGCCTTCGATCCCTGGCGCGCGATGGCGTCCTTGACGTCGGGCATGGCCAGCGCCTTGGCCATGCCGGCGTAGATGCGCTCGACGATCTGCGGCGGCACGCCGGCCGGTGCCACGAGCCCGCTCCAGCCCACCACGATCACGCTCGGGTACCCGGATTCCACGACCGTCGGCGTGTTGGGAAACTGCTCGTCGCGCGTCTCACCGAACGTGGCGATGAGATCGAGCTTTCCGGTTTCGACGAAATCCGCCACCCCCGCCGTGGTGGTGAAGGCGAGCGGAATCTGGCCCGCCACCACGTCGGTCATCGCCGGGGTCTGTCCCCGGTACGGCACGTGCGTCATCTTGATGTCGGCGGCGAGCGACAGCAGCACGCCCATGAGGTGCGTCATATTGCCGA
Source organism: Pseudomonadota bacterium (assembly GCA_046735815.1). GTDB lineage: Bacteria > Pseudomonadota > Alphaproteobacteria > Rhizobiales > Xanthobacteraceae > VAZQ01. The sequence continues at coordinate 5,218 of JBKPUA010000075.1, forward strand.
TGCCGAACGAGCCGTAGTTGATCGCGCCGGGGCTCGCCTTCGCGCGCGAGACGAGATCCGCGATCGACTTGATGCCGGCGGTAGGATTGACCACCGCGCCAAGCGGATTGGCGGTGGTCTGGGTGATCGGGATGAAGTCGCGGAACGTGTCGTAGGGGAGCTTCTTGTAGATGAAGGCGTTGGTGGTCACTGCGCTCACCGGTGCGTAGATGAGCGTATAGCCGTCGGGGGCGGCCTTGGCGCCGGCGTCCATGCCGATGATGGCGTTGGCGCCGGGTCGGTTGTCGACGATCGCCTGCTGGCCCCAGAGCTCGCTCATTTTCTGCGCCAGCACGCGCGCCTGCAGGTCGACGCCGGAGCCCGCCGCCTGCGGCACGATGATGCGGATCGGACGGTTGGGATAATCGTCCGCGGTCTGCGCCGCGCCGGGAGCAACGAGCGCAAGCAGCGCCGCGCTCGTCAGCGCGGCAAAGAACATGTGTCTCATCCTGCGCGCTCCTCCGGGATTTTTCGACGGACAACTGCCGCGCGTTTGCCCGTCGCTAATAGCTCCACAAGATCGTTATGGCCGCCTCCTCACCCGCGCGCGGCGGCCAATGTCGCGCGCCGCGGCGGCGCGCGCAGCGCCTGCATGAGCTTGCGCACCGAGCTCAGATTTTCAAGATCGCCGACGGCGTCGATGGTCGCCGCAATGGCGGAAGGGGCGAGCACGCCGTCGGCGTAGGTGCGCAACTTGCCCTCGATGTCGCCGCGCGACAGCGGGTTTGCCGGCGAGCCGCGCGGATCGACGCAATGCGCCTTGAGCGTGGACCCCTCCGTCTCCATTTCGACCACCGCCTCGACGCCGCCGAGTGCCGCGTCGGCGCGGATCTCGATTTGCTCGGCGGCCGCGCGCCGCATGGCCGCATCGTCGTAGCGCGCAGGCTCGAACTGGTCGAGCGTGAGCCGCTGATCGTGCAGGATCACCGCCGCGGTGTAATGGCCGGAAATGAGCGCGTCGAACTTGCCCTTGTAGCGCGCTAGCCTGCCGTGCAGATCGAAGGCGGGCGGGCTCAACGCGATGCGCACTTTCTTCACCTTGGCGGGATCGATCTTGTGCCGCTCGATCAGATCGAACAGCGCGGTGTTCATGCCCTGGATGGAGGACGCTGATGGCCACAGCCGCAACGCGATCTGCTCGAGCTCCCAGCGCTGCCCGAGCTCGGCCGTTACTGCCTCCGGACGACCACCATTCGCGTAAACATTGTAAAGGCCGCCGTCGGCGGCGGTGAGGAATTCGCGCGTCGCCAAGAATTTCTGCTCGGCGAGCAGCGCCGCCAGCAGCCCCGACAGCGCGCCGCGGCACTGATGGAATTTCACGGTCGGCGTTCCCCACGCCGCGAAGGTGCCGGCCGCCTGGCTGCCGGCGAGCCCGAAGGCCTTGCCCATGGTCTCGGCGTCGAACCGGCGCAGCCGGCCGACCGCGGCGGCAGCCCCGAACGGGCCGAGCACGCCCGGCCCGTGCCAGCCCTTGGCGCGGAAGACCGGGTAATCGAGTCCGATACCGATGCGCGTCGTCACTTCGCACCCGGCGGCGATGGCGACCAGCAAGTCGCGGCCGGAGGCCCCGTCGCGCTCGGCGATGGCCAAGGCGGGCGGCATCACTTCCGGCGTGACATGGGTCAGCGTCGGCCGATGCACGTCGCACATGGTGACCGCGGTGACGAGATAGCCGTTGAGAATGGTGGCGCCCGCGAGCGACAGCGCCTCGCCGCCGATGACGCTCGTCTCGTTCGATTGCCCCAGCGCCGCGGCGAGCGCGGCGAGTTGTTGCGTCTCCTCGCCGCGGTGACCGGCGACCGCGCAGGCGAGCGTATCGAGCAGGAGGGTCTTGCAATGATCGCGCACGCGCGGCGGAAGGTCCTCGTATTTGAGCGATGCCGCGAAGCCGGCCAGCGCCTCGGTGACGTTTGCGGACATGCGAGTCTCCTTAATCCCAGGCGCCCTGCGCGGACCGGCGGTGCGCGCGCGATGCCGATGCACGAATGCTAATCGGAGTCAGAGCTGGATGCCAATCGGTTCCACGACTTGAGTTCAGGCGCCTGTTTTGGGCGACAATCGCGGCACCTTTCCGCCCAAATATTGCTGCAATACCAGTGGCCAATCGGGGTGGGGTGGGTAGACGTCGTTGAAGACTTGGGGCGAAGCAATTCGCCGGGGTTTCTGGGGACAATCAGCCTTGCAAACACGATATCGGTCAGCACTCGTTGCTGCACTCGCAGGCGCGAGCCTGCTCGCAGTAACTCTCGCCACCGACACCGCATTCGCGCGCGGCGTCAAAAGCACGCAGACGGCGAAAGCCGGCAAAACCGCTAAGGCCGGCGGAAAGAAGGTGGCCGGCAAGTCCAAGGACAAGTCGGAGCCGTCGAAATCCGCGGTGCCGCAGATCCCGCTGGCGCAAGGGCCGGCGCCGCAGACCTCCGCCGAAGAGATTGCGCGGGTTAAGAGCGCACTCGAGGCGCTGCGCCACGGCGGCGCCAGCAAGGCGACCGAGGTCGCCGGCTCGATCTCCGACCCGGCCGCGCGCAAGCTGGTCGAATGGATGATCTTGCGCAGCGAGCATCCCGGCGCCGACAGCAAGCGCTATCTCGCCTTCACCGCCGCCAATCCTGGTTGGCCGAGCGTCGGCATGTTCCGCAAGCGCGCAGAGGCGATGCTTTGGGTCGAGAACATCAAGCCGGCGCAGGCGTTGAGCTTCTTCAAAGATTCCCCGCCCCAGACCGGGACGGGACGCCTGGTGCTGGCGCGTGCGCTCATCGCGCAGGGCGACACCGACGCCGCCAAGGCACTCATTCGTGAGGCGTGGCGCTACGATCCACTCTCGACCGAGGTCGAGAAGCAGGCGCTCGAACGCTATTCGGAGTTCTTGACCCGCGCCGATCACAAGGCGCGCATGGAGAAGCGGCTGTTCGCCGGCGACAACGAGACGGCGATGCGCGCCGCGCACCGGCTCGGCGCCGCCGACGTCGCGATCGCGCAAGCGCACATCGCGCTCAACCGCAAAGCCGGCAACGTCAGGAAGCTGCTCGACGCCGTGCCCGCGGAGGCGCGCCACGACCCCGGCTATTTGTTCGTCCACGCGCACCTTCTGCGCCACGAGAACAAGATCGCCGAGGCCGCGCAGGTGCTGCTGTCGGCGCCCTGCGACCTCGCCCAGATCTATGATGGCGAGGAATGGTGGGTCGAGCGCCGGATCATGTCGCGCAAGCTGCTCGATCTCGGCGACGCCCTTTCGGCCTACCGCGTGGTGGCGGAAGGGGCCGAACCGACCAAGGAGAACTCGCGCATCGAGCGCCATTTCATGGCGGGGTGGATCGCGCTTCGCTTCCTCGACGATCCGGAGACAGCAGCGACCCACTTCAAGCGCATCCAGGACGTGACCAGCCATCCGACCTCGCACGCGCGCTCGCATTATTGGCTGGGGCGCGTGGCGGAGGCTTTGCGCCAGCCCGAGCGGGCGCGTGCCGAGTACGAGTTGGCGGCTCGCGCCTCGGCCGCCTACTACGGGCAGATTGCCCGCACGCGGCTGGGGCTTTCCGCCCTCAACCTGGCGCCGCCGCCGCCGAAGCCGGACAAGCAGGCCGAGGCGGAGCGGCTCGAGCTCGTTCATGCTGTCGCGATTCTCTACGCGCTCAACGAACGCCCGCTGATCATCGCGCTGATGGCTAGCATCGGCGAGACGCAGAACGACCCCGGCACGCTTTCGGCGCTCGGCGAATTGGCGGAGCAGCACGAGGACGCGCGCGGGATGCTGCATCTGGGCAAGGCGGCGCTGGCGCGCGGCCTGCCGCTCGACTACTACGCGTTCCCGACCGTGGGCGTGCCGCGCTATTCGCCGATCGCCCCGAGCATCGAGAACGCGATGCTGTTCGCCGTCATTCGCCAGGAGAGCGCGTTCGATCCGTCCGACTGGTCGCACGCGCAGGCGATGGGGCTGATGCAGGTGACGCCGGAAGCGGGACGGGATACCTGCAAGCGCTTCAACTGCACCTATGATTTCAAACGCCTGAGGAGCGACTCGCCGTATAACCTGCAGGTTGGCGCCGCGGAGATCGCCGGCGTTCTGCAGGATTATCGCGGCAATCCCCTTCTGGCATTTGCCGCCTACAACGCCGGCCGCGGCCGGGTGCAGGAGTGGATCGCCAAGTACGGCGATCCGCGCGACCCGAAGGTCGATCCGGTCGACTGGGTCGAGCGCATCCCGTTCATGGAGACCCGCAACTACGTGCAGCGGGTGATGGAGAACCTGCAGGTCTATCGCGTGCGCTTCGGCAACGAGGCGCCGCTCGCGGTCGACAGCGATCTGCTGCGGCGCGACGCGGCCGCCCGCTGATACCCTCAATTATCGAGTCGTGATGCCCGGGCATAACGTTTATGACCCGGGCATCGCGCTTCTAGGCTAGTGCCCGGTTTTCGAAGTTCGTGATACAGCGCGGCACACTCGGGCACGAACTTCGAAAACCAAAGGCACTAGCAACTCTATGATTCTAGTGCCGCTTTTCGATTTGAAATTCCTGAGGCGGACTCGCGGCACACGCTGCAGGAATTTCAAATCGGCGGCACCTAGTGCCCGGTTTTCGAAGTTCGTGATACAGCGCGGCACACTCGGGCACGAACTTCGAAAACCAAAGGGCACTAGCAACTCTATGATTCTAGTGCCGCTTTTCGATTTGAAATTCCTGAGGCGGACTCGCGGCACACGCT
>JBKPUA010000076.1:0-36218 GCA_046735815.1 Pseudomonadota bacterium
AGCGCCGCAGCGGAATTGAGCAGCCCGGGACCGGGCACCACCGCATAGGCCTGCGGCTTACCGGTCGCAAGCGCGGCGCCGAGCGCCATATAGGCCGCGCCCTGCTCGTGGCGGGTATGAAGGGTCCGGATGCGATCGCCGGCCTTGAACAGTGCATCGAACAGGCCATCGTTGTGCACGCCCGGCAGCGCGTAGATCGTGTCGATGCCGTGGGCAATCAGGGCGGCGACGGCGGCTTCCGCCGTCGTCATGCGTGTGAAGGCCTCGCCGGCGGAGTGCTCGGACGGTTTCCTAGACTGCTTCGGCTTGACCATGATGCGAGGGCTTCGGATCCATGGCCGAGTGTGCAGATCGGCGGCACGCTGTCGAGGCCCCTGCGCGCCGCCGCCACGATGCGTCGGGAGAAACGGCACGCCGCTTGCCGCTCGCTCCGCTCGCTTGCTATCGTTTTGCCGGGTTCGGGGCGGACGGAGCCTTGGCATGACGTGCCGTCTTCGGCAGTCGCTCGCGCCGTGCGCGCTCCTCCTCGCCATCGCGCTGCCCGCCTGTGCTGCCTTGGCCGCAGAGCAGCGCTTGGGTGAGCATCTGTATCTCGTCCGCGACAAACCCGGCACGCCGACCCGGTTCCAGATGGTCGTTGGCGCCGGCTGCATCGACGAGGCCGGTGGCGAGTGCCGCGGGCTTGCGCATTATCTCGAGCATCTCATCCTGAGCGGGCGCAATTCCGAGCATAAGGAGGTTGCGCTGCGCTTCTTTCCAGGGGGCTATTCCAACGGCTGGACCAGCCGGCGCGCGACCGTTTATGTCCACAGCATGCCGGCGCGCGCGGAAGGACCGCGCGCGGATCTCGAGAGGTTGTTTGCCTTCTACGCTGCGCGGCTGAAGAATCTCACGGTCAGCGACGCGGATGCCGAGCGCGAGCGCAACGTCGTGCGCCAGGAGCACGACTGGCGCATCGCAAGCAAACCGTTCGTGGTGCTGGCGCGAAAACTCGATCGCCTGCTCATTCCCGATCATCCGGCGGGCCAGTGGGTGATCGGCACTGCCGAGGACATCGACCGCTTCACGCTCGATGACGTGCACGCCTTCCATCGCGTCTGGTACGCGATCAACAACGTCGATTTCGTCGTCATGGCGGATGTCGACCCTGCCACGCTCAAGGGCATCGCCGACCGCGCGCTGGCCGGGCTGGGACCGCGAACGCTGCCGCCGCGTGCATCCTTGAAGCCGCCAGCGTTGGTGAATGGGCGCGTCGATGTCATCGAGCAGGATGGCACGATTCACCGCCCGGCCATCATCTTCAAGAAGCTCGTGCGTGTCGCGGAGGAGGACGCCACTGCGACGGCGGCGGCGAGCACCGTGGTGACCAATTTCCTGACAAGCCGTCTGCCCGGCAGCCTATATGACGTGGTCGTCGACCAGGGCCGGCTTGCGGCCGGCACGCCCTCCGTCAGCTTGTCCCGCGTAGGGCCGAAGTCGTTTGAGCTCACCATCGGCGCCGACGCGGCGCTCGACGTTGCGCCCGAGACGTTGCTGGCGGCGGTCGGCAACTACGTCGAGCAGCTTGCAGCCGCTGGGCTGCCATCCGAAACGCAGGCGCGGCTCAAGACCAGGTTCGCGGAAAGTCGCGCCGCCGCCGACAGCGATCCGCAGCAAGTCTACAACCGCCTCGTCGCATGGCTCGCCAATCGCGGCCGCTATGAGCAGTTGGCGACGTGGCCGCAGCGCGTCGCCGCCGTTACACCGGCGCAGGTGACGCTCGTGCTCAAAGCGCTGTCCGGGCCGGGCCGCGTGGCGACTGGAATCCTCGTCCCGACCGCGGACCGCCAGCCATGAAGCGTGCGCGTGCTTTCGGCCTGTGCGTCCTCGCTGCCGCGCTGTTGATCCCGGCGGGACAGGGCCGGGCGCAGACGGTGACGCGGCAGACCACGCCCGCAGGTCTTGCCTTTCGCTACGTCCACATGCCGGGCGAGCAATCGCAGGCACTCTATTTCGCCTGGCGCGACGGCACCGCGGTGGCGGTGCCCGGAAAGGAGGCGGTACCCGCGCTCGCGACCGCGCTGATCATGGAAGGTCCGCGCGGCTCGAGCCGCAGCGCCATGGTCGAGGATCTGCGCGATCTGCGGGCAACGCTCAATGTCAGCGCGACGGCAAACCTCACGCAGGGACATCTGATCGCGCCGCCGGAGAAATTTGCTGAGGCCGCGCGCCTGTTCGCCCGCACGCTTGGCGAGCCGGCGCTGGTGCCGGAGCGGCTTGCGGATCTCGTCAGGAGCCGCGCGATGGCTGGCCGGCAAGTGGAAAGCAATGCCGAGGCGCTGGCCCAGCGCCTGCTTGCGCGCTTGCTGATCGCCGATGGCCCGCATCGCCGCTACACCGGCGGCGAGCCAACGATGTTGGGGAGCGTGACGGTCGATGATATCGAGCGATGGCGGAAGAATATTCTGGTGCGCTCGGGCCTGCTCATAGTCGGGGCGGGGCCGATGGATCCGGGGGCGGCCGCGCGCGAGATCGACCGACTGTTTGCGAACCTTCCGCCTGGGGAAGAACCGTCCGCTCCGCCCCCGCCGGTTCTGCGCGCCCCCGGCAAGCTCGTCGTGCTGGAAAGGCCGGTTGTCCAGACCGTCATCGCCGCCGGCGGGCCGACATCGGGCGCGGTGACGCCCGATTTCGCACGGCTTCAGTTGGCGGTTGCGGCGCTCGGCGGCGGTACGTCGGCGCGACTGTGGCGCGCGGTGCGCGACAAACTCGGCGCCACCTACAGCATACGCGCGAGCCTGCAGGCCATCGATCTCAATACCCGCACGCTGTTCGTCCGCACCGCAGTGGCCAACGACAAAGCCAAGGACGCGCTGGCGGCCATCCGCGCGGAATATGGCGGCTTTCTCGCCAACGGGGTCACCGATGCCGAGCTCGAAGCGCTCAAGGCCGGTTTTGTGCAGAGCCACCGCGAGCGCCTGCGTCGGGCGTCTACCCTTGCCGCAGATCTCATCGTTCCGGCGCTGCGCGATTTTCCGGATGACTATCTCGCCGGCTACGAGCAGCGCCTGCGCGGCTATAGCCGTGCCGCGATCGAAGCGGACATGCGGGTGCAGCTCCCGAAGCCGCCCCTGACCACGGTGGTGATCGCGCCTTCGGCCGAAGGATTTGCCGCCCATTGCGTCATCCAATCGCCCGCGGACCTCGCGCGCTGCGATTGACCCTATATTGGCGGGTCTGGGATCGTGCCGCGGAAAGCGACACGGCATTCTTGACAAGCGCGTCCGTGCATGTGCCTTTCCGCGCGACAGTGGCGAGGCTCGTACGGAATATGCATCGTTATCGTACCCATAATTGCGGCGCCCTGCGCGAAAGCGACATCGGCCGGGAGGTGCGTCTGTCCGGCTGGTGCCATCGCATCCGCGATCACGGCGGCGTGCTGTTCATCGACCTGCGCGATCACTACGGCCTCACCCAGATCGTGGCCGATCCCGATTCACCTTCGTTCCGCGAGGCCGAGAAGCTGCGCTCGGAATGGGTGGTGCGGATCGACGGCAAGGTGCGCAAGCGCCCTCCCGGCACCGAGAATCCGGAGCTGCCGACTGGCGCCGTCGAGGTCTATGTCAGCGAGATCGAGGTCCTCGGCCCGGCCGGCGAGCTGCCGATGCCGGTGTTCGGCGAGCAGGAATATCCCGAAGAGATCCGGCTGAAATATCGCTTTCTCGATCTGCGCCGCGAGCGCCTCCACCACAACATCATGATGCGCGGGCAGATAATCGATTCCATCCGGCGGCGCATGAAGGAGCAGGGCTTCTTCGAGTTTCAGACGCCGATCCTGACCGCATCCTCGCCCGAGGGCGCGCGCGACTATCTGGTGCCGTCGCGGCTTCATCCAGGAAAGTTCTACGCCTTGCCGCAGGCGCCGCAGCAGTTCAAGCAGCTGATCATGGTGTCGGGCTTCGATCGCTATTTCCAGATCGCACCCTGCTTTCGCGACGAGGACGCGCGAGCCGACCGCTCGCCCGGTGAGTTCTATCAACTCGACCTCGAGATGAGCTTCGTCACCCAGGAGGACGTGTTCGCGGCGGTCGAGCCGGTCATGCGCGGCGTGTTCGAGGAGTTTTCCAACGGCAAGCCGGTGACCCAGAAATTTCCGCTCATCCCGTTTCGGGACGCAATGCTGAAATACGGCAGCGACAAGCCCGATCTGCGCAACCCGCTCGTCATCGCCGATCTCAGCGATGAGTTCAATGAGGCCAGCGTCACCTTCAACGCCTTCAAGCGCGTGATTGCGGCGGGCGGCGTGGTGCGCGGCATCCCTGCGCCGGGGGCCGCGGCGCAGCCGCGCTCATGGTTCGACAAGCTCAACGATTGGGCGCGGCAGGACATGGGCGCGCCCGGCCTCGGCTACATCGTGTTCGACGCGGACGGCGGCAAGGGTCCGATCGCCAAGTTCATTCCGGCCGACGTGCAGGCCAGGATCGTGAAAAAGGCCGGCATCGGGGCAGGCGATGCGGTGTTCTTCGTCGCCGATCAGCCGGCCGGCGCGGCCAAGCTCGCCGGCGCCGCGCGCAGCCGGATCGGCGAGGAGCTCGGCCTCATCGTCAAGGATCGTTTCGAGTTCTGCTGGATCGTCGACTTTCCGATGTACGAATGGAACGAGGAGGAGAAGAAGATCGACTTCTCCCACAATCCATTCTCCATGCCCAACATGGCGGTCGAAGAATTTCTCGCGCTCGATCCTGCCGAACGCGACAAGATACTCTCCATCAAGGCGATCCAATACGATATCGTCTGCAACGGCGTCGAGCTTTCCTCGGGTGCCATCCGCAACCATCGTCCCGACATCATGCGCAAGGCGTTTGCGATCGCCGGCTACGGCGAGAATACGCTCGAGCAGAAATTCGGCGGCATGCTGCATGCGCTCTCGCTTGGCGCGCCGCCGCACGGCGGCATCGCGCCCGGCATCGACCGCATCGTGATGCTGCTCTGTGGGGAGGAAAATCTGCGCGAGGTGGTGCTCTTTCCGATGAACCAGCGCGCCGAGGACTTGATGATGGGCGCGCCCTCGGAAGTCACACCGAAGCAGCTGCGTGAGCTCCACATCCGCCTGGCCTTACCGGAGAAGTGATCGCTTTGCGCTGAGTGCGAGGCCTCCCCGCTTGCCGGGTGAGCCCGCTTGCTTCGGCCCCAAAATCGGCGTTGAATTTTGAGCCATTCAAAAGAGAGACGGCGGCCGCCTCGACGGACCGCCGCGCGGCTCACTGGCCGGTAACGGTGCCCTACGGGCACCAGGGAGGAAAGACCATGCACGACATTGAACGGCGCGCCTTCGTGAAAGGCGCGGCCCTCGGCGCGCTCGCCTTTACCGTGGGCGGCGTCGAGGTTCTGCTCACGCCACACGCCGCGCGGGCGCAGGGCGTCCCATTGCGGACGCTGACCGCGGAACAAGCGGCAACGCTCGATGCGCTCGGCGAGACGCTCGTTCCCGGCGCGCGCCAGGCCGGCATATCCCATTTCGTCGATCAGCAGATCTCGATCCCGGCGGAGGAGGCGCTGCTGGAAGCGCGCATCCTCAACGTGCGCCCGCCCTACGCCAACTTCTATCGCGCCGCGCTCGGCGCGGTCGACCGCGCGAGCCAGGCGCTCAACAACGGCCGCGCTTTCGCGCAGCTGGGCGAAACCGAGCAGCGTGGCTTCGTCGACAACATGCGCCAGAACAAGATCGAGGGCTGGCAGGGACCGGGCGGTCCCTTCGTCTATCTGGTGCTGCGCAGCGACGCCGTCGACGTCGTGTACGGTACCATGGACGGCTATGCCGCGCTCGGCATTCCGTACATGCCCCACATCGCGCCGACCAAGAGGTGGTGACATGGCCAACGAGAAAGTGGACGTCGTCATCGTCGGCGCCGGCGCATCCGGCTCGGTGTTCGCCGCGGTGCTGGCCAAGGCCGGCAAGAAGGTCGTGCTGCTGGAATCGGGTCCGGATTGGCAGCTCAAGGATCTCATCAGCTCGGATTTCTGGGGACGACGGATCAAGCCTGCGAGCGGTCCGTTCCTGCTCGAAGGCAAGAACCCGTTCGGTTACGTCTATCAGGCGGGCTGGGGCGTCGGCGGCGCAGCGCTGCACTACTTCGCCAACTTCCCGCGCCTTCTCCCAAACGACTTCAAGGTCAAGAGCGAGCACGGCCGCGGGCTCGACTGGCCGATCTCCTATTCGGATGTCGCGCCCTATTACGACAAGGTCGCAGCCGATATCGGCGTGTCGGGCGACGCCAAGGCGGAGGAAATCTGGCGGCCGGCGGGAGCGCCTTATCCCATGCCGCCGATGAAGACTTTCCGCAACGGCGAGATCTGGCTCAAGGGTTTCGAAGCGGCCGGCATCCGCATGGTGCCGGCGGCGGTCGCCATGAACTCGACCGAGTTCAAAGGTCGCCCGGCCTGCATCTACGACGGCTGGTGCCACGTCGGCTGCCCGACCGGCGCGCTCGCCAATCCGCTGGTCACTTATCTGGGCGATGCGAAGAAGGCCGGCGCCGAGATCCGCCCGCTCTCGACGGTCACGCGCGTGCTCACCGAGCCGCAAGGCGGCAAGGTGACCGGGGTCGAATATTACGACGCCAAGAAAGAGCGCCAAGTGCAGGAGGCGAGCGTCGTGGTGCTGGCCGCCTGGTCGGCGCAGAACCCGCGGCTGCTCCTCAACTCGGCGACCGACAAGCACGCCAAGGGGCTCGCCAATTCGAGCGGCCTCCTCGGCAAATACATGATGGCGCATTTCAGCTCTGGGACCTGGGCATTGTTCGACGAGGACGTGCAGAACTACATGGGAACCACCGGCTCCCAATTCATGTCCTACGACCGCTACGGCAAGACCAGCCAGAAGGGCGCCTTCGGGAGCTCGTTCATCACCGCGGGCTCCGCCATGAAGACGAGCGATCTCGGCGGCTTCGCCAACGCCCGCCTCGACCTGTTTGGTCCCGATCTCGCGACTTTTATGAAACGCGCTGCGCGCGGGCTGACCCGCATCGGCGCGTTCGGCGAGGAGTTGCCGAACATCGAGAACCGCATCGAGCTTGCGAGCGACAAGGACGAGTTCGGCATGCCGCTCGCCAAGATCATCCACAGCTTTGACCAAGACGCGCAGGCGTTGTGGAACGCCAATTTCGAGGAGGGACTCAAGATCGCCAAGGCGACCGGCGCGAAGGAGGTCTGGTCGGCGCGCGGCAACATGCCGACCATCCACCTGATGGGCGGGACCATCATGGGTGCGAATGGCGGCAGCTCCGTCACCAACAGCTACGGCCAGACCCACGATATTGCGAATCTCTACGTCGCGGGCCCGGGGATCTTCGCGACCGCCGGCGCCTCCAACCCGACCTACACCATCCTCGCGTTGTCGCTGCGCGGCGCCGAGCACTTGGCGTCGAACTGGAGCACGGTGGCGGGCTGAAGCCAAATGCACGGGCAACGGCGGCTACGCCGTTGCCCCCTTCTTCGGCGTCGAAGGCTGATCAAGTCGCCTTGACGCGCGGCAGCAGCTTGAGCGCGTTGTCGCGCTCGATGGCGCGCTGATCGGCGGCCGCGAAGCCCCACTCGGCAATGCCATGATTGACCTCGGCGCCGTCGCGGAAGGGAAAGTCGGTGCCGTACATCACCTGCGACACCGACACCATCTTGAGCAGCGCCGCGATCTGGCCTGGCGTGTTGCCCTGCGCGAGCTCGTAGTAGAACTTGCGAAACGCGGGGAGGGGGCCGTCAGGCAGGTACGCGAGCTTGCGCTCCTCGGCAAGGCGGATGAAGCGGCCGGTGAGGAAGGGCAGCGTGCCGCCGCTGTGCGAGAAGATCCAGCGGATGTCCGGGAACTTGATCGCGGTGCCGCTGAAAACGAGGTGAGCGATGGTGCGCGTCGAGTCGGTCGCATACTCGATCGATCCAGGCGGGATGCCCGGCACCAGGCCGCGGCAGCAATCGGGCGTGGTGGGGTGGACGTAGATCACCGCCTTGCGCCGGTTGAGCTCCTCGTAGACCGGGGCGAATGAAGGATCGCCGAGGTACTTGTCCTGGTAGCTGGTCAACAGCCCGATGCCGTCGGCCTTGAGTGTGTCGAGGGCGTATTCGATCTCCTTGAGGCTTCCGTCCACGTCCGCCGGCGCGATGACCGCGAACAAGCCGAAGCGTCCGGGGTTATCTCTCCCCACGCTCGCGCCGTATTCGTTGAGCCGACGCGCCAGGCTGCGGGATTCGTCGACGTTGTTGCCGTACCAGATCCCGGGCTGCACGACCGAGAGGATTGCGGTCACGATCCCGCTCTTGTCCATGTCCTCGAGCGATGTAGCGGGCGACCATTTCGGCGGCGGCGGGCCCGCGCGGCGGCCGGGCGCCATCATGGCATCGACGTGGAACTGCGGAATGAAGTGGTGGTGCACGTCCACCCGCGTCCTCGCGGCGGGGGCTTGTGCTGCCACCGGCGTGGCGCGACCGATCGCCGCCATCGCCCCAAGCCCCAGCGCGGCCGCGCCGCCCGCCAGGAAATTTCGCCGCGCGCGGCTTGTCGGCGCAGGCGCGCCCTGGCAGCAGCCGCAGGTGGAGAAAAACTTGCGTCGTGTCGGGTTGGCACTCATCGCTTCCTCACGGTCTTGTCGTTGTGCGGCGGCGCCGTCTTCACCGGCGCAAGCCGACCTTAGCTCGTGTCCCAAATGCGTTCCAGGCTAGTGTCCTGATTCCGAAGTTCGCATCATTGTGCGGCAGCTTGTTTGCGAACTTCGGAATTGAAGGACACTAGCAACTTATTGATCCAGTGTGGCTTTGGTTCAGAAGTCCGCATTTCGGAGTCGCCGCGAGAATGATGCGGACTTCTGAACCGCCACACTGGCGCGGGATGCGCCGGGCTTCCGTCCGGCGTCGCGAATCAGCGCGCGCGGGGCAGCGGCGATCTTCCGGCCGAACTGCGACCACCGCGCCGTTGCGCTCGCGCCCGTTCTGCGGCAACGGGTCTCAAAATCCTCTTGACTCCGGGGACCTTGGCCTTATGTGGGGACCAGCCGCTGTGATCTGTCCGTGCGCGGGCTGATCGAGCGGCATTCGCTTGCCTGAGCCGCTCGTCGGCACTCGGGTTGGATCACTCGGTTGGGGAGGACGGCGATGCGCCAGAACGCCCTCTTGCGATCGGGGAAGGGCTTGGGGAGTCCAGGTACCGCCCGAAGAAAAGTCCCTCACGTCGCCGTGGTCAAGGCGCCGACGGGCGAAGGCGGCGCAGGCCATTTCGCCGTCCGCAACGGCGTGCGTTGCGCCGGCGTGCATCTGATCGTCGATCTGCACGGAGCCGAGGGGCTCGACGACATCGACCTCATCGAGGCGACGCTGCGCCGCTGCGTCGACGCCGCGCAGGCGACCCTGCTGCACATTCACTTGCATCACTTCCAGCCGAACGGCGTATCCGGCGTGGCGGTGCTGGCCGAGAGCCACATCTCGATCCACACTTGGCCCGACGCGGGCTATGCCGCGCTCGACGTGTTCATGTGCGGCAAGGCCTGCCCCGATGCCTGCATCCCCGTGTTGCGGGAGGCATTCAAGGCCAAGCACGTCGAGGTCAGCGAAGTCCTGCGCGGGCAGGCCGCCTGATCGGACGACGGACGACGGCGGGCGGGCGACAGATCGTCGGTCGTCCTCGGTTTGTTGAGGCCCGATCATGGCCGCAAAACGCTGGATTCCCGAGACGCTGTTCGACGACCTCGGCTTCCGCATGAGCTATGAGGTCAAGCGGGTGATCCACGAGACCCAGACCTCTCACCAGCATCTCGTGCTGTTCGACCACGCGTTCTTCGGCAAGATGCTGATGCTCGACGGTGCGACCCAGGTCACGAGCAGGGACGAGTTCGTCTACCACGAGATGATGACCCATGTGCCGATCCTGGCTCATGGGCATGCCAAAGAGGTGCTGATCGTCGGCGGTGGCGACTGCGGCATCGCCGAGGAGGTGCTCAAGCACAAATCGGTCAAGCGGCTCACGCAGGTCGAGATCGACGCCGCGGTGGTCGAATTCGCCAAGCAGCACTTCCCGGAATTCACCAAGCCGGTGCTCGCCGACACGCGCTTCGACCTGGTGATCGACGACGGCATGAAATACGTCGCCAAGACCGATCGCCGCTTCGACGTTATCATCGTCGACTCGACCGACCCGCAGGGGCCGGGGAAGGTGCTGTTCAGCCAGAAGTTCTACGCCGCCTGCCGCCGCTGCATGGCGAAGGGCGGCGTCCTCGTGGCGCAGAAGGGCGTGCCGTTCTTCCAATCGGGCGAGCTCACGGCGGGCATTCGCAAGCTGCGGTCGCTGTTCGCCGATGGTTATTGCTATGTGGCAGCGATCCCGACTTACGTGGGTGGGCACATGGCCATGAGCTGGGCCACGGACGACGTCAAATTGCGCCACGCTTCAGTCAAGACCATCGCCGCGCGCTACGACAGAGCGGGCCGCTTTCCGACCAGATACTGGACGCCCGAGGTGCACGTGGCCGCCTTCGCGCTGCCCCGCTTCATTGCCGACAAGGTGGCGAAAGCTACCGCGCGCTGATCGTGCGGTGTTCTAGTGCCCCGAACCCGAAGTTCGCACGCATCGTGCTGCACAAAGCGATTGCGAACTTCGGAATCGGGACACTAACGTCGAGACGGGGAATTAGCCCGCGGCCGCGTCCTTCGTGATGTCGAAATTGAGCTCGATCAGAACGTTGTTCGGATCGCTCAAGAAGATCTGCCGGCGTGTGCTGTTGGGCACCTCGTTGACCCGGAACGACACGCCCTTTTGCGCGAGGTGCTGCTTCATGGCGTTAAAGCCGCGGCTGCCGAAGGCGATGTGATCGATCACGCCCGAATCCGGCGGCTGAGTTTTGTCGGTCGGTGAGATATCGTTGAGGTGCAGCACCGGATGGCCTTCGCTGTACAGCCAGGCTCCGGGAAAGTCGAATGGCGGGCGCGGCCCGTTCACCAGGCCCAAGATATCCTCGTAGAAGCGCACGGTGTCGCGAAGGTTGCGGGTCGAAACGTTGTAGTGGTCGAGCACACCCACGCTCATGCTCATTGGACTTCTCCTCTCGAGCTGCTGCTTACTCGCATTTGACCAAGCCTAGCGCGAAAGAGGGCGGTTGACGAGCGGGCCGCCACGCACGGGCGAGATTGCAGGGCGGCGCAGAGCGAGTATCATCCCGGCCCAACATCGACAGGAGTGACGCCATGGCGCTCGATCGCTGCCGATTGCTCGCGCTCAATATCGCCGTTGTGCTCGGCGCGACCGCCGCAGCGACATTGCTCGATTCTCGGACTGCGGCGGAAGCGCGCGCGGCTCCGCCCTGGTGCGCCAATCTGGGCGGCCGGGACGGTGGTTGGGACTGCGGCTACTACACCTTCGAGCAGTGCATGGCGACGGCACGCGGGCTGGGCGGGAGCTGCCAGCCCAACCCGTGGGCGATCTGGGCCCCACCACCACCCGCCCGCCGCGCCCGCAGATAGTCAGCGCCTCCAAGTGACGAGCGTCACGTCCGCAGCCGCGTCGAGCGTGCGCGCTTCGTCGGGACGAAGCCCGTGGCTCGCCAGCACGTCCTCGGGCGTGCGATCGCCCGAGAGATCGCGGAACAGCGGACGACCGCCCGGAAGCCGCACCCGCGTTGCGCGCGTAAGGTGAAAGGCGTCGTAGCCCGGCTCCCAGAACAGCTCGTAGACCTCGGCGCCGCCGATCACCGCAAGCATGCCATCGGGCGCGCCGAGCGCGACCCAGGCCTGCGCGAGCGAGGCGCCCGCCGGATTCCAGAGAAATGCCTGCGGATGCGCGGATGCGGGGGCGAGGGCGCCCACGCGCCGGGTTACGATCAACCGGCGGCGGCGATCCGCCTGCGGTCCACCCTCGTGCGACCGGCGGCCATGCACCACCACCGCGGCGCGATCCAACCCGGCGTAGAAGAATTCCTGGTCGGCCGCGATCTTGATCGCATCCGGCATGTGGCCGGCGGCATCGGCGATCATGCCGTCCGCGGAAATGATGGCGAAGCCCTCGATGCTTGTGGGCCCCGACATGCTCGGTATCGAGCGGCCTAGAACACAGCGAGATATTTCAACAGCGAGATCACGCCGATGATGATCACGATCACCCGTACGATCTGTTTGGCGCGGCCATCGAGTGGCAGCATGTTGACGAGGTAGAGGACCAGGATGACGACAAGGAAGGTGATGAGCACGCCGATGAGGACGTTCATATGCGTTTCCTCTCGCTGCAAAATGCAGCCCTGAATCGACTCAGAGCAGCGACCCTATACTACCGGGTTTGGGCGGCATACTCCTGCGTTGAGCGACACTGCGCTCGGTGTTGCGGCGCAACCATAACATCTTGCGGGGCTCATCGGTGTCGCGGTCGGCGCGGCCTGGACGGCTCAATCGAGAGCGCGCCCATGCGCGCTGCCACCTCGGCCGGCACGCGATAGTCGCGCAGCACGTAGCGCAGGTCGCGCAGCCCGCAGGCCTCGCGCTGCACAGCGAAGTGCCAGAGCGCAACGCTCGCCTCCGCCACCAGCGCGGCACGCTGTTCGCCGCGTTCGGCGGCCGGCGCAGCGTGCCGCTCGTCGGCATCGAACGCCGCGAGCGCGGCGAGCGCCGCTTCGAGCGCGCGCCCCAGCCGACCCAAGGCCGAGGCCTTCTCCTGGGCGAACTCGTCCTCGAGCAGGTCGATGGAGGAGGGCCTTCCTTTGCGGTAGGACATCGCTTGATCCGCTT
The DNA here is from genome assembly GCA_046735815.1 of Pseudomonadota bacterium. Taxonomy (GTDB): domain Bacteria; phylum Pseudomonadota; class Alphaproteobacteria; order Rhizobiales; family Xanthobacteraceae; genus VAZQ01. The sequence continues at coordinate 12,733 of JBKPUA010000076.1, forward strand.
AGGTCTGAGTCTGCATCATCCACTGGTCGCGACCCCCCTGTCGAGTACAACCACATCGCGTCGAAAAGGCGCGGCCGGCGAACCTCCGTCGCGGCGGGCTGTTGCTTGAAGGCGCTGCTCGTATGGGCTCTTATGACTGCACCGCTGCCAAATCGCGGGCCCGTCAGGGAGAAAACGAGATGACGAGGGTAGGATTCACCACCGCGCTGTGCGCGCTTGCCGTGATCGCCGTCGTGCGTGGCGAGGCCAGCGCGCAGGAGACGTTGAAAGTCGCGATCCCGCAGCGCGGCGCCTGGGATGCCGGCATTGCCGAGCTCGGCCAGCGCGGCGGCATTTTCAAGAAGCACGGGCTCAATCTCGAAATCCTCAACGTCCAGGCCGGGCCGGAATCGATCCAGGCCGTGATCGGCGGCAGCATGGATATCGCGACGGCGGCCGGTGTCTCGGCTGCGGTCGGCACCTTCGCCAAGGGCGCACCGATCCGCCTCATCGGCAGCGAAATGATTGGCTCGCCCGACCTCTATTGGTACGTGCCGGCCAATTCACCGATCCAGAAGGTCGAGGATTTCAACGGCAAGACGGTCGCGTACTCGTTGACCGGGTCATCGAGCCATGCCGGACTGCTGGCGCTGATCGCGCAGTACAAACTCACTTGCAAACCCACGTCGACTGGCAACATCGCCTCCACCATCACCCAGACCATGAGCGGGCAAGTGGACGTGGGCTTCGGAGCGGCGCCGTTCGGACTCGACCTTGCGGAGGAGGGCAAGATCAGGATCATCGCCACCGGCAACGACGTGGCTTCGCTGCGCACCCGCACGGTGCGGGTCAATCTCACCAACGTGAGCACGTTGCAGAACCGTCGCGATGCGATCGTCCGCTTCAATCGCGCCTATCAGGAGACGGTGGCGTGGATGTATTCCGATCCGGCCGCGCTCAAGCTCTACGGCGAATATTCCAGCCTGCCGGAGAAGATCGTGTTGCGGGTGCGTAGTCTCATTCCGAAAGAAAGCCTGGCGACCGACCGCATCGAAGGGATCGACCAGATCATGGCCGATGCGGTGGCCGGGAAATTCATTCCCGCTCCGCTTTCGTCCGAGCAGGTGAAGGAGTTCGTGCAAATCCCGAAATGAACGAGCCGGCCAAATGAAAAGCGCGGCGCCGCAGCGCCGCGCTCATGACCTTCGGATTCCCGCGGCGATCAGGCGAGCACTTTGTATTTCTTGAACCAAGCGATCATCTCGTTCCACGCCTGTTCGGCCGCCTCCTTGCGATAGCTCTCGCGATAGTCGGCGTGGAAGCCATGCGGCGCACCGGCAAAAGTCTTGATCTCGAACGTCTTGCCGGCGCCTTGCAGCGCGGCCTTCATCGCATCGACCTGGGTGAGGGGAATGCCCTGATCCGCCTCGCCGTAGAGGCCCAGCACGGGCGCCTTCATCTCGGGCGCGAGCGCGGTCGGGCTCTTCGGCCACAGCGACTTTTGCGCCTCGGGATCGACCAGCGAGCCGTAGAATGCGACGCCGGCCTTGAGGTCCTTGTTGTGGGCGGCGTATTCCCAAACCGTCCGTCCGCCGCGACAGAAGCCCATGATCCCGAGGCGGTTGACGTCGCCGCCCTGGGACTTGGCCCATGCCACCGTGGCGTCGAGGTCGGAGAGGAGCTCGGCGTCGGGTTTCTTGTTGACGATCGGCATCAGCTTGGGGAACTCGGTGATCTTGGTGAGATCCTCGCCGGTGCGGAAGTAATAGTCGGGCGCGATCGCGAACGCGCCAAGCTTGCCGAGACGCCGGGTGACGTCCTTGATGTATTCGTGCAGCCCGAAAATCTCCATCGCCACCAGGATGACGGGCGGGTTCGCCGCGTTGGCGGGACGGGCGTAGTAGACCGGCATCTCGCCGTCGGCCACTTTGACCTTGGCCTCGCCCGCGGTGAGCCCGCTGGTGTCGGTCTTGATCGCGTCAGCGCGAACAGGTCCGGCGGCGAGCGTGTAGCCGGCCGCGACCGCAGCGGATGCCGTCATGAAGAAGCCGCGCCGCGACAGCGGATCGACCTGATGGGCCAATCCTTCGAGATCGGACGCCAGTTGCGGTTGAGCAGACATGTGAAACCTCCCGTTTCTGTGGCGTTCTATTCCCGCTCCCGACCGGGATACGCCGAGCCTGTGACAGCCTGTCAACGCTCGCCGCGGTGTTTTATTCCGCGCCGGAAAGCTCTTTGGCGATGGCGTTGATGACGCGCGCGTCCATCGGCTCGATGTCGGTCGCAAACACCGCCGCGATATGTCCGTCGCGCCCGACGAGATACTTGTGAAAATTCCAGCGCGGGGTTTCGAGCGGGCGCTCGCTGGCCGCCCACTTGTAGAACGGATGCGGGCTCGCGCCCTTCACCTGCGCCTTGGCGGCGAGCGGGAAACCGACGCCGTACTCGCCATGCGCGGTCTTGGTGATGTCGGTCGCGCCGCCCGGCTCTTGCCCGCCGAAGTCGTTCGACGGCACGCCGACGATCATCAGCCCGCGCTGGCGGTAGCGCTCCCAAAGCTGCTGCAGGCCGGCATATTGGGGTGTGTAGCCGCAAAGCGAAGCGGTGTTGACCACGAGGATCGGCTTGCCGGCGTGGTCGGCGAGCTTGATCTCGCCGCCCTCGAGCCCGGCGAAGGAAAAGGCGTAGGCGGTGATGCGGGTCATGGCGGGCGCTTGCGCAAGGGCGGGGGTCGCGAAGGAGCTCGCGAGCAGTGCAAGGACACGTCTGCGATCGGTGATCATGCTTCACCTCGTCGCTAAGTCGCGTTTTCCCGGAAAGATGGAAACCAGCCGGCGAGAAAACGCTTCGACACAAAGACGCTATCAAAGAGCACCACACCACGCGAATGACAAGCCCGTGTGGGCCCCAGAGCCAGTCTACAGTTTGAAGGCGCGCGCGGCATTGCCTCCAAGGATGGCATCGCGTTCGGACGGCGAGAGCTCGGCCAAATTCTGGATGAAATCGACCGGGCGCACATCGCGCATGGGGGAGGGATAGTCGGTGCCGAACAGCACGCGATCGCTGCCGACGAGGCGGATCAGGTCCATCGCGATCTGCGGGCTCTCGATGATGCAATCGTAGTAGAAGCGCTTGAGGTAGAGCGTCGCCGGCCGTTTGGCTTGCGCCAGCTGCGGCATGCGCTCGACGGTACGATCGAGCCGCATGATTCCCCATGGCACATTGCCGCCGGCGCGCGGCAGCATCACCTCGAGCTTGGGAAAAGCATCGAGCACGCCGCCGAGAATCAGCGAATAGCCGGCGATCCCGATCTCGACCGGATTGCCGAGAAGATTGCTCAGATAATATTTGCTCATGCGCTCGCCGCCCAGCGGCGCGACCGGGTGGGTGAAGATCGGCCAGCCGAGCTCCTCGCATTTGGCGTAGATCGGAAAGAACGCCCTTTCATCGAGGTTCTTGCCGTCGACGGCAGTGGCCATCATCACGCCGCGCAAGCCGGGAAGCTTGCCCGCGCGCTCGAGCTCCCTTAACGCGAGCTCCGGCTCCTGCATCGGCAGCATGGCGAGGCCCACCAGGCGCTCGGGATATCGCCGATGCGCCGCCGAGCAGGCATCGTTGTACACTTGCGCCAGCTTGAGTCCGAAGTCGGGTGGCGCCCAGTACACCATTGGCGCCATAAGTGAGAGCACCTGCGCATCGATGCCGGTCTCATCCATCGATTTGATGCGGCTGTCGACGTCAATGTAATTGGGGCTGAACACCGCGCCGATGCCCTTGGCATTGAAGGTGATGCCGCCGCGTTCGTTGCGGCCGATGCGTGCGCCAGCAGCCTCGCCCTCCTTCTGCACCAGCTCGACCCATTCCGGCGGGTACCAATGGGTATGCGCATCGATCACGCGGCGTGCCCTTTGACCGAAGACACCCGCGCGTCCGAGCATCAGGGCTCCGCCCGCCGCTGCCGCGCCCGTCAGAAAGTCGCGCTTGCTGATCGCCATCCGTCGCTCCCTCGCTTTTCTCTCCTGCGATCCGCCGCAGCTGCTTGGATTGGCGGCTGCCACGGCGGGGCAGGCTTGTGTCGTTATCGAGCGGAGAAACTTATGCCCTAAAATGTCTGCGGGCAGCGACGAATTTTCGCCGCTGCCCGCATTTGCCGGGTCGATCGTCCAATCGATCGCGCTAATTGGTGGCGAAGCAGTAGAACAGGCCGTCGCCACCGGTGCTGCGGAGATCGGCCTGGCTGCAGCCGCCATCGGGGCCGCGCGAGGGATGCGACGCATTCCAGGATTTGGACGCGTCATCGTCGCGCAATCCTTGGCGATCATGATGACCGAGCATCGCCGCGCCCGCGCCGCTCTTGGTCCAGTTGCCGCAGGTGCGGTCCTCGCCGGCGGCAAACGCGCGGCCGTCCGGCTGCGAGCCCGTCAGGACATCATGGCGATTGGGATTGTCGCCGCGGCCGTTGACCATGTCGCCCTTCTCGGTGAGCGCGGTCTGCTTGCTGATCTTGTTGTTGGGGCTGTGGAGGTCGTCGACGTTGCGTGCGATGACCTCGCCCTTGGCATTCTGCCAGGGGCCGGTGCCGATGCGGTCGCGCGCGTTCACGGCCTGGCCCCCGCTCGCGGCCTGCGTGCTCAGATAGGCGCGCCAGGTCTTGCTGCCGGCGCCCGCCGCCTGCGCAAGCTGCTGGCAATGCCGGTCGGCGCCTTCGAGGCCGCCGAGGTCGGCGCCCTTTCCGGAGCCGACGCTGGTGAGAAAGAAAGTCAGGGTCGCTTGCTGCGCCTCGACCCCGGCACCGCCGGCGAGCCCCAGCAGAGCAAGCGCGGCCAGCGACGCTCCGATCAAGCGATGGTTCATGTGATAGTCCTCCCGTTCTTGTTGAGGTCCAACTCGGCCGGCGGGCTGTGCCGACCGGCTCGCCCGTGACAACAATCGCAAGGCGCGATTCGTCCCGTCGCGCGCGGGAAATTGCTGATCTCGAGGGTCATTCGCCGGCTCGGCCGCTCCGCGGCGGCGGCGCTCACGCCGGTTCGCTCGAGACGCCGGCCGCCAGGGGTATTGGGAGGGGCGAGGTCGCGAGCCGAGCCCGCGTCCTTCCTAGGGCCGGTACGCATTTGCCTCTTTGTTCATCATTGCTTGCAGAATTGGCTTCCGGCAGCAGCCGTGAGCGCGACCGCGGCGCTTTCATCGGCCGAGCCAAGGAACCCGCGGTTCATTCCCGCGTTCTCTTTCAGCTTCCTTGGCGATCCAGGGAGGGAGATGCATCGATTTTGGATCGGCTTTGAGCAGTCGGGGTTCTGCCGCTGACGAGACGTCTCTCTACAACAAGGTGTGACATGGCGACGTTGCACAAGGGTCAGGACAAAGTCCGGCAAACGACCATGGCTCCGGCGGCTTCGCTGAGGAGTGCCTATCCCGACAGCTCACAGGAAAAGGAGTCTCCTCGATGTGCGACTATAGTCTGCACCACGTCGCGACGCGTCCCGCCAAGGTCGGCGACGAACTGACAACGACGCGGTTCGCCAACTCGATTACCCGCGGTTTCTCGGCAGTCGGCGATCCGCACGTTGCTGTTTGCCTGCTGCCCGGCACCGAGATCGCCTTCGACGAGAATGTCGAATGCGAGCCGTCGTTCGGCATCGGCATCCTGCCGAACAAGAAGATCGGCCAGCGGCTGGCGCGATTCCGGCAAGTCAACATGGACAACGCCGTGACCCATCACGACGCGCTGGAATTCCCGGACGGGCAAGTCGTGCTCCTCACGCGTTTGTGCGAGGGCCAGCGCGCGAGCGTGCTGCAATTGCCGGCCGGCGCACGTCCCATTCCGGCGGAGGACACAGCCGCCGAGCCGCAGGTTCGCGAGCCTTCGCTGCCGACGACCTGATCGCCGGCGAGCACGCTGCTCCGGCGGCCCGACGCAGGTCGGGCGCCGGGCGACATCAACGGACGGCGCGGGTCCGTCGTTCGGGCCCGCCCGGCACAGGGGCGATCGCGATTTCGTGAGCGGTGGTGTTGACCCCACAGCTTATCGTTAACAAGCGAAGAGCCGCCGGCGTCCCACCGGCGGCTCTTCCGATTCTCGGAATGCGCGGGATTGTGCGCAGAAATCTTTATGGATCAGGGAACGAGACCAGCGTCTCGAATTTGTAGCCGCACGCTTCGCATTCCCAGAGATGCCGCACACGGTGGCGGTCCAGATACTCGGACCACTCCGGCAGGAAGATCGTCTCCCCGCACTGGGCACAGAGGTTCATTGGCCTGGTATGGACATACTTCCGGGGGCTCGCGGTTCGGAGCTCCATGACGCTTCCTCCGCCATATTCTTGTCCCCCTCTCCCGATGGGCCCATCGTAGCGCACCGACCGCGACAGTGAAGCAGCAGCGCTGACCTAACACTGATGCGGGTCGCCTGCGCAGCCGTCACGCATGCACGCGTAGAGAACGGGCGCAGCGACAAGGCACATCACGATTCGATCATGTCGGACGCGGAACGACTTGACGGTGCCCGTAATTTAATGTTCTTCGAAGAAGGCTGGGGATCGGGGCGAGGGTTCAGGAGAGTGACCCGTGTCCATGCCCCGCCAGTACGTGCATCCCGAATTCGGCGTTTTCTGCCCCACCCCGCGCTTTCGCGCTTGGCTGCGGGTGGCGCTCGCGGGCATCGTGGCCGGCGCGATGGGCCTTGCATTTCTCGGCGTAGGTTACACTCCCGACGTTGACAGTGCCTTGGCCGTAGCCCGTGTGGATGGCAACTCCGGCGCCCAACCCAGCGCTCCTGCAAGCCCGGCACCGCTTGTGGCCATCGATCCGCGCTCGAATTTTGCCGGCACCGCGAAAATAACGGCAGAGAAGCCGGCTTGCCCCGGCGAGACCTGGGCCTATGCCGACGGCAAGTGCGTTGCGAGCAGCCCGCGCAAGCCGCGGATGGTGCGTGTACCGACTTATCGCCCGGCGATCGCCGCCGTGCCGCTCGGCCGCAGTGCGTCCAGCGCCGGCAACAGCAGCGAAGGCGCTCCCGCCGGCACCGCGAACAGCCGCCAAAGCGAGCCGGCGAAGACGGCGCAAGCCGCCGCGTCCGCTGCCCCCGCCGATGCGGCGGCGGCCGCGGGCTCGACCGAGCCGACGCAGCGCGCCGCCGCGACAACCAAGAAGAAAGTGGCGCACAGCCAGCGTCGGCGCGACCCGTATGGCGGCTGGCGCGAGGTGCGAGTCGATGATTGGTACGCTCGCAGTTATGCGCCGCGCGACTATTCGCGCGGCTACGGCGGGTCTTACCGCTCCTTCTGGTGAGGCGGCATTTTTCGGCTCCGCGCGCGGCGCTGCCAGCGCCGCGAACGGGTGCCTTTCTCCGTCCGCCGTAGTCGCTATAGTGCCGGGCGTAACGCATAGTGAGGGAGACCGATATGCCTGAAATCTACGTTCACGCCGTCAAAGGCCGCACGCTCGACCAGAAGCGCGCGCTGGTGAAGGACATCACCGACGCGGTGGTGAAGAACTTCTCTGTCCCGGTCGAGGCCGTGACGGTGGAGATCGTGGAGTCGGAGCCGACTGCGAAGGCGAAGGGCGGCGTGCTGTTCAGCGAAATGCGGCGGTAGTCCCGAAGCGAACCTCTTGCAAGCGTTTCGCCCGGTTGATCCCGGGCGAAACTTTATGCGGCTGAGGCGAGTAATCCGGAAGCGTCATGGGCGATCTCGACGGCAAGTGTGCGCTGGTGACGGGCGCGGCCTCGGGCATCGGGCTTGCGACCGTCGAGCTGTTCGTGCGCCGCGGCGCCACCGTGGCGCTCAATCACCTGCCCGATGATCCGCGCGGGCCCGCGGCGGTTGCGCGGTTGCGCGCGCAAGGCTTTGCCGTCACCGCCGCGCCCGGCGACGTCTCGAAGCCGGGCGCCGCCGAAACGATGGTCAACGAGGCGATCGAAGCGCTCGGCCGGCTCGATTTCCTCGTCAACAATGCCGGCACGTCCGCCACCACCGAGCCGATCCCGCCGCGCGACCTCGACCGGCTGAGCGAGGAGTTCTGGGCCACCATCCTCGCCACCAACCTGCTCGGTCCTTTCCGCTGTACGCGCGCGGCGGTGCAGGGGCTCAAGGCGGCGCGCGGCGCAGTTTGCAACACCGCCTCGGTTGCCGGCCGCAACATGCCGGGCTCCAGCATTGCCTATGGCGCGAGCAAGGCCGGTCTCATCAGCCTCACGCAGAATCTCGCCCGCGCGCTCGCGCCCGAGGCGCGGGTGAACGCGGTCGCGCCCGGCTTCGTCGACACCGACTGGACGCGCGCGTGGCCGGACGAGCGCAAGCACGCTTCGATCGAACGCACTTTGCTCAAGCGCGCCTGCACGCCCGCCGATATCGCCGCGGCCATCGTCTTTCTGTGCGCCGACGCCGCCATGGTGACGGCGCAGACCTTGGTGGTGGACGGCGGCTACTCGCTCTAACTCCTTAGTAGGCGGCAGCGCCTGCGCACGCTTCGGCGGCATCACTGTTGCGCGCCTTTGTCCGTCCATTCCGGCGGCAAGCCGATCGCGCCTCCGACCAATCCGGCCACGCCGGCGCCGCGACCGAAGGCTTCACAAGCCGCCTGTTTGGGCGCCCCGCCGAGCAACGACCCAATGCTCTGCATCGACGGCACGGATGGCAGGGCCTTGAACGGATCGGTGCCGGTCACGAGCAGCCTGCTGAAATCGTTGCCGAACGAAGAGGCCAGATCATAGGCGTCGCCGACGGGAGAAACCTTGGGCCTGCTGGTGATGGAATCGGCGCCGCGCGCCCAAACCATGGCCGCCTTTTGGTGGCCAACTGGGTCGACGGCCTCCGCCTCCAGCGCAAGCCCGCCCAACCCGATCGGAATGCGCAAATGTGGCACTGGGACCGGCACCGCTGCAGCTGCGGTGGCGACGGAGGTCGCGATCGAGGTGACCTTCGAAACTCCAGCCGCCGTCTCGTCGGTAGGGACGATCCGCGTGATGAACGCGTGCACGGTCAAATCTGCGGGCTGGGCAGCGGAGACAATTTGAAAGCGGTCGCTGAGACCAATGCATAGCGACCGGTCGACGACAATGGCTATCAGCTTTCTCTGCTCCTCCGAAAGCTTCCCCTCCGCCCCGGCTGCGGAAAATGCGGTTGGCACGATCCGAACCGTCTTTGCCGCCAGCACCTCGTCCTTGCTCACACTCACCTGCGCGCGCGTTAGAAACCCATCGCTGGCCTCGAGGCGCTGGTACGACGATAACGATCCTGCCTGCTCGAGCGGAACGACAGCAGTGCAACCGGATACCAGCGGCAGCAGAAGCAACCCGATGATGGGAGCAGCCCGAACAAGAACGAATGCTGCCAATGGATTTGGCGTGTATCCCCCGTGCGAACCCCCATCGAACGCGCTCACCTTGGTACTTCCCAGCGACATAGGCTAGTTCCAGTGTGTTGCTGCCGTATTTCCGCACTGTTTCTGAACTTTGCCGCGATGATCTACGTGACGCGAATGATGGTCCTGCCATTGAAGCAATGGCTGTAACGCGTACGGCACGGATCGGCTTGGAGGTCGAAAGAACAGTTATCGCAGCAGCAGGTGCGGCAGCCAGAGCGAGAGCTCGGGCACATAGGTGACGAGCGCGAGGACGACCAGCATCGGGACGTAGAAGATCAGGATGCTGCGCGATACCGCCTCCATGCTCACCCCGCCGATTGCGCATCCCACCACCATGGTCGGACCGACCGGAGGCGTGAGCAGGCCGATGCCGAGATTGAGGATCATGATGATGCCGAAATGCACGGGGTCGATGCCGAAGGTCTTGATCACCGGCAGGAACACCGGCGTGCAGATCAGCAGCATCGGCGCCAGATCCATGAAAGTGCCGAGCAACAGCAGCAGCACGTTCACGTAGAGCAGGAACGTGTACTTGTCGCTCGATATCGCCACGAAAAACTCCGTGGCTTTGGTCGGGATCTGCATGATCGCCATCATGTAGCCGAAGGCGATCGAGAAGCCGATCATGATCATGACGATGCCGACGGTGCGCACCACGCGCCCGATCAGCTTCGGCAGCTCGCTCCACTTGCAATCGCGATAGATGAACATGGTGACGAAGAAGGCGTAGACGCAGGCGACCGCCGCGGATTCCGTCGGGGTGAAGACGCCCGAGAGGATTCCGCCGAGAATGATCACGATTGTGATCAGGCCCCAGATAGCGTCGATGGCGATCTTCACCGCCTGGCGGAGCGGGACGATCTCGCCCTTCGGGAAATTGTCCCGGTGCGCGATGACGAGAACGAGCACGATCAGCGAGAGCCCGAGCAGCAACGCCGGAATGACGCCGCCCATGAACAGCTGCGCCACGGAGATCGTGCCGCCGGCGGCGAGCGAATAGATGATCATGTTGTGCGACGGCGGCAGTAGCAGCGGCTGTAGCGACCCGGAGATAGTGACGTTGACCGCGAACAGGCGCGGATAGCCGTTCTTGATCATCTGCGGGATCATCACCGAGCCGACGGCGGCGGTGTCGGCCACGGACGATCCGGAGATGCAGCCGAACATGGTCGAGGCGACGATATTGACCAAAGCCATGCCGCCGCGGATGAAACCGACGAACACCTTGGCGAGGTTGACCAGGCGCTCCGCCATGCCGCCGACCGCCATGATGGCGCCGGCAAGGATGAAGAACGGGATCGCGAGCAGCGAGAACCCGCTCATTCCGCCGGAGACCTTGAGCATCACGGCCTCGAGCGGAATGTCGCTCCACAGCGCGGCCAGGATGGCAGCGAGCCCGAGCGCGTAGGCGACCGGCATCCCCAGGAGACACACGACCGTGAAGCTGCCGACGAGAACGAAGACGTCCATGGGCGTATCTGCCGCGCGCTGCTACTCGGTCGAGATCTGGTCGGCGGTCGCGGGCGCGATGTCCTGGAAGAATTCGCGCGTCAGCAGGCGCTCGATCACGAACAAGGCGGTGAGCGCGCCGCCGATCGGGATCGGCAGGTAGGTCATGCCGGCGGTCGCGATCGGGAATTCCGCGATGCTCTGGTACCAGGTGGTCTCTACCAGCCTGATCCCCCACACCACCATGAACAGGTTGGTGGCGAGCATGCAGATTTCGAGCAGCAAGCCCAACAGCGACTTCGCGGGCTCCTTGAGCACAGCGGGCAGGAGACCGACGCCGATGTGCAGATGCTCGCGGTAGCAGACGACGGCGGAGAGGAACGACAGCACGATCATCAGCAGCACCGCCATCGGCTCGGGCCAGGAGGCGGCGCTGTTGAGCACGTAACGCGTGAAGACCCCGTAGGGAACGATGATGGTGATCAGGACGATGCAGGCGCCGGCGACGAACAGGCAGCCGGCGTGAATGGCGTCCATCGCCCGAATGTAGTGCTGTTTCATCCCATCCTCCCCATAACAGCGCGAGAGCCGGCGCGATCCGCGGATCGGCCGGCTCCCGCGAGCGAGCGCACCGTCACTGCACGGCTTGAATGCGCTTGATCAGCTCGGCGTGCTGCGCGCCGTATCTGTCCCACACCGGCGCCACCGCGGCCTGGAACGGCTTCTTGTCCTCGATCTTGATGATCTCGACCCCTGCCGCCTCGATCTGCTTGATCGACTTCTCCTCCATCGCGTACCAGAGCTTGCGCTCGTCCTGCTGGGCCTCCTTGGCGAACTTGCTGATCAGCGCCTGATCGTCCTTCGCGAGCGTGCCCCAGGTCTTCTTCGAGAACACCAGAATCTCCGGGATCATCAGGTGGCCGGTCAGCGAATAATACTTGGCATAGCGGTAATGCTGACCGGTGGCGTAGGTCGGGGGATTGTTCTCGGCGCCGTCGACCACGCCGGTCTGCATGGCATTGACTAGCTGGTCCATGCCCATGGCGACCCCGTTGCCGCCGAGCGCGTTCATGGTGTCGACGAACACGGGGTTGCCCATCATGCGGATTTTGAGCCCGTGCAGATCCTCGATCGAGCGGATCGGCCGCTTGCTGTTGTAGACGTTGCGCGTGCCGGCATTCATCCAGCACAGCCCGATCAGCCCCGCCGTCGGATGATTCGATAGCTTTTGCAGGAGCTCGTCGCCGATCGGGCCGTCGATCACCTTCTCCATGTGGGCGTCGTCGCGGAACATGAAGGGCAGGTTGAATACGTTGAGCTCGGGGACCAGCGGTCCCATCGGCCCGACGCTGATGCGCGCGAAGGCGAGCGCGCCGACCTGCGCCTGCTCGATCGCCTCCTTCTCGCCGCCGAGCTGCATCGACGGATACATCTGGATGCTCAGCCGGCCATTGGTCGCCGCCTCGAGCTTTTTGCCCATGCCCACCACCGCCTCGACGGTGGGGTAGCCGAGCGGATGCACGTCGGCGGCTTTGAGCACGAGCTTCTGCTGAGCGAAGGCGGAGACGCGCAAGTCGGCTGCGAGCGTGCCGAGCGCCGTGGCGGCGCCGAGACGGAGCACGGTACGGCGGTTCATAGGAATCCTCCCGGATTGATTTGCGCTTGCGTCGCTACGCGCGCACGGGCCCCGCCATGTTGATCCCGCCACAGGCGCGTGCTAGCTAGTTATCATATCATATGATGACTGCCGCAAGAAGGGTGTCAAGGGCGATGAGCCGGGCGAGCATGGTCCTTTCGGCGAGCCGGCCGCTGCCGGCCCCGCGCTCCCTGACCGGCGAGCTCGTCGCGCGGCTCACCGACGACATCACCAGCGGCAAGATCAAGCCGGGCTCGCGCCTGCCGACCGAGCAGGAGCTGATCGCGGCGACCGGCGTGAGCCGCACCGTCGTGCGCGAGGCGGTCGCGGCGCTGCGGGCGGATGGTCTCGTCGTCACCCGCCAGGGCGTCGGGGCATTCGTTCCGGAGAACGCCCGTCCGCCGTTGCGCATCGAGTTCGACCCCTTGTCGCCGCTGCGCGCGGTGCTCGACGTGATGGAGCTGCGCACCGGCATCGAGATCGAGGCCGCCGGGCTTGCCGCCGAGCGCGGCTCGCCGGCGCAGATCCGCAAGGTCACGGAGTGCTTCGACGCCATCACCGTCGCCATCAAGCGCGGCGAGGATGCGATCCGGGAGGATTTCGCGCTTCATTGCAGCATCGCCGACGCCACCGGCAACCCGCAGTTCCGGCGCTTTCTCGAGCATCTCGGGCGCTTCATCATCCCGCGTCAGACCATTCGCGGCGGCCCCGGCATGCCCAGGCGCGCCTACAGCGAGACGTTCCAGCGCGAGCACCGCGACATCGTGCAGGCCGTCCGCGCCGGCGCGGTGGCGCAGGCGCGCGCGGCCATGCGCCGGCACCTCAGCAACAGCCGCAAGCGCTATCAGCGCTTCGCCGCCAAGCTCGGCAATACCTGAACTAGCAGTCGGAAACGAGTACAGCATGCAAACGGTCCTGATCACCGGCGCCGCGGGCGGCATCGGCACGCGATTGCGGCAGCTGCTCAAGGGGGTCTATCCCAACCTCCGCCTGAGCGATGTCAAGCGCCCGACGGATCTGGGGACCGACGAAACTTTTATTGCTGCCGACCTCGCCAACATGGCGGAGGTCGAGCGCGTGGTCACTGACGTCGACGGCATCGTGCATCTCGGCGGCTTCTCGGTCGAAGGGCCGTGGGAGACGATCCTGCAATCCAACATCATCGGCTGCTACAACCTGTTCGAAGCCGCGCGCCGCCACGGCGTGCAGCGAATCGTGTTCGCCTCCTCGAACCATGCCATCGGTTTCTATCCGCGTCAGCGCCGCATCGGCGTCGACGATCCGGTGCGCCCCGATTCCCGCTATGGCGTCAGCAAGGCCTTCGGCGAGGCGCTCGCCGCGCTCTACGCCTTCAAGCACGGGCTGCGTGTCACCTGCATCCGCATCGGCAACTTCGCCGATGCGCCCGTCGACCGCCGCCGGCTCTCGATCTGGCTCGCGCCGCAGGACCTAGTCCAGCTCATTCGCATCGGCCTCGAGCACCCGGACGTGCGCTATGAAATCTTCTTTGGCGCCTCCGACAATGCCCGCGGCTGGTGGGACAACAGCGCGGCCTTCCGGCTCGGCTATCGCCCGCAAGGATGCTCCGAGGAGCACAGCGCCCAAGCCCTCGCCGCCGACGCCAAGCTGCCGCCCGATCCGGTCGGCGATTGGTATCAAGGTGGGCCGTTCTGCAGCGAGGAGTTCGCCGGCGGCATCGAACGCTCGCCGGTGTGAGCGGAGCTCGTTACAGGCTGCGGCCGTCGAACGGCGTGGGCGTGAGCGCCGAAAGATCGACGTCGTCGAGGCAGCGCACGTTGACCGCGACCATCTCGCCGCCTTTGGGCGTGATGCCGCGTGAGAACGCGGCCACCCCGCATTGCGGGCAGAACAGGTGGTGGATCTGCTTCTTGCCGAACTGATAGTCCTTGAGGTCCTCCGCTCCGGCGCGCAGCGCGAAACGCTCCGGCGTCACGAAGGTCCAGAGCGCGCCGCGCTTCTGGCAGATCGAGCAATTGCAGGTCACGACGGTGCCGAGGTCGGCGGTCACCTCGAACCGCACCTCGCCGCAATGACAGCCGCCGGTATAGGTCTTGGCCTCGCCCATGGCTCTATGTCCGTTGAAACTCGATGCGCTTGTCCGGCCGCTCGAGATCGACGTGCAGCGCCTCGCACAACCGGTTCGAATAGTTCCACATGCCGCAGAACACCGTCAGCTCCACGATCTCTTTCTCGCTGAAGTGCCGCCGCATCGCCGCGAACGCCGCCTCGTCGTCGCGCGCCTGCATCAAGGTGACCGCCTCGGCCCAGCGGATCGCCGCCTTCTGGCGCTCATCGAGATCGGACGAGCTCATATAGTCGCTGCCTTGCGCCGCCTCAATCTGCGCCGCGGTCAACCCGACTTTGCGGCCGAGCGGCACGTTGTGCGACATGCAATAGGCGCTGCGGTTGAGCGCCGTGGTCTTGATGATGACGAGCTGCTGGATCTTCACGTAGTCGGGGTTGGATTTCACATTGTCGAGGCGGATCGCCTGGTTCGGGATGAGCCAGCCCGCGAGCGCCGCCGGCTGATGCGCCAGCACCTGAGAGAAATTGCTCACCCGGCCCCATTGCTCGACCACCGCGTCATAGACCTTGCGGGTCTCGGCATCGGCGTCCTCAGGCTTGATCATCTTGACGCGCGCCACGGCGGCCTCCTCCTTGCCTGCAGGGCGGAAAATGTAGTGCGCTCCATAGTTTACAGCCAGCGCCGACCACTCACTCCGGGATCGCTGATCGTGCGGTTGACGACCAGCCGATGCCAGATGAACAGCACCAGCACCGCGCCCACGGTCGCGCCAATCAGGCCGGCGCCCTGGTCGGGGCGATACCAGCCGACGGCCTGGCCGAGGAACGTCGCCACGAAGGCACCGACGATGCCGAGCACGGTGGTGAGAATGAAGCCGGTCGGATTGTTCGGGCCGGGCGCCAGTAGGCGAGCGATCACGCCGGCAACGAATCCAATGATGATGATCCAAAGAATGCTCACAGGCAGCCTCCCGAAAGTGTGATGCCTCCGATAACGGCGGCCGGGTGCTGCGGTTCCCGGGAGCCTTCAAAGGCAAGGACCGCCAAGCATACCCCATCGACGCATGTGCAACGGCGTCCGCCGTTGCACACCCTACATGCTGCATCCGTCGTCAACGCGCGAGCTGAAAGCGCTCGAAACGGTGCAGCGCCTCCTCGATGCGTGTCTTGTGCGCGCGGCGCGAGCGATTGGCGAGCCAGGTCCATTGCTGCAGCAGGAGCTTCTGCCGCTCGCGGTCGGTCTTGAGATCGAGGAGGGCGACGATCTCGTCGCCGACCAGAACCGGGAGCGCGAAATAGCCGAATTGTCGCTTCTGCTTGGGGACGTAAGCCTCGAAGCGATGCTCGTAGTCGAAGAACAGCTGCAATCGCCTGCGCTGATTGATCAGCGGGTCGAAGGGCGAGAGGATATGGACTAGCCCTTCCGGACCGTCGAAGCCGGCATCGAGCGTCGCCGGCCGCACCCAGTGCTGCAATTTCCCGGCCCCTTCGAGCTCGGCCGCAACGAGCTCCCTGCGCCGCAGCCGCGTCTCGATCAATTGCCGCATGGCGGGCTTGCGCTTGGGATCGAGATAGCAGACCGAATCTAGGCTCACCACGCCCTGCGCGCGCAGGGCGCGGTCGAGCCGATAGTTCAGGATCTCGCGCTCCGACGCGGCCCGCGGCAGCCGCGTCCACCCGAAGTGACGGGTCATCAGCTCGTAGGTCTTCAGCATGCCGGCGCGCTCGCTTACGGTCAGCAGGCCGCGGTAGAAGGCGAGCTGCAGCGCGCGCTTTGACGGCTTGCGGCTCGCCCAGGCGTGGTCTTTCTCCACCAGCACGTCGTCGTCGATGTCGCGGATCGTCAGCGCGCCGTGCTTGCGGATGCGGCTGAGCACCTTGCGCAGGTCGGCGTCGGTCACCGCCGTGAACCAGACGCTGCGGCGCTGCCAGTGCCGCTTCATGGCGCCGACATAGAAGCGCATGGCCTCGGTGGGGAGGTAGGAGAGGGCGTGCGTCCAGTACTCGAACACGCTCTTGTCGACGCTCTGGGCCTGCCGCAGATGCTCGCGCTGGTAGGCCGGAATGCGCGTATAGAGGATGTGGTGGTGGCAGCGCTCGATCACGTTGATGGTGTCGATCTGCACGTAGCCCAGATGCTCCACTACGGCGCGCGTCGCGGCGGGCCCATCGCCGAACGGCGAATCGGTGTCGAGCCGTTGCGCATTGAGCCAGATGCGGCGGGCATCGGCTTTGCTGAGCGCGAAGGGTTTGTTGGCGGGGCGGGACATGAGTGGGCGCCAGTATATACTTCACCGGCGCGCGCTCGATAACTCACGCTGCATGCGGCGTCGTGATCGAAGCAGTATCAACATCGAGATGGCGTTTCAATTCGCTCCATCCCTTTGGCAGGACGCGGACGGCGCGTGAGTCTTTCACCCGCCGCAGCCATCCATTGGCGCACATCGCCCGCAGCAGCCCAATGCCGAGCGGCCCAGCCAGGTGATGGCTGCGCTCGGTCCAGTCGAGGCACTGGCGCGCGAGGCCGCGGCGCGTCGGCTTGAGCGCATCAACGTCGAGACCGATGGCCGCGAACCAATCCGCGCCGACCGGCGTTATGTCGAATTGTTTCTCCGCCGCCGCGACGATGAAGCCGCGCGTCTGCAAGCCGCCGGCGACCGCGACGCCGACCTGCCCGGCAAGGTGATCGTAGCAGCAGCGGCAGAAGCGAAGCTCGCGCGCCTGCGGGCTCAAGGCCTTGCGCCTGACCGGCGCGTGCGAGCGGATCGCAGCGAGCTGCTCGAGCGCCTGCGCGACGTGGGAGCCCGCCAGCCGGTAGTAGCGATGGCGTCCCTCGGTCTCCACCGCGAGCAAGCCGCCGGTGAGCAGCTTGGCCAGATGCGAGCTCGCGGTCTGCGCCGTGACATTCGACGCATAAGCGAGCTCGCCCGCCGGCAAGGCGCGGCCGTCGAGCAACGCCGTCAACATGGCCGCGCGCGCCGGATCGGCAATCAGCGATGCGGTGATCGAAAAGCCAGCCGAATAGGACATGGAACCCTCCATCAGCCAACTTTATTGCAACTCTGCGACCGTACGTTTCGATCCGCATCGAAGCATCACGCCTGGCGCAAACCTACATTTGGACGATCTCGATCAAGAAGGCGCACGGCATGCATGGAACTTTACTGTCGCATCTCGTTGGTCGGACCTCGCATCATCGTTCGCTGACCTTGCTGACGCTTTGCCTCGCGGTTCTCGTCGCCCAGGTCGACACGGCGGTGGTCAATCTCGCGGTGCGGCCGATCGGCGAGTATTTCTCCGCCGGCGTCGGCGCGCTGCAATGGGTGGTCGACAGCTACAACCTCGTCTACGCGGTGCTGCTGCTCACCGGCGGCTTGCTGGCGGACCTCAAGGGCCGCCGGCTCATGTTCATGATCGGCGCGACGATCTTCACCGCGGCGTCGCTCGCCTGCGCGGTCGCGCCTTCCATCGCGGTGTTGATTGCCGCCCGTGCTGTTGCAGGCATCGGGGCCGCTCTCCTCATTCCAGCCTCGCTGGCGATCATCCGCGTGGTATGGCGCGATCCGGCCGAGCGCGGCCGAGCGCTGGGAATCTGGGCAAGCTGCAACGGTCTTGCGATGGCGATCGGCCCCACGGTCGGTGGCGTGCTGATTCGCTATTTCGGTTGGCCCAGCGTTTTCCTTGTCGTGGTGCCGTTCGGCTTGGCGACGTTGGGGCTGGCGCCGCTGGCAATTCCGGAATCCGCCGATCCGCAGGATCGCCGCTTCGACGCCGCGGCCCAGATCCTCGGCGCGCTCGCGCTCGGCGGTTTGGCCCTGGCCGCGATCGAATCCCACACCGCGCCAAGCATCGCCTTGGCGGCGTTGGTAGCTGCCGCAATCGCACTCGCGCTGTTCATCAACATCGAGGACAGGCGAGGGCGCGCCGCCCTGGTTCCGCTCGACATCTTCCGTATTCCCCGATTTCGCAGCGCCGTCACCGCGACCGCGGGCATGACCTTCGGCATGTACGGAGTCCTGTTCCTGCTGCCGTTGACCTGGCAAGAGAGCGGCCGGCTCGATGCCGCCGGCGCGGGCCTCGCGCTCATGCCGATGGCGCTGATCTTCGTGGCGGTGTCGCCGTTCTCGGGAACGCTGAGCAGGCATCTGGGCGTGCGGTTCATGATCGGCGGCGGCCTCGCGATCATCAGCAGCGGCCTGCTGCTGATCGGCCTCGGTGCGCACCAATCCTCCATCCTCCCGGCGGAACTCGGCTTGTCGCTGACCGGCGTCGGCATGGGCCTGGCGACCGGCCCGCTCATGGGTGAAGCGGTGGGCGCGGTTGCGGCCGCGCGTTCCGGCACAGCCTCCGCGCTCATCAACGTGGCGCGCATGGTTGGCGCGACCGTGGGCGTGGCGATCCTCGGCGCGGTGTTCGCCCTTCTCGGGGGCGGCCCCGACGGCCTGCGCGCCGCGATGATCCTGGGCGGCCTCGTGCAAATTGCCTGCGCCGCGGTGGCGTGGACCACGACGCGAAGCGCGCCGCGGCAGGCGTGAGTGCCTTACGAGCTTACTCGACGCCGCTGACGAGAAAATGCCGCCGCGCCTCGGCCGTCGTCAGAAAGTCGAGCAGCGCCCGCGCCTGTTCGGGCGCCTGCGTGCGCGTGAGCATGGCCGCCGAGTAGGGCAGCACGACCTGGACCTCGTCGGGAATGGCGCCGGCATAGGCGACGCCCTTTTCGCGCCAGGATTTGATTTCTGTCGCGGGGCCGAATCCGATGCCACCAGGGCCGGCGCTTTCGACGAGATGGCGGTTGAGCAAGGCTGAGGTCGCAAAGCGTTGGAGTTTGCGTGCTATCGCCTCAGTGAGGCCGAGCCGCGCGATTACCTGCATCAGATGATCGCCGGTCGGCGCCAACGTCAGCAGAACGGCATCGGCGGCCGTCAGCGCCTGGCGCAACGCTGTCATGGTGGAGACGTCGAGGTGCGGCGCGTCAGAGCGCACCGCCGCGCCGATGCGCACGTTGCCAACGGCGATTACTGTCTGCGCGTCGGCAAAACCCACCGCGAGGAGGGCGGCAACCATGTCGCTCGGCAGCACCATGACATCGGCATCGGCCTCGCCCCGCAGCACCGCGTGATGAATGCTGTGGCCGTGATCGGTGGCGACGTCTACCAGGATGCCCGAATCGCGCGCGAAGATTTCGGCGCAAGGTCGCAGGCCATGAAGCGTCGAGCCCGCGCTGAGCACCTTGACCATGCCTGCAAGTTAGCCGCACAGGCGTGGGGCGCAATGCGCTTTGCTATTGCGCCCTACGATCTTAAGAACACCCCGTGGTGCTGCCGCAGGTGTCGCACTTGAGGCAGGTGCCGTTGCGCACCAGCGTGAAGTTGCCGCATTCGCCGCAGGCCTCGCCTTCGTAGCCCTTGGCCTTGGCTTCGGCGCGCTTCTCGGCCGCGGCTAAGCGCGCTTCCGCGCGCGGGTCGACACGCTCCTGCGTGCGCGCGACCTGTTGCTGCTCGAGCTGCTCGGCGGGCGAGAGCTTGTGCTCGAGCTCTGCCTTGAGCGCGGCGGCGCCGGAGAGCTCGGCGCGCGGCTCGCGGCCGCCGAAGGCGGTGACTTTCCCTCCACCCCGGCCCTCCCCGACGAGCGGGGAGGGCGGGGCAGAGGAGGTCGCCGCACCGCCGGCCAGGACCGAAAGCTTATCCGTGCGCGAGCGCGTGAGCCCCTTGGAGACGTAGCGGGCAGCGGCGGCGCCGGGCGAAGGCTTGCCTTCCTCGATGCCCTTGCCGAGCGCGTCGAAGCCGGTGTCGGCCGGCTCCACATGGGCGAGGTCGAAGCGCTCGAGGTAGCTCACCGCGAGCTCGCGGAACACGTAGTCGAGGATCGAGGTGGCGTATTTGATCGAATCGTTGCCCTGCACCGGCCCGGACGGCTCAAAGCGGGTGAAGGTGAAGGCATCGACATATTCCTCGAGCGGTACGCCGTATTGCAGGCCGAGCGAGACTGCGATGGCGAAATTGTTGAGGAGCGAGCGCAGCGCCGCGCCTTCCTTGTGCATGTCGATGAAGATCTCGCCCAGCCGGCCGTCGTCGTATTCGCCGGTGCGCAGATAGACCTTGTGGCCGCCGACGACTGCCTTCTGGGTGTAGCCCTTGCGGCGGTCGGGCATGCGCTCGCGATCTCGCATCACCACGATGCGCTCGACCACCTTCTCCACCACTTTCTCGGCGAGTGCCGAGGCGCGCGCGGCGGTCGGCTTCTCGATGAACGCCTCGATCGCCTCGTCCTCATCCTCCTCGTCGGCGATCAATTGCGACTGCAGCGGCTGCGAGAGCTTGGAGCCGTCGCGGTAGAGCGCGTTGGCCTTGAGCGCGAGCTTCCAGGAGAGGAGATAGGCCGCCTTGCAGTCCTCGACCGTGGCGTCGTTCGGCATGTTGATGGTCTTGGAGATCGCGCCCGAGATGAAGGGCTGCGCCGCCGCCATCATGCGGATGTGGCTCTCGACCGAGAGATATCGCTTGCCGTTGCGCCCGCACGGATTGGCGCAGTCGAACACCGGATAGTGCTCGGCCTTGAGATGCGGGGCGCCCTCGACCGTCATGGCGCCGCAGACGTGGATGTTGGCGGCCTCGATCTCGCGCTTGCTAAAGCCGAGCGCAGTGAGGAGGTCGAAGCGCGGATCGGCGAGCTTCTCCGGCGCGATGCCGAGCTGGGCTACGAAATCCTCGCCCAGGGTCCACTTGTTGAAGGCGAACTTGATGTCGAACGCGGTCGGCAGCGCCTTCTCCACCTTCTCGATCGCCTCGGGCGTGAAGCCCTTCTGCTTGAGGGTGGTGTGGTTGATGCCGGGCGCCTGGCCGAGACTGCCGTGGCCGACCGCATAGGCCTCGATCTCGGCGATCTGCGCCGGCGAGTAGCCGAGCACGCGCAACGCCTCCGGCACCGCGCGATTGATGATCTTGAAGTAGCCGCCGCCGGCGAGCTTCTTGAACTTCACCAGCGCGAAGTCGGGCTCGATGCCGGTGGTGTCGCAGTCCATCACCAAGCCGATGGTGCCGGTGGGCGCGATCACCGAGACCTGCGCATTGCGGTAGCCGTGCTGCTCGCCGAGCGCGAGCGCGCGGTCCCAGGCGTGCTCGGCATGCTCGATCAGGCGCGGATCGGGGCAGGCTTTGTGATCGAGCGGCACCGGCGGGGTCGCGACCTTCTCAAAGCCGGTGCGCTCGCCGTGGGCGGCGCGGCGGTGATTGCGAATGACGCGCAGCATGTGCTCGCGATTCTTCTTGTAGCCGGGGAAGGCGCCGAGGAGGCCGGCCATCTCCGCCGAGGTGGCGTAGCTCACCCCAGTCATGATGGCGGTGAGCGCGCCCGCGATCTGCCGCCCGGCATCCGAATCGTAGGAGAGGCCCGACGACATCAGGAGGCCGCCGAGATTGGCGTAGCCCAGGCCAAGCGTGCGGAACTCGAAGGAGAGCTGCGCGATCTCTTTTGAAGGAAACTGCGCCATCAGCACCGAGATTTCGAGCACCACGGTCCACAGCCGCACCGCGTGCTCGTAGCCCTCGATATCGAATTTTTGGGTTGTCGCGTCGCGGAATGCGAGCAGGTTCATCGACGCCAGATTGCACGCGGTGTCGTCGAGGAACATGTATTCGGAGCACGGATTGCTGGCGCGAATCGGCCCTGAGGCCGGGCAGGTGTGCCAGTCATTCACCGTGGTGTGGTACTGCAGGCCGGGATCGGCGCAGGCCCAGGCGGAATAGCCGATCTTCTCCCACAGCGCCCGCGCCTTGACGGTGTTCGAAATCTTGCCGGGCTTGGTGCGCCAGAACAGATCCCAATCGCCGTCGGCCTCCACCGCCTTGAGGAACTCGTCGGTGATGCGCACCGAGTTGTTGGAGTTCTGGCCCGAGACCGTGAGATAGGCTTCCGAATCCCAATCGGTGTCGTAGATCGGGAAGTGGATGTCGGTGTAGCCCTGCTTGGCGAACTGGATCACCCGCTTGATGAAATTGTCGGGCACGTGGTTGCGGCGCGCGGCCTTGATCTCGCGCCGGAGCACCGGGTTCTTCTCCGGATCGAAGCAGTCGTCGCCGGAGCCCTCGCAGTTCACGCACGCCTTCATGATCAACCGCAGGTGCTTCTGGTTGATCTTCGAGCCGGTGACGAGGTTGGCGACCTTCTGCTCCTCGATCACCTTCCAGTCGATGAAATTCTCGATGTCGGGATGGTCGGCATCGACGATCACCATCTTGGCGGCGCGGCGCGTAGTGCCGCCCGACTTGATCGCGCCGGCGGCGCGGTCGCCGATCTTGAGGAAGCTCATCAGGCCGGAGGACTTGCCGCCGCCGGCGAGGCGCTCGCCTTCACCGCGCAGGCGCGAGAAGTTCGAGCCCGTGCCCGAGCCGTATTTGAACAGCCGCGCCTCGCGCACCCACAGATCCATGATCCCGCCTTCGTTGACGAGGTCGTCGGCGATCGACTGGATGAAGCAGGCGTGCGGCTGCGGATGCTCGTAGGCGGATTTCGACTTCACAAGCTTGCCGGTCTTGAAGTCGACGTAGAAGTGGCCCTGGCTCGGCCCGTCGATGCCGTAGGCCCAGAACAGGCCGGTGTTGAACCATTGCGGCGAGTTCGGCGCGGCCATCTGCTTGGCGAGCATGTAGACGAGCTCGTCGAAGAAGGCGCGGGCGTCTTCTTCGGTGTCGAAATAGCCGCCCTTCCAGCCCCAATAGGTCCAGGTGCCGGCGAGCCGCTCGAACACCTGCTTGGAAGAGCGCTCGCCCACGCTGCGCTCCTGCTCCGGCAGCGCCTGCAGGGCGTCCTCGTCGGCGGTGGAGCGCCACAGCCAGGACGGAACCGTCTCTTCCTCGACCTTCTTGAGCCGCGCCGGCACGCCGGCCTTGCGGAAATATTTCTGCGCCAGCACGTCGGCGGCGACCTGCGACCAGAAGTTCGGCACCTCCACGTCGTCGGCGCGGAACACCACGGAGCCGTCGGGATTGCGGATCTCGCTCGCGGTCAGCCGGAA
>JBKPUA010000077.1:0-22816 GCA_046735815.1 Pseudomonadota bacterium
TCGACGTCCCATTCCAGGTCGTCGTCGTGCACTTCAAGCTGGTAGGCGGCGATCATCTGCGCCTTCGCCTTGATCTTACGGCAGGCCATGGCGGTGGCGGCCCCGGAGACCGGCGTCGAGCGTGAGCCGTAGGTGCCGAGCCCGTAGGGCGCGGTATCGGTATTGCCTTCCTCCACCATGATGTTGTCGGCCGGCAGGCCCAGCTCGCTCGCAATGATCTGCGCATAGGTCGTTTCGTGACCTTGCCCCTGCGACTTGGTGCCGAGCCGGCAGATGCCGGTGCCGGTCGGATGGATGCGAATCTCGGCGCTGTCGAACATGGCGATGCCGAGGATGTCGCAGTTGCGCGATGGACCAGCGCCGACGATCTCGGTGAAGAAGGCGACGCCGACGCCCATCAACTCGCGGGTTTCGCCGCGCTTGAACGTCTCCTGCTTCGCCTTCTGCTCCTGGCGCAATTTCTTGTAGTCGACCGTCTCCATCGCCTTGGTCATGGCGGTGTGATAGTCGCCGGAGTCGTATTGCCAGCCGAACGCGGACGTGTACGGGAACTGCTCGCGCCGGATCAGGTTCTTCATGCGGAGCTCGGCCGGGTCCATGCCGAGCTTCTGCGCCATGATGTCCATGGCGCGCTCGATGCAATAGGCGGCCTCGGTCACGCGGAACGAGCAGCGATAGGCAACGCCGCCCGGTGCCTTGTTGGTATAGACCCCGTCGACCGACACGTGCGCGATCGGGAAATCGTAGGACCCGCTGATGACGCTGAACAGGCCGGCGGGCCACTTGCTCGCGTTGGCGCAGGCGTCGAAGGCGCCGTGGTCGGCGATGGTGTAGCAGCGCAGCGCCGTCACCCGGCCGTCCTTGGTGGCGGCGATTTCCATCTCCATGTGGAAGTCGCGTGCAAACGCCGTGGTCGAAAGGTTCTCGATGCGATCCTCGACCCATTTCACCGGCCGTCCAGTCACGATCGATGCGACGATCGCGCAGATGTAGCCCGAATAGGCTCCGACCTTGTTGCCGAATCCGCCGCCGATGTCGGGCGCAATGACGTGGATCTTGTGCTCGGGGATCTTCGAGATCAGCGAGCCGACGGTGCGGATGACGTGCGGCGCCTGGAACGTGCCCCAGAGCGTGAGCTCGCCCTTGATCTTGTCGAAAGAGGCAACGCACTGGCAGGTCTCGAGCGGGCAGGGGTGTACGCGCGGATAGACGATCAGCTCCTTGATGGTCACGTCCGCGGCCGCGAAAGCCGCGTCGGTCGCGGTCTTGTTGCCCGCCTGCCAGTTGAAGACGTGGTTGTAGTGCTTGCGCGGGCCGTGGGCGCCCTCGGTCTTGTCCTTGAGGTCTTCGCGGATCATCGGCGCGTCGGCGGCCATGGCCTTGAGCGGATCGACATTGACCGGGAGCGCCTCGTATTCCACCTCGACCAGGTCGGCGGCGTCGGCCGCGACATAGCGGTCCTCGGCGATCACGAACGCGACCTCTTGATTTTGGAACAGCGCCTTGCCGTCGGCGAGCACCATCTGCACGTCGCCCGCGAGCGTCGGCATCCAGGCGAGGTTCACGGTTTTGAGTGCCTCGGCGGTCAGCACCGCGACCACGCCGGGGACGGCGGCCGCTTTCGCGGTATCGATCTTCTTGATACGGGCGTGCGCGTGGGGAGAGCGGGTGAAGTCGCCGTAGAGCATGCCCGGCAGCTTCAAATCGTCGACATAGTTGCCCTTGCCCTGGACGAAGCGGATGTCCTCGACGCGCTTGCGGCGGCAGCCCATGCCCTCGAGTTTCTCTGCGCGCTCGGCCGATGTGGGGGTCATGTCGTTCATTCCGCGGCCTCCTGGAACGGCACGCCGGCAAGCTTCGCGGCGGCGAATTGAATGGCCTTGACGATATTCTGATAGCCGGTGCAGCGGCAGAGATTGCCTGAAATGCCCAGGCGGATTTCCTGCTCGGACGGATTGCTGTTTTCCAGCAGCAGCCGATATGCGCGCAGGATCATTCCCGGCGTGCAGAAGCCGCATTGCAGCCCGTGCATCTCGCGGAATCCTTCCTGCAGCGCATGGAGCGTGCCGTCCGCCGCCGCCATGCCCTCGATGGTGCGAATGTCGGCGCCGTTCGCCTGCACCGCGAACATGGTGCAGGATTTCACCGACTTGCCATCGAGATCGACGGTGCAGGCGCCGCAATGGCTGGTCTCGCAGCCGACATGCGGGCCGGTGAGATTGAGCTGCTCGCGCAGGAAATGAATGAGCAGGGTGCGGGGCTCGACCAGCGCATCGACGGCTTTTCCGTTTACCGTCATCGAGACTTGCGATTTGGCCATGGGTCGCTCCCGTGGTTCAGTGTGCGCGCGCTTTGGCGCGCTCGAGCGCGCGGGCGAGCATGACGCCCGCCATCTTCGTGCGGTAGTGCGCCGGACCCCGCGCGTCACTAGCGGGACGCGTAATCGCCTCGGCGGCGGCGACCGCTCGTTTCACCGTGGCGGCGTCGAGCGTGGACCCTGTGAGAATCCGACCTGCTTCTTCCGCCCATAACGGCGTCTCGGACACGTTGGTGAGGCCGATCGAGCAGCTTGCGACCTTGCCGCCGCTCATGGTCAGCACCACGGCGGCCGCCGCGGTGGCGTAATCGCCAACCTTGCGCTTGAGCTTCTCATAAGCGTAGCCGTGCCCGCTGGGCGGCAACGGGATGCGAACCGCGGTCAGAAGCTCGCCCGGCTCCAGCGAGGTGAAATAGGCGCCTTGATAGAAATCGCGCGCCGCAATGCGGCGCTCGCCGCCCTTGCCGACAACGTGATAAGTCGCACCGAGGCACATCATCACCGCCGGCATGTCGTTGCCCGGATCGCCATTGGCGACATTGCCGCCAAGCGTGCCGACGTAACGCACCTGCGGATCGGCGATGACAAGCGAGGTCTCGCGCAGCAGCGGGATTTTCGCGCCCAGGAGGTCGGAAGCGATCAGCTCGTGCTGGGTGGTCATCGCCCCAATGACGGTGTCGCCGCTGTCGCTGCGGACTCCCTTGAGGTCGGAAATGCCGCCGAGGTCGACCAGATGTGCGGGGCTGGCGAGCCGCAGCTTCATCATCGGGATGAGACTGTGCCCGCCGGCGAGCGCGCGAGCGTCCTCGCCGAGCTGATTGAGCAGGCCGACGGCCGCGGCAATGGATGTGGGGCGATGGTAATCGAACGATGGAGGTATCACGGGCATCCTCCCTGGCGCCCGGCAGTCGTCTGCGGCCAAAACCGCAGGCGCTTCTGACCGGCGCCCTCAGCGATTTGGATCGGGAGGATTTGGCCGATGGTGCACTGCAGCTTCAAGAAATGATGCACGAACCCCTGCGCTGCGTGCACGAATTGCCCGACCTGCTGCACGAATGGCGGCGAGCGTGCATGAAATGCGTCGCATCTGCTGACCTAAATCGCCTTCTCGCGGCAATTTTCTCGCTCGACGGTCGCGGTGAGGAAGCCCGTCGGGTTGAACAGGGTCAGCCCTTGGCGGCGGCCGCCTTCGATGTGATGCGCGATTTGAGCCGGCTCACGCGGCTGCGGCTGACGGGGACAGCATAATGTTGGTCGGCAGCGAGCTCGACCACTTCGCCGTCGCCGGATCGCTTGCACCGGACGACGCGGTCGATGTTGACGATATGACTGCGGTGAATGCGCACGAAGCGCTCGCCGTCGAGCCGCGACTCGACCTCGCCGATCGCGAGCGGGCAGAACAGCTTGTCGCTGCCGTTGAAAATGTAGGAGTAATGCGCGTTGGCGTGCACCGCGACCACCTCCTCCACGGCGAGGAAGTGGGTGCTGCCGTCCCGTTCGAACGGAAGGTGGCGGGCGAGGCGTCGCGGGGGCGCGCCAGCACCCCCGAGCGGCGCATAGGTCCCGCGCGCAAACCGGGAATCGCCGGCAAACGCCAAGCCTGCGGAGATAGGCTGGGCCGGAAAATCCGCCCGCGATCCGGCCGGATTCGCGAGTGCGGGCTCGAGATCGGTTCCGAGCGCGCCCGGTGCCGGCCGCGTGCGATCGGGCATCAGGGTCAGGAGGAATATGGCGGAAACGCAAAATGCGACGATCGCCACGACGATGGCGAGCAAGTCGCTCGATAGCGCCGGCGCTCGCACCGACGCGGTGGCATGCGGAAACAGCGTCACGCCTTCCATCGCCGTATAGTGCATTCCCGAAACGGCAAGGCCGAAGGCTATGGCCGAAAGGGTCAGGGGCGGACGGCTGCCCCTGTCGGTCGCCAACCAAAGCGCCAGGCCGGAGGCGACGATGGCGATGGCCAGGCTCGCGGCGACGAACGCCCACGCGTGCTCCATATGCGCGCTCGCGTGCAACGCGCTCATGCCGATGTAATGCATGGTGAAGATGCCGGCGCCCATCAGGCCGGCGGACAGAATGAGGCGCATTGGCGTGAGCGGACCGGAGCTGGTGGCATAGACCGCCGCCCCGACGACAATCACGCAAACCAAGAATGACAGCAGCGTCGGGAATACCAGGTAGTCGATCGCAAAGGGCAATCGGACGGCCAGCATTCCCACGAAATGCATGGTCCAAATCGCGATAGCCAGCGAAAAGGCGGCGCCGGCCAGCAGCAGTCGCCGCCGCATGCCGGAGGCATCGCCAACTTGCACGGCCAGGCTCAATCCAACGTAAGCTCCCTGTATCGCCATGACGAACGAGAGCAGAACCAGCCAAGGCTGGTAAGTGACAGGCACTGCCGTCCTCCCTTCGGCCGGCATACGACGGCTGCTCATCAGCAAACCGACTGGAACCAGTATAAACAAGCTTCTCGCCGATGCCGAGGCCCATGCGCTTGTGCCTGGCTCGACATCGTCGCGGAGGATCAGCTAGGTCTCGCGCGCATTCGGCGCGGTGCTGACGTGCACCCGCGCCTAGGCGGGGAGCGGGCACATGAAAATTGCGATCCTTGACGACTATTTCAGTACGTTGTGCACGCTTCCCTGCTTCCAGAAGCTCAGGGGTCACGAGGTTACGGTCTGGAACGACCACGTGCAGGACACCGACGCGCTCGCGGCGCGTCTGAAAGACACCGAATGCCTGGTGCTCATCCGCGAACGGACGAAAATCCAAGCCGCCCTGCTCGAACGCCTGCCCAAGCTCAAGCTCATCAGCCAACGCAGCGTCTATCCGCACATCGACATCGCGGCCTGTACGCGCCTCGGCGTTGTGGTGTCGTCGAGCCAGCACGTCGGCACGCCGTCCTATGCCGCGGCCGAGCTCACCTGGGCACTGATCCTGGCGGCGGCGCGCCAGCTGCCGCAGCAGATGGCCGCGCTCAAAGCCGGCAAGTGGCAGATCGGCGTCGGCACGACATTGCGCGGAAAGACGCTGGGCATCTTCGGCTATGGCCGCATCGGCGCCACGGTCGCCGGCTATGGCAAAGCGTTCGGCATGAACGTCGTGGCGTGGGCGCGCGAGGAATCGCTCGCGCGGGCGCGCATGGACGGATACGCGACCGCGCGCAGCAAGGCGGAATTCTTCGAGACTTGTGACATCGTCTCGCTGCACATGCGCTTGGTGCCGGCAACGCGCCACATCGTCAAAGCCGCGGACCTGGCGCGCATGCGACCGGATGCCATGCTGGTCAATACCAGCCGCGCGCCATTGATCGAACCAGGCGCGCTCGTGGCCGCGCTACGCGCGGGCCGGCCGGGCTATGCTGCGGTCGACGTGTTCGAGGACGAGCCGGTGCGCGATCCAGATTTTCCGTTGCTGCAATTCGAACAGGTCGTGGCGACGCCACACATCGGATACGTGACGCGCGAGGAATACGAGACGCAGTTCATCGACATTTTCGACCAGATCATCGCGTTTGCGGCCGGCAGCCCGATCAATGTCGTCAATCCGGAGGTGCTGGCCCCGTCGAAATGAGTTGCACCCAGCCTAGTTGATGGTCTGGCCACCGTCGACGACGATCGAGGCTGCGTGCACGAACGTCGCGGGTCCTCCCTTGCGGACCGCGCTTACTTTACCTTCTTGTGCCGGGGGCGGCCTCGTGGGGCAGCGCGCTGCTGGCTACTCCGCTGCGCGAGTTTCCATGCCCGTATATTCCTTGTCCGTCAGGCCTTGCAGTGCCGGCAGAACCTCGCTCGCGAACCGGCGGATGTTCTTTTCCGTCAAGTCGCGCGGCAAGGTTGCGAACTGCATCAAGCACAGCAGGTTCTGGAAACCGAGCAGGCGGTGCGCGTCCATGAGCTGCTTGCGGACGGTGTCGGGGCTGCCGCAGACGATGATGCCCTGCTCGATCAGGGTGTCGATGGTGTGCTCCTGTCCGCTGACCGAGCGCTTGTGGCTGCGCATGTTCTTGAGCGACTTGGCGGAAAGATAGCCGGGCGGGAACAGCATTTCGAACGGCAGTCGGAGCAGCCGGTTGAACAAATGCTCGATGTGCGGCTTGGCTTCGTCGCGCGCCTTCTGATCGTTGTCGGAGATGTAGACCGGAGTCGACCAGCCGATCTGATCGGAGCCGGCGGTGTAGCCGTACATGCGCTGCGCGCACTCGCGATAATAGTTCAAGTATCGCGCCACCGATTGAGTGGGGCTGTAGGCCTGGAGGTAGGTGTATTTGTGCGAGGGGTGCGCCGCCCATTCGATCGTCTCGGTGGACCCCGTTGACGGCGCCCAGATCGGCGGATGCGGCTGCTGATAAGGGCGCGGCCACATATTCACATACTCGAAGTGATAGAACTTGCCTTCGAAAGCGAACGGGCCGGGTTTGGTCCAAGCCTGCACCACCAGATCGTGCGCCTCCTGAAAGCGTGCGTGTGAGAAGGCAGGGTTGTTGCCGGTCGAGTAGTATTCCGCACCGATGCCGCGAACCATGCCGCTAATCAGCCGCCCGCCGGTGATGCAATCGATCATGGCGTGCTCTTCGGCGATGTTCAGCGGATGCTCGCGAAGGCAGAAGGCGCTTCCGAGAATGGCGATCCTGGCCTGCTTGACCCGGCGGGAGAGTGCCGCGGCCGTCACTACGGGTGAAGGCATCAGCCCGTAGGCGTTCTGGTGATGCTCATTGACGGAGATGCCGTCGAAGCCGAGCTCCGCCGCAAGCTCGAGCTCGTCGAGGTAACGATTGTAGAGCTCATGGCCCTTCTTCGGATCGAAATACGTATTGGGCAGCACCACCCAAGCGGCGCGATACTTCTCCGTATAGCCCATGTCGAGATCGGCATACGGCATCAGATGGAACAAGAAGACCTTCACGCGTCCACCCTCTGGATGAATTGTGAGACCTGGTCGGCAAACATCCGCGGCTGCTCGATGTGAGCCAAGTGCGCGCAGCTTGGCAGGATGGCAAGCGTTGAGCCGGTGATGAGACTCTTCAGCGCCTCGGCATAGGGGGGCGGGATCACGCGGTTCTCTTTGCCCCAGACGATGTGGGTCGCCACACGGACGCGATGGAGCCAACGGTCGAGCTTGAGATTGCACAAGCGCGGGGACCACGAGAATTTCGCCGCTGCGGCGCGGTTGCGGTCGTAGATGTCCTCGAGCTCGGGCGTTGCGCGCCAACCCTTCAGCCAGTTGGCGGCGCCGTCGCCTGCAAACAGCAGCTTCAGCAGATCCTCCTCGGAGCAGACGAACATGTCGCCTCGCGGGACCCCTTTGACGCGAATTCCCGCGCTGTTGACCAGCACGAGGGATTTGAAACGGGCGCTGGACGTCACCGCCATCTCCAGCGCGAGCCAACCGCCGATACAGTGGCCAACGACGTGAACGCTGCCGAGCTTCAGCGTATCGAGAAGGTCGAGATAGAACAGGGAGAGGTCCGTCACGTCATCGACCACGTCCGAGGTTTCGGAGCGGCCAAAACCGGGATGGTCCGGAGCGATAACGTCAAAATGCTGGGCCAAGGCGTCGAGGCCCGGCTCATGGCCGTTGATTCCCTGCGCTCCGTGGAGGAACAGGAGCGGAGCGCCCTGGCCCCATCGCCGGATGTTGAGCTTGCAGCCACGCACATCGACGGCTGCATTTTCTGCCACTGGACGGCTCCCTGGGATTCCGGCGGACGCCTGTGTAGCGCTTTGTTGCCGACAATTGAATCCATAGGTTCCTATCTTTTTTCGCATGTCAATGCGGACTGGTGTGGCGGTTCAGAAGCCCGCGTCATTCTTGCCGCAACTCCGAAATGCGGGCTGACACCGCGGTAGCCAATAGCATCATGCTCGCGGATTTTTCCACGGCCGAGCAGGAGTTGCTGAAGTCGATGCTGCGCCGGATACGGAAGAACCTGGCGGACGCCGAGGGGCGCTAGTGCCCCGAACCCGAAATTCGCGTACATCGTGCTGCAAGGGCGGTCGCGAACTTCGTGTTCAAAAGGGGGCACTAGAATCTTCGGAATCGGGACACTAGCCGCCGGCCTTCTCGTGGCTGCCGAGACCCGGCCGGTATTTGCCCTGCAGGAAGTCGCCGATTCCTTCGCTGCGCCAGGAATCCTTCTGCCGCAACGTGAGCTGGTCGGATTTGGCCGCCGCGAAATTCAGCGCGGCCTCGGCGCTCATCTCGAGCGAGAGGCGATACCCGTCCTTGCAGGCGGTCAATGCATCCGGATCCTTGCTGGCAATCTCCCGCGCCAGCGCCATGACCTCGCGCTTGAGATCCGCCAGGGGGTAGGCGGCGTTGACGAGACCGATCTCGACGGCGCGATCGCCCTGAAAGGTGCGTCCGGTCATGGCATAGAACAAAGCATCGCGTGGACGGAGCAGATTGGCGAGCGACTTGCTCACGCTGCCGCCCGGATAGTGCTTGAAATTGATCTCGGACAACCCGAATGTCGCCTCCTTCGCCGCAAAGGCGAGGTCGCAACCCTCGACAATCGAGAACGCGCCGCCGAAGCAGTAGCCGTTGATCATGGCGATCGTCGGCTTCGGATAGTAACGGAGCGTTCGGAATCGCCACTCCGTGGCGATGCGGAAGATGCGATCGAACTCGGGTGGATTGTCCTTCAGATCCACGAAGAACTGCTTGAGGTCCATGCCGGCGCAGAACGATTCGCCCGCTCCGGTGATCACGAGGATGCGCGAGCTCGTGTCGTAGCGCAGTTTCTCCAGCACGTCGGCCATTTCGAGGTGCAAGGTGGGGCTCATGGCATTGCGCTTGGCAGGCCGGTTGAGCGTGACGATCGCGACGGCGTCCTCGACTTGAACGGTGACGGTGTTGGTTTCTGGCATGATTGTCTCTCGGTGCGATTGAAATCAGGTGGGACGCTGCACTCGGCAGCGGGTCGAGCTTCCAACCTCGTCACGTAGGCTCGGAGATGAGAATTTCAAACACCGAGATACCGCGTCTCTTCGTGACGACGTGTCGAAACTTCGGCTGAGCTCGTTGGACCCGGTGCTTCATGGGCTCAGCCGATCTTCTGCAATTCCTGCGAGAAGGAGTGCAGGCAGCGCGATCCGGTGTCTGTAATCACCACCGTGTCGGCGAACACTGCGCCGGTTTCCCCGTTTCGCCACTTCGGATCGAACAGGTCGATATTGAAGGCGAATACCATCCCGGTCTTGAATTCGTCGCCGATCGTCGCCAAAGCTGCTTGATCGGACTTGAGGGCATGGAACCGGTAACGCGGATATTCGAGCGAGGCGAGTCCGTGTCCGTGAATTCCAGTCTCACAAATTCCCAGCCCGGCATCGTCGATCACGCGCTTCACTTCGTTCATGCACGAGACGATGGATTTGCCGGGGCCGAAGACCTCCATGCCGCGGCGGAACGCGGCGACGCAACCGTCATAGATGCGTTGCGTTTCCCTGTCCGGCTCGCCGAGACAGAAGGTGCGCTCGACGTGAGTGAAGTAGCCCCCGATTTTCGGATGGATCTCGCAGGTTATGAGGTCGCGCTCCTCCATGCGCCGCGTCGTCGGAAGCCGAAACGGGTGGGGCAGCGGATAGCGGTCGCAGGCCCAAAGGAAGAGCGTCGGCTCCTCGCCCCCGTCCGCGAGCATCGCTTCCATCATGTGTGCATAAACATCGGATTCCCGCACGCCCGGGCGCGCACGCGTGCGGCAAGCTTCGAGCATCCTGTCCCCGAGGACCGCCGCCCGCTCGAGCAAGGCGATTTCCTCCGCGCTCTTGATCGAGCGCGTCGTCTCCAACAGGTCGCCGAGGTCGACGAAGCGGATGTTCGGGAGGGCTGACTTCAGGGACTCGAACACGCTGTGCGGAAGCCAGCCGTCCGGGTCGAGGGGACCTGCGAGACCGTCCATACCGATGGTGGCACGTTCAAGCCCCAGTTCCTTCAGCCGTGCGACCACGGTGTCCGCCCAGGTGCCGCGACGGCAGCGCACGTCACGCACCCAATCCTGGGCCCGCTTCCAATATTCGACGAAAGTGGGCATGAGCACGAAGGACGTCGGCTCTCCCTCCAAGGGGAAGATCAGCGTGTTGTTCTCCGCGTTGCCGCCGATCGGAGACAGGTAGCGAGCATTGGCGGTGGTGAAATCCCACATCGCCGGCCAGCCCCAGAGCACGAGACAGTCGATTCCGCGCGCGCGCATCTGTCCGCGCATGAGGGACCAACGCCGGTCGCGCTCAGCCGTGGACATGCGGGGTAGTTCGAGGCGGTCACGCATGGTGCAAACTCCATAAGGTGCCTGGGCTTGAGGCTTGCTGGCTTCGAGGTGGCGGCGTGTGCGGCAAGCTATCGGAATGACCGTCTATGGGCGCGGACTGGCGCTGCCGATCGTGCACCGATTTGTCGACGCTTGCTACTGCGCATGGTGATTGCCGTCAGATACTCTTGAGAGCGCCGCGACGGTTGCGAGCTTCAGTAGGCTATTGGTAGAGCATGACCTTCCGAGAACCAGTCCAACTTTGTATCGAATTGGGGCAGGTCTCCACGATCATGACCAACGGGAGGAGAACGCCGTGAGCAAACCCACGCGCCGCACCGTCATTGCCGGCGGGCTTTCGTTGCTCGGGCTCGCGCGCGCTCGCGCCAATCCGGACTGGCCTGATCGACCCATCACCATCGTTCACGGCTTCCCGCCGGGCGGTCCGACCGACCTGGTATCGCGCATCGTTGCCGACGGCCTCACGCGCCGGCTAGGGCAACGAGTGGTGGTCGAGGGCAAGCCGGGCGCGTCGGGAACGACCGCGGCCGCGCAGATCGCGCGCGCGGCGCCCGACGGCTACACGCTGTTCGCGGTTCCGTCCGGACATGCATTTGCGGCAGCAACCTTCAAGGCGCTGCCGTATCGGACGGTCGACGACTTCACCATGATCAGCATGTTCGTCGAATATCCCTATCTGATGGCGACCTACGCCGATCATTCCATCCGCAGCGTGGCCGACCTCATCAGTCTCGCGCGCACGCGCAGCACGCCGCTCCTTTACGGCACCCCCGGCAACGGATCGGGCCCGCACCTGGCAGTCGAGCTGTTCGCCAAGGAGGCGAAGATCACGCTGCAACACGTGCCATATCGCGGAAGCGCGCCGGCGGCGATCGATCTCATCGCTCAGCGCCTCGATTTCATGCTCGACCCGACGGCCGCGCTGATACAATTCGTGAAAGACGGCAAGCTACGCCCCCTGGCGGTGACCGGCGAGCGCCGCTTCTTCGCGCTTCCCGATGTCCCCACGGTCGTCGAATCCGGCGTCCCCGGATATGTCGTCACCGCTTGGCAGGGGCTGCTTGCGCCTGCCGCTCTGCCCGCGCCGATCCTCGAGCGCCTCAACGCCGAGGTGGTGGCGATTCTCAAGGAGCCGACGGTGGTCGAGCGGCTGCACGCAATCGGCAACGAGCCCAAGCCGACCAGCCCGCAGCAATTCAAGGCGCGGCTGCAGGCCGACATCGCCAAATGGACGGCGGTGGTCGAAGCCGCGAATTTCGAGCGCATTTGAGGCGAGGCGAGAAATGTCCGTGCCAGCCATGATGCGTGCGGCGCGCATGCACGCCGTCGGTGGGCCGATGTCGATCGACACCATCCCGGTGCCGAAGCCCGGCTCGACCGATGTGCTCGTGGAGGTCAAGGCCTGCGGCATGGTGCCGAACCTCGGCAACGTGCTCGCCAATTGTACCAAGTGGTTTCCGCACCTGCCGCTGCCGAAGCTGCCGGCCATTTTCGGGCTCGACCCCGCCGGGATCGTGGTCGAAGTCGGCGAGCAGGTGATTGACGTCCGGCCGGGCGAGCGCGTCTACGTCAACCCGTTGCGCTCCTGCGGCGCCTGCCAGATGTGCCGCTGTGGCGAGCGCACGCGCTGCCGCTATTTCACCTTCAACGGCTATTTCGGTTTCGGGCCGGACGCGCAGAAGATCTACGACCTCTATCCCTATGGCGGCTTCTGCGAAATCATGACGGCGCCGCAATATGCGCTGGTCAAGCTGCCCGCCAATGTCAGCTTCGAGCAGGCCGCCCGTTTCGGCTATCTCGGCACGTCCTACGGCGCGCTGAAGAAGGCGAATGCCACGGCCGGGCAATCGATGCTGGTCGACGGCATCAGCGGCACGCTCGGGTTCGGCGCGGCGCTGCTCGGTCTTGCACTCGGCATCACGCGCATTCTCGGCACCGGCCGTAACCGGGAGCTGCTCGCGCGGGTCAAAGCGCTCGCGCCCGAACGCATCGAAGTGCATGCGCTGGACGACGGCTCGACCGCCGAATGGGCCAAGGGCCTCACCGACGGCGAGGGGGTCGACTTCATGATCAGCGCGCTCGGGCCGGGCTCGCCCGCCCGCACCATGCTCGACTCGCTGCGCGCAGTGCGGCGGGGCGGGCGCGCGGTCAATGTCGGCGCGGTGGCCGAGCCGGTCCCCGTCGACGTGCATTGGTTGATGGACGAGCAGATCCAGTTGATCGGCTCGAACTGGTTCACCGCGGCGCAGGGGCAGGAGATGGCAGAGCTGGCGCGGGCGCGGCTGCTCGATCTCGGTGTCTTCGAGCATCAGCGCTTTGCGCTCGAAGACATCAACCGCGCGATTTCTGGGCTGCAGAATCGCAACGGCGGGTTCAGCAACTACGTCATCGTGCCGTGACTCAAAACACGGTGCCGTCGGCCGCGACCGGAATTGGCGATGGGCCGGCGGGCGGTCGCAACTCTCGCGCGATCTTTCGCCCCGCGTTCCAGGTGCCGCCTTGCAGCAATTGGGGCATGGTGAAGCGCGAGCCCAGTGCAAGCTTCGTGCGCACCAAACCGACCAGCGGATCCATCAGCGCCACGGTCAACGCGCGCCATTCCACCACCAGCTCCGATTGAACGTCGTGACGAACCTGCGGATCGATCCGGACGCGCGGATGGATGACGCCGAGATCGACGAGAAGCCCGCCGTTGCGATATTCGGCGAGCGCAGTGAGCTCGTCGAGCCCTTGCACGTCGAGCCCCGCCGCTTCGAGCGGCTCGATGAGCGAATAGGTCAGCCATTGCGATAGCTTGTGGAACGGCACGACGTGGTCGGTGCCGTCCGTCGCGGCAATGGCGGGATGGCGGCCCGCGTCGCCGATGGGATATCCGTGCAGGCTGAGTCCCGATGGCCAAATCGACGATAGCGCCTCGAGCACGGTGGCAAGCACGCCTGCGGCCGAAATGCGCCCGTCGGCGGCGACCCTGAGAAAATAATCGACCAGATGGCCGGGACGTGCCGGCGCGGTTCCGAACAAATCCGCGCGCTCGCCGAGCGCCCTGCCGAGGCGGCGCAGCAGCGCGCTGCGCTGCTCCACTCCGATCAACGGATTCTTGGGATCGACTTGAAAGTGATCTGCCAGGATCGCGGCACCGAGCTGCTGAAGTGCGACGTGGTCGACACGCCACGGCCGGCGCTGGTCGGAGGAGAAACCCCCGGCACGAAACATGTCCAGGCTGGCGACGGCCAGCCCCTCGGAACGGGCAAACGACAATCCGGTGTCGCCCTCGCGATAGCGCCAGGTCTCGCCGGCCCCCGCATCGAGCAGCACGCTGACCGTCGCCAGGTCAACAGCGGCGCGTGCCAGCTCGATTGCATCTGCGTCGATGCGCGCCGCGAGCGCGCTCCAGCGGTCGATGCTGCCCGCGGAAAAATGTCGCCAGCGGCTGTGATAGGGAATGGCGAGGTCGGGATAGGCCTCCCGCGTGACCTCGGCGACATAGGCGGCAACGGCGTCGAGGCGGCTCTCGTCGAGGGTGAAATGCGGCGAGCGGCCGTCCGCGATCCAGCGATGAATCGTGCCGCAGCGTTCGCGCACGGCGGTAGTGCTGCGCAGCTTGGCAAGGTCTGCTGGCATGGGCGTACGCTCGGAGGATCGTTGCGAGTGCGCGCTCGCGCCGAGCGCCATCGCGGTCACTCGAAAAGACCTCGCCCGACCGTGCCGGCGTAGTCGCCGCGCGGACGCTCACCGGCAAAATAGCCAGCGGCGATTTTCGCCTCGATCTCGACGCGGGCATCGGGCGGAATCATGTCGTCTGGCAGCGGCACACGCTCGTCGATCTGAATGCCCTGCCGGAGCAGCGCATCGCATTTCATATCGCTCATGGAGGCAAAGCGATGGATGCGGGTAATGCCGAGCCAATGCAGCACGTCCGGCATCAGCTCCTGAAACCGCATGTCCTGCACGCCGGCGACGCATTCCGTGCGCTTGAAATAGCCGTCGGGACGGTCGCCGCCCTTCTGGCGCTTGCGGGCATTGTAGACCAGGAACTTGGTGACCTCGCCGAGCGCGCGACCTTCCTTGCGATTGTAGACCACGAGGCCCACGCCGCCCGCCTGCGCCATTTGAATGGCGATCTCGATGCCGTGGGCGAGGTAGGGCCGGCAGGTGCAGATGTCGGAGCCGAACACGTCGGAGCCGTTGCATTCGTCGTGCACGCGGCAGGCGAGCGGCGTGATGCCATCGCCAAGCTTGGCGGGATCACCGAAGCAGTAGATGGTGGTGCCGCCGATAGGCGGCAGGAATACCTTGAGGTCGGGCCGCGTCACCAGCTCCGGATACATGCCGCCGGTCTGATCATGCAAACCGCGGCGCAGATCTGCTTCGTCGAGGCCGAAGCGCTCCGCGATGCCTGGCAGGTACCAGACCGGATCGATCGCCGCCTTCATCACCCGCACGCCGCCGCGCCCGGATACGAGATCGCCGTCGGCGCGGATGCGTCGCGCCGCGATGGCGGCGCGAATTTCGGGCATATCGATGTGGGCGCGAGTCACCGCAATGGTGGGCCGAATGTCGTAACCGCGCGCAAGGTGGTCGCGAAACACGTCCCCGACCAGATGTCCCCACGGATCGAGCGAGACGATCTTCTTGGCGTCGAACCATTGCGGATGCGGGCCGATAGGCTCCACCGGCGCGGTATCGGTGAGGTCGGCGACATGGTCGTGAGAAAGGGTTCGTGCGGCGATCGCCAACGCGCGATAGACGGAATAGCCGCCAGCATGACTTCCAACCGCATTGCGGTGATTGGGATTGCGCAAGGTCGCGATCACCGGCCCGCGTTCCGCGGCAGTTGCGGCGCCCCAGGCTAATTGCGGGCGCTCCGTCATGGCTTCGATCGGCGATCCATTGGCGGTACTGAACAGAGACGCGCTCATACACACCCCTACTTACGTTCATGTGACGCCACGATTAACGTGGCGTTAAGCATCGCGATCTCGCCGCATCGCATCGATCGCGAAAAAACGCACAGAATAATCGAAAAAACGGCCTAGCGCAACCCACCACTTTCAGGCGGCTTGGCGCGGATTAGCGTGCTGGGGCCGGCGCGCCGGAAGCGCCGCGCATCGTCTCGAGCACGCGCGAAAGCCTCTCCGCAAACACCGCGGCCGGGATCGGCAGGTTGCGCGCCCGCAATTGCCCGAGCACCAGATTGGCGCGCGGCACGTCGCGGTCGTCGATATCGCGCGCAACCAGGCCGAGCTTGTTGTCCTCGGGCAGCGTCCCGATCCGGATCTGAAACGAGATCAGTTTGGCGTGGGTCACCAGCCCGCGCAGAAACTCGAACGAGTTCGATTCG
Source organism: Pseudomonadota bacterium (assembly GCA_046735815.1). Classification (GTDB taxonomy): domain Bacteria; phylum Pseudomonadota; class Alphaproteobacteria; order Rhizobiales; family Xanthobacteraceae; genus VAZQ01. The sequence goes on from JBKPUA010000077.1 coordinate 15,928, forward strand.
GCTGCGAGCTTGAAGCTGATGCCGCTACGCGCGCACACTTGGTCGAGCAACTGCCGGCCGCCCAGGCTGCGCTCCGGCAACGCGACGGGATAGCTCGCGCAACCGCGCAGCCGGACGGTGGGGCGCGCCGCCAGCGGGTGATCGGCGGACATCACCGCGACGATGCGTTGCTCGAGCGTCATCAGCGGCTGGAAGTTGGGGACGAACGGCGGACGAAACACGAGAACGAGATCGACCTCGTAGGCCGAGAGCGCTGCCATCGCCTGTTCGTGGTCGAGGACCTTGATGTCGAAGCTCACCAGCGGATGGCGGGTGCGAAACTCGGCGATCATGCGCGGCAGGAAATCGAGCGCCAAGGCTTGGCTGCAAGCGATGCGCACGGTGCCGCGGCGCAAGCCTTTGAGATCCTCGATCTGCGACTTCATGCGCTCGACGCTGCCGTCCTGCTCCCGCAGGTAGTGGACGAACAGCTCGCCCGCCGCCGTGAGCCGCACGCCGCGCGGCCGGCGCTCGAACAGCTGCGCGCCGAGCTCTTCCTCGAGATCCATGATTCGTCGGTTCACCGCCGAGGCGGTGACGTTGAGGTGATCGGCCGCCTTGCGGATCGAGCCGGTGCGCGCGACCTCGTCGACGTACCGCATGATGCGCAAGTGTTTCATGGCAAGCACGAACCTGATGAGTGATGCCTCTGCAGCATCACTCTAGCAAGAAATCAGCGGCAGATGTGAGCACTGGTCTGCGTTACCGTCGCTGACAGGCACATGGCTTGCACCTCCATCGCGGAGACGAACGCAGAGTCGAAGGCCGAACTGAGCAGCGCCGCGTGCATCTAAGCAAGCCTGACCAAAAATTGAGCTGCGCCGCCTACGAAAGAAGCAGCGGACGCCGCAACCGACCGGGGCGATGACAGGAGCACACCCAATGACTTCGAGCTTGCGAAATTCCAACTTGCGGTCGGCCCTTCTCGCGTTGCTCGGCGCGACAGTCGTCGTCCTGCCGCTCGGCCTCGCGACCACGGCGCAGGCGCAGACCAAGCTCAAGCTGGTGCTGAACTGGAAGTACCAGGGGCCGCAGGGCATGTTTTTCCTGGCCGACGACCGCGGCTACTACAAGGCCGAGGGCCTCGAGGTCACGCTCGACCAGGGCAACGGGTCGGGCGCGGCAGTGCCGCTGGTGGCGAACGGCACTTACGATGTCGGCTTCGGCGACATCAACGCGCTGATCGAGTTCGCGGCCAAGAAGCCCGAAGAAGCGCCGGTCGCCGTCTATGTCATGTTCAACCAGCCGCCGTTCACCGTGGCGGTCAAGGCGGACGGTCCGATCAAGTCGCCGAAGGATTTCGAGGGCAAGACGCTGGGCGGCGCCGCCAACGACGGCGCGCTCAAGCTGTTCCCGGCGTTCTGCAAGCTCGCCAAGATCGACTGCAGCACGGTCAAGATCACTAATTTCCAGCCGAACCTGCGCGAGCAGATGCTGATGCAAGGTCAAGTCGACGGTGTGTTCGGCTACGTCAACACCATCCGTTTCTCGGCCAAGCTGATGGGCGTGGAGGACAAGCGGTTGCGCTACATCAACTACGGCGACTACGGCATGGACCTCTATTCGAACGCCATCATCGTCTCGAAGAAGCTCGCCGCGGAGAAACCCGAGGCGGTGCGCGGACTGGTGCGCGCGATCAACCGCGGACTTCTCGACTCGCTCAAAGACCTCGATGCCTCGGTCGCCGCCGTCGCCAAGCGCGAGCCGCTGATCAAGGTCCCGGTCGAGCGCGAGCGTTTCGAGGCAACCCTCAAGGACGAGATGAACCACCCCGAGATCGCCAAGATCGGGCTGGGCAACGTGGACGTGGCGCGGTTGAAAAAATCGATCGACATCCTGGTCGATGCCAACAGCCTTCCGCGCACGCCGTCGGTCGACGAGGTCTTCACGCCGGCATTCCTGCCGCCTGAGGCGGACCTGCCGAAGAAGCTCTTTTGAGACAGTAGAGATTCGCTCCAGCAAGAAACCACTTAGGCCCGGGCACAACAGCGGGCGAGGGAACGAAACGACCATGAACCTGCAGCTCAAAGGACGGGTCGCGGTGATCACCGGCCCTGCCAAAGGGATGGGTGCGGCCATCACCCTCGCGTTTGCCGCGGAGGGCGCGCGTCTTGCGTTGGTCGGACGCGATACCGCGGTGATCGAGCCGGTGGCCGCGGAAGTAAGGGCGAAAGGAGGCGAAGCGATCATCGTGCGTTGCGACGTCACCAATCCGGGACAATGCGAGCATGCCGTTGAAGCGACCAAGCGCGCTTATGGCCGCATCGACATCCTGGTGAACGTCGCCGGCGGGTCGGGACCGATCGGCAAGACCGGGGTGGAAACGACGCCGCAGGAGTTCGACGACATCGTCACCCTCAACATGAACGGCTGCTTTCACACCATGCGTTGCGTGCTCCCCACCATGATGGCGCAGCGTTACGGCAAGATCGTCAATGTCGGCGGCACCTTCGGCTTGCGTGGGCGGGCGGGACGCATGGCCTATTCGGCGTCCAAATGGGGCTTGCGCGGCATCACCAAGAGCTTCGCGCTCGAGGTCGGCGCCTACAACATCAACGTCAACTGCGTGGCGCCGGGCATGGTCGACGGCCCGCGCTTCCGCGACAAGGTGTGTGCCGACATGGCACAGCGTCTCGATATCACGGTCGACGAGGCGGCCGAGCGCCATTCCGCCGACTACGCACTCAAGCGGCTGTCGAGCGACATCGATGTCGCCAATGCCTGCCTGTTTCTGGCGAGCGACGCCGCGCGGCAGATCACCGGCGTCGACCTTCCCGTCGACGGCGGTTGGGCGATGCTATGAGCGCGACCATGGGCAGCGCCGATCTCGTCATCCATGGTGGCATCGTGGTGCTGCCCGATGCGGTGATCGCGGCGAGCGTCGCGATCGCCGACGGCCGCATCGTCGCGCTCGGCGACGGGGCGGCCATGCCGCCGGCGCGTGAAACGTTGGACGCGCGGGGGCTGCATGTATTGCCCGGTGCCATCGACGTGCATGTGCATTTCCGCGATCCCGGCTATCCCCACAAGGAAGATTGGCAGTCCGGCACGGCGGCGGCAGCGTTCGGCGGCGTCACCACCGTGTTCGACATGCCCAACACCGTGCCGCCGACCGGCACCACTGCCGCACTGGCGGACAAGCACCGCATCGCCGCCGCCAACGCGCATGTCGACTTCGGACTCTACGGGCTCCTCGGCGAGGACACCATCGCGAACGTGCCGGCGCTGGTGGACGGCGGCGTCATCGGCTTCAAGCTCTACATGGGCAACACGTTCGGAAAGATTCCATGTCCGTCGACCGGAGCGATGCTGGAGGCATTCGAGGTGGTCGCGCGGACGGGCAAACGGGTGTCGCTGCACGCCGAGACCAATTCGATCATGGAGCGGCGCGAGGCGCGCATGCGCGACGCCGGCCGCTGCGATCCGCTCGCCCATCTCGCCGCGCGGCCTGCGGTGGTTGCGGTCGAAGCGGTGAGCCGCGCCGCCATTCTGGCGGAATGGACCGGCGCGCGTATCCACATCTTGCATATCTCGTCGGCCCAGGAGTTGCGCCCGTTGCGCGAGGCCAAGGCGCGTGGCGTCGACATCACCGGCGAGACCTGCCCGCAATATCTCTTTCTCTCCGCCGACGATTACTCCCGCCTCGGCGGCATCATCCGGGTCAATCCCCCGGTACGCGAGGCGCGCAACCAGGAGCCGCTGTGGACTGCGCTCGCCGACGGCACGGTCGATTTGATCGCGACCGATCACGCCCCGCATGCGCCCGCCGAAAAGACGCGCAACGACGTCTGGACCGTCGATTGCGGTTTTCCCGGCGTCGAAACCCAGATGCCGCTGATGCTGACTGCGGTCAACGACGGGCGCATGAGCATCTCGGACTATGTGCGCTGGAGCGCCGTGAACCCGGCTAAGATCTGGGGCCTGTTCCCGCGCAAGGGCATCGTCCAGGTCGGCTCCGATGCCGATCTCGCGCTGGTCGATCTCTCCCGCAAGTGGACGATCGACGACGCGCGACTGCAATCGCGCTCGAAAATCACTCCCTGGAATGGGCGTTCGGTCTGCGGCCTGCCGATCCACACCCTGGTGCGCGGCCGCTTCGTCATGCACGACCGCGCGCTGATCGCGGAGACGCGGGGCTGGGGCCGGTCGGTCCACGGCTTGCAACGCTTGCCGGCGGCGGCGCCATGCAACACCGAACAGACCATGGACGCGATCCTCAGCGCCACGGCGCAATCGGGGCAGGCGGCATGATGCACGCTCCCATTCTCGAAGCGCAGCCGCGACGTGCAACCTTCGTCGAGTTGCAGCAGGTGACGCACGCCTATGGCCGCGGCGAGAAGGAGGTCAAGGCGCTCGATTCGACCGACCTGCGTATCGAGCAGGGCGATTTCATTGCGCTCGTCGGTCCCTCGGGTTGCGGCAAGTCCACCATCCTCAAGCTGGTGACCGGGCTCATCAACGCGTCGAGTGGCGGCGTGCTCGTTGCGGGACGCGAGGTCGGCGCCGAGCCGGTACGGGTCGGGATGGCTTTTCAGAACCCGACACTGCTCCCTTGGCTGACCTTGCGCGACAACGTCATGCTCCCGCTCAAGATCGTCGCGCCGTTCCGGCAGGAATATCGCTCGAAGCGCCGGAACGAGTTTCGCGACCGCATCGATGCGCTGCTCGCGCAGGTCGGGCTCGCCGGCTTCGGCGACAAATATCCCTGGCAGCTCTCCGGCGGAATGATGCAGCGCGCCTCGCTCTGCCGCGCGCTGGTGCACGAGCCGCAACTGCTCATGCTGGACGAGCCGTTCGGCGCGCTCGATCAATTCACGCGCGAGGAGCTGTGGGGGATCATGCAGGATCTCTGGATGACGCGGCGGCCGACGGTGCTGCTCGTCACCCATGATCTCAAGGAGGCCGCCTATCTCGCCAACCGTATCTGCGTGATGCAGGCACGGCCCGGCCGCATCATCGAGGAGAGCGTGGTGCCGTTCCCGCGCCCGCGCACCATCGCGATGTCCTACGACCCCGAGTTCGTGGCGCTGACCCAGCGCCTGCGCGAGCTGATCGTGGCGGCGAGCCCGACCAAGGAGGCCGTGCAGTGAATCCGCAGCTGCGCCGGCGCTTCGCCTCGGTGGCGCTCATCATCGGGTTCTTCCTGGCATGGGAGCTTCTTTGCCTCGCATTTGGCGTCAAGGACATCATCCTGCCGCGGCCGAGCCAGATCGTGACCACGCTCGGGCAACGCATGCCGGCGATCTGGCCGCACGCGCTGCAGACGCTCTACACCACGCTGGTGGGCTTCGCGCTCGGCATCCTGGCCGGCGTCTTCCTCGGCGCGCTCGTCGGCTCGTCCAAGCTCGCCTACGACGTCGCCTATCCGCTGCTCGTCGGTTTCTCCAGCATTCCGAAGGTCGCGGTGGTTCCGATCTTCGTGCTCTGGTTCGGCGCCGGCACCATTCCCGCCGTGCTGACGGCGATGATCCTGTGCGTGTTCCCGATTGTGGTGAACGTCGCCACCGGGCTCGCCACCACCGAGCCCGAGCTCGAAGACGTGATGCGCGCGCTCAAGGCGAGCCGGCTCGACATTCTCGCCAATGTCGGATTGCCGCGCACCATGCCGTATTTCTTCGCATCGCTGAAGGTGGCGGTCACGCAGGCCTTCGTGGGCACGGTCATCGCCGAGACGGTGGCGTCCAACCGCGGCATCGGCAACCTGATGATGATCGCGAGCTCGAGCTTCGACGTGCCGCTGGTCTTTGCTGGACTGCTGATCCTCGCGGCGCTCGGCGTCGCGCTCTACGTCATCTTTTCCTTCATCGAGGGCCGCGTCACCGGCTGGGCCCATCGCAAAGACGAATTTGCGATGGGCTGACCGCGCGGCCGCAACACGGGAGCTTCATATGCCGTTGCTACGCCTTCTCGGCGCCTTGACCGTTGGACTTTCGCTGTCGCTTGCCGGCGCCGCGGCGCAGCAGCCCACCAAGATTCGTTTCACGCTCGATTGGAAATACCAGGGCATCCACGCGTACGTGTTCTGGGCGCAGGAGAAGGGCTATTTCAAAGCCGAAGGCCTCGACGTCGACATCGATCAGGGCACCGGGTCGGCCGCGACCGTGACGCGCATCGCGTCCGGCACCTATGACGCGGGCTTCGGCGACATGAACGCCATCATTCAGCTTGCCGGCTCGAAACCGGGCGAGCAGCCGGTGATGGTCTACATGATCTACAACAAGCCGCCGTTCGCGCTGATCATGAAAGCTGCGAGCCCGATCAAGACGCTTAAAGACGTGGTCGGCCACACCATGGGCACGCCCGCTGGCGGCTCGGCCGGGCAATTGTTTGCTCCGCTCGCCAAGATCAACGGCATCGATCCGGCGAAGGTCTCGGTCACCAACATGCAGCCGAATCTGCAGGAGCAGATGCTGCTCAACGGGCAGGTCGATTTCTCCGCGGTGTTCACGGTGACGAGCTATGTCAACCTGATCGGCATGAAGGTCGATCCCGACAAGGACATTCGCTGGCTGTTCTATTCCGACTACGGCGTCGACCTCTATTCCAACGGCATCATGGTCTCGCAGAAGCTCCTGAAGGAGAATCCGAGGGCGGTGGCGGGGCTCGTGCGTGCGCTCAATCGCGCCATCATCGAGACCGCAGCCGCGCCCGACGCTGCGATCGCGGTGATGATGAAGACCGAGCCGCTGATGAACGCGGCGCTGGAGAAGCAGCGGCTGGTCTATGCCTTTAAGACCCACTTCGTGACGCCGGAGACCGACGAGATCGGCGTCGGCGACATCAAGGAGGATCGCATGGCGAACGCGATCAAGCTCCTGGTGGAAACCTACGGTCTCGCCGCCACGCCGGC
>JBKPUA010000078.1:0-10591 GCA_046735815.1 Pseudomonadota bacterium
GCTCTACACCAACGCCGTGTTGTCATTCCGCGGCCGGCTCGCCTGGGCGCACGACTGGGTGAGCGATCCTACGCTGGCCGCCGCGTTCCAGACCCTTCCCGGCGCGAGCTTCCTCGTCAACGGCGCCACCCCGGCGAAGGATTCCGTACTCACCACCGCCGGCGCCGAATATCGCCTCGCGAACGGCCTCACCTTGCTCGGCAAGTTCGACGGCGAGTTCGCCTCGCATTCGTCGACCTATGCCGGCACCGGCACCGTGCGCTATTCGTGGTAGCTCAGATTGGCGATGTCGTCCCCGCGAAAGCGGGGACCCATAACCACCGACTCTGGAATATGGGTCCCCGCTTTCGCGGGGACGACACAACAGTGTGCGGGGATCCGCGACCGCATGAAACCCGAACGAGAGCCCATTCCCGACAGCAAGCCCGGTGAGGGCAGCCTGCTGGTGCTGACGCTGCTCGCGTGCGTCGTGGGGGTGGGCGCGGGAGCGATCGGCACGGTTTTCCGGCTCGCGCTCCTGCGCGCCGACGGCTGGCGCGACGCGATCGTCGCCTGGTCCCACGGGGTGCCGATCGCGGGCTTTGTGCTGGTGACCGCGGCCTGCGCCGCCGCCGTCGCGCTCGCAGCCTGGCTGGTGCGGCGCTTCTCGCCGGAGGCGTCGGGCAGCGGCATTCCCCATGTCGAGGCGGTGCTGCGCGAGGAGGTGCCGCCGGCGCCGTTGAGCGTATTGCCGGTCAAGTTCATCGGCGGGTGGCTCGCGATCGGCGCCGGGCTCGCGCTCGGGCGCGAAGGCCCGAGCGTGCAGATGGGCGCGAGCATCGCGAACGTGGTCAGCGCGCTCGCCCGCCGCACATGGCCGGACGCGCGGGCGCTGCTGGCGGCCGGCGCCGGCGCCGGGCTTGCCGCCGCGTTCAACGCGCCGACCGCGGGCGCGGTGTTCGTGCTGGAAGAGTTGGTGCGCAGGTTCGAGCCGCGCATGGCGATCGCTGCGCTCGCCGCCTCGACCGGCGCGATCTTCGTCTCGCGCATGGTGCTGGGCGACGCCCCGGACTTCCACGTCGACGCCCTGCCCTACCCGCCTGCCGCCACCATGCCGCTGCACCTGGTGCTTGGTATTTTCGCGGGATTGCTGGCGGCCGCCTACAACTGGATGATTCTCGCCGCCATCGCGGGCGCGGCGCATTTCAAGCGCTACCCGCTGGAGCTGCGCGCGGGGCTGATCGGCGCGGCCGTCGGCGCGCTCGCCTGGTTCGCGCCCGAGTTGGTGGGCGGCGGCGACCCGCTCACCCAGAGCGCGCTCGACGGTGCCGGGACGCTCGCCGTGCTTCCCCTCATCCTGCTGCTGCGCGCGGTTCTCGGGGCGGTATCCTACGCCGCCGGCACGCCGGGCGGGTTGTTCGCGCCCTTGCTGGTGCTGGGCGCGCAGCTCGGCCTCGCCTTCGGCATGCTCGGCCGCATGGCATTCCCCGATCTCGGCATCGCGCCGGAAGGCTTCGCGGTGGTGGGAATGGCCGCCTTCTTCGCCGGCGTCGTGCGCGCGCCGGTCACCGGCATCACCTTGGTGGTCGAGATGACCGCCAACGTTACCATGCTGCTACCGATGCTGGGGGCGTGCTTCGTCGCCATGCTGGTGCCGACGCTGCTCGGCAGCGCGCCGATCTATGATTCGCTGCGCGTGCAAGGCATGCAGCGCGACGACGCGCCGTGAGCAAGAAGGCTAGTGCCCCGAACCCGAAGTTCGCGCATATCGTGCCGCGCATTCGACCGCGAACTTCGGGTTCAAAGGGGCACTAGAATCATAGAGTTGCTAGTGGTCCTCGATTCCGAAGTTCGCAAACGAAGGTGCCGCACAAATGATGCGAACTTCGGATCGGACCACTAGCTCAATACACCCGCTGTTTAGGATGAATACCGGTCACGCGACAATAAAATTTGCCGCCTGATGGAACCGGGGCAACGGCGCCGCGTTGGACGCGTGGGGCTAGACCCGTTGCTTATACGGGAACGAAGGGGCGACCTATGCATTCCGCGAATGCCGAGTACTTCCGTCGTCAAGCCGCGACCTGCTTGCGGCTCGCGCAGTTCTGCCGGGACCTGGACACTGCGCGCGGCCTGTTCGGCCTGGCCACGGAATTCAAGACCAAGGCCGCCGAGATGGACGGCGGGCATAGAATGTCCCTCCCTTCGATCGAACAAAGCCCCAAGACGGCACTGGATTAGGGGTGAAGTAGCGTGAACGGATCGGGGGATCATCATGACCATGACACGCTCGATTGTGAATCAGCCAACGACGCAAGGCCTGCCGGGCTCCAACAGGATCCGGACTCTCATCGCCCAGCATCTGGGCGTCGAGCTGGAGCGCGTGACCGACGAGGCGCACTTCGCCGACGATCTTGGGGCCGACTGGCTCGACCGCATCGAGCTGATGATCGTGATCGAGGATCAGTTCGCCGGGATCGAGATCACCGACGACGACGCTGACCAGATCAACGTGGTCGGCGACCTCATCCGCCACATCGAAAGCCTTGCCGGCGAGCAGGCGCGACGAAACCGGTCCGGCGCCAAAGCCTGGATCCAGTGATCCGCGAGCCTTTGCGCCGCGTCGAAGCCGCGATAGCCGTCAATACATCCTTGGGCGTCAATACATCGTCATGCCGCCATCGGCGACGATCGTGGCCCCGGTGATGTAGCTGGCCGCCGGCGAGAGCAGCCATGCGGCGGTCGCGGCGATTTCATCGGGTTGTCCCGGCCGCTGCAGTGGAATGAGGTTCAGCACGCGCTCGCGCAGCACCGGCTCGTGCCAGTATCGCTGCAGCATCTGGGTATCGGTCGGACCCGGCACGATGCAATTGATTGCGATCGAGCGCTTGGCGAGCTCGCGTGCCGCGGTCTTGGTCAGCCCCAGCACGGCCGATTTGCTCGCGGCATAGGCGGCAGTGCCGAATATTCCGCCGCCGCGCAAGGCCGCGACGCTGGATATCGTGCAGATGCGGCCTCCCGCCGGCATCAAGTTCACCGCCTCGCGGATGCAGAGGAAGGCGCCGACGACATTGACCCGGTAGAGATCGACGAAAATCTCCGGCGTCAGGTCGAGGAGCGGCGTGGCATCGACAACTCCGACGCATGCGGCCAGCCCGTCGAGGCGGGGGAAGTGTGCCGCGATCTCGCGAAAAGCCGCGACGACCTGCCGCTCGTCGGTGACGTCCGCCTTGACGACGATGTGGCCTTCCCCGGCCGCCTTGACAACGCGGCTCGCCAATTCCTCGTCGCGGTCGATCGCCGCGACGCGCCACCCCTCGCGACCGAGCGCCGATACGACGGCCGCACCGATACCCTGCGCGGCCCCGCTGACGGCGGCATATTTCAGGCTGCCGGGCTCGCTCATCACATGCCCGCAACGCGCTCGCGCCTGCACACATCGGCGGCCATTCTGACGAATACCTCGGCGCCGCGCGTGAGATCGCTGATGTTCACGTGCTCACCCTCGCGGTCGTAGCCATGACCGCCGCTGCGCGATCGGCCTTGCGGTCCGTAGCAGACGGCCGGGATGCCCGCCTGCGTCAGCGGCGCCGTGTCGGCATACCAGCCGTCCCAGGTGATCTCTGGCGGCGCGCCCCACGTCCGTTCATGCGCCTGCGCCAACGCGGTGACGACAGTCGCCTCCGGCGAAACCTCGGCGCCGTGCGCGCTCTGCACGACGTTGACCTCGATATCGAGGTCGGGGTCGCGCGCCGAAAGCGCACGCGCGCACTCCTTGACCCCTTCGACCACGTCGCTCGCGCGCTCCCCCGGCATGGTGCCGACCTCGAAGTAAAGCCGGCAGGCGCAGGCGCGTTTAGTCGGACGGAACGGATGCCCGCCTTCGATCGCGATAACCTCGGCATATCCCGACGGCTCGCCTCGATACTCGCGCCGCGCCGCATAGTTGTCGCCCCACGCCTTCAGGCGCGGGACCACGTCCAGCATCTTCTCGATGGCATCGCGTTGCCGATTGGAGTTCCGGTTCAACCCGCCGATCCGCCCGCCGCGCTTATAGGTGGCTCCCGCGGCCCCTCGGGTGGTGAGCTCGAAATAGACATAACCGCCCGAGGTTACGGCGATGCGGTTCGACGTCGGCTCGGGAATGATGCACATATCGGCCGACACGCCGTTGGCCACCATGAAGCGCGCGCCGATCCCGCAGCCGCGATAGCGCGCGCCCTGATAGCGCGCGACCGGCGTGTGGCAAGTCTCGCCGACCACGCCGGCGATCATCAGATCGCCGCGCAGTCGCGGCTTGGAACGCGCCAGTGCCTCCACCGCGAGAATGGCCGACGCATGGCCGCCTTTCATGTTGTAGGCGCCGAGGCCGAAAATCCATTCGTCCTCGACGAAGGATTTCGGCTGATAACCGGGACCGAGCTCGGCAATGCCTTCCTCGTCGCCGCCATAGGCGCTGTCGAGATGCCCGGCATAGAGCAGGCTCGGGCCGCCGCCGGAGCCCGCCAGCACCCCGAATACGTTGAAGCGGTTGGGCTCGACCTCTTGCAGCCGCACCTTCAGTCCGGCGGCACGAAAGCGGCCGGCCAAATATTCGGCGAGCGCCTTCTCGCCGCCGACCGGGCTCGGAATGTCGATCATGTCGCGCGCGAGCGCAGCGACCGCATTGTGGTCGACATGGGCCAACGCCTCCTCCACGACATCCATCGACTTCACCTTTCGAGCAGCGCGGTCGAGAACCACGGTATTGCGGCAATCGCCAGAAGGGCCAGCAGCAGCGCGCCCAGATACGGCCAGATGCGACGCAGCGCCTCGTCCGGCGGCACCCGCGCGATCGCGCAGGCCGAATAGTAGCCGATCCCCAAAGGCGGAGCGAACAAGCCCAGCCCCATCGCCAACACGATGACCATCGAATAGTGAATGTCGTGGATGCCGAGGACGCGGGACGCGGGAAACAACAACGGCGCGAATACCAGGATGGCAGGCAGGCCTTCGAGCACGCTGCCAAGCACGACGAAGCCCAGGATCGATGCCAGCAGGAATCCCGTTGCGCCGCCCGGCATCGCCGTCATGGCGCCGACCAGCTGCCGGGCGAAGCCCGACTGCGTCAGCGCCCAGGCCATGGCGATGGCCATGCCCAAGATCAGCATGACCGCTCCGGTCAACGACACCGTCGCGACCAGGATCGGGTAGAGCCGCCTCCACTCGAATTTCCGGTAAACGAGGGCGCCGACCACAACCGTGAAAACCACGCCGATGGTCGAGACTTCGGTCGCAGTCGCGACACCTTCGACGACCGCGGTGCGAATGACGATCGGCAGCGCCAGCGCCGGAAGCGCGACGATGAAGGCACGCAGCGTCGCGCTCGCCGGCGGACGCGGGGCCACGACCAGATCCGGCTCGCGCGCGGATCGCATGAACACCACGAGCACGAGCGTGAGCGTGCACACCACCGCGGGCAGCATCCCGCCGGCGAACAGCGCGCCGATCGAAATGCCGGTCGAGGAGCCGATCATGATCAGCACCAGACTCGGCGGAATGGTCTCGGTCATCACCGAGGAGGCGGCAAGCTGCGCGGCAAGCTCCCCTTGCTTGTATCCGCGTCGCTTCATCTCCGGCACCAGGCCCGGCGCGACTGCCGCCATGTCGGCGGCCTTCGATCCGGCGATGCCGGAGACCAAGAACATGGCGCCGAGCAGGACGTAGGAGAGACCGCCGCGGATATGCCCGAGGAGCGCCACCATGAACGAGACCAGCGCGCCGGCAATGCCGGCGATCTCGATCAGCAGGCCAAGCAGGATGAACAGCGGGATTGCCAGCAACACCATGCTCGACATTCCCTCCTCCATGCGGCTGACCACGACGAGCAACGGCGTTCGCGAGCAGATGAGGAGATAGAGCGCGGTGCAGATGATGAAGGTGAACGGAATCGGCAGGCCGATCAGGATGAGCGCGCCGAGCAGCAGCACGAAAAAGACGATGAGGTTGAAATTGCCGATGGCGAGCAGCAGCGGCCGCGCGAACCACAGCGCGCCGCCCACCGCCGCGGCGACGAGCAGCGCCGCTGCGATCTCTTTGAGCGACGCGCCGGCGAACAGCCGCAGCAGCGCCAGCGCGGCCATCAGCGTAATCCCCACTGCCAGCGCGCCGGCGCGATAGGATTCGGAAATGTCCAACGTGGTCATCGTGACGATCCGCTGGCTTTCGAGATGATCGAATGCCGCCGGACCAATCGTCAGGATGGCCATCGCGACAAGCAGGTGGACGATGGCGTCGAACTTGCGCCGGTTTCGCGGTGAAAGGAGATCCACGACCACCGACAAGCGCATGTGCTCACGACGATACAAGGCGACGACAGCGCCCAGCATCGACAGCCAGACGAACATCAGCGAGGCCAGCTCGTCCGCCCAGAACAAGGGAGAATGAAAGACGTAGCGCGCGGTCACGCTGGTGACGATCAGCACGACCTCGGCCATGAGCAGGATCGCGGCGGGTATTTCGGTGATCAGTCGGATCACGCGCTCGGCGACGGCGACCCAGTTGCGCGGCGCCTCGAGTCCGCCGGCGCCGCCCGCCTCGGCAACCTCGCTCATCGCACGCGATCAGGCCAGCACGCCCGCATATTTCTCCAGCGTCTTCCAGGGCTGCTCGCCATAGGTCTTCTGCCACTGCGCGTAATAACCGGCTTTCCTGAGCGCCTCGCGGAAGGGCGCGCCCTCGGGCACGTTGAACACGAGCCCTTTGCCTTCCAGCGTCTTCTGCAGCACCGAGTTCTCGTAGTCGACGTCGGCGCGCTGTTTGAGCGCCGCCTCGTTCAGGTTACGGCTCACGATCTCCTGCAGATCGGAGGGAATCGCGGTCCACGCCTTCATGTTCGCGGTCTGGGTAAAGATGTCCCAGACGTGGTTGGTGGTCGAACAATATTTCTGCACTTCGTGAAAGTTCCGCGTCGCGATGATCGACAGCGGATTTTCCTGCCCGTCGACGATGCGAGTCTGCAGCGCGCTGTAAAGCTCGCTGACATTCATGCTGGTCGGCGTCGCGCCGAGCGCGCGGAACAGTGACAGCAGCATTGGGCTCGTCGGCACGCGGATCTTGAAACCGACGAGGTCGGCGGGCGAGTTGATCGGCTTGGTGGCGGTCGTGATCTGGCGGAAGCCGTTGGTCCAGAACTTGTCGAAGGCGTGCAGATTGACCTTGGCGAACCCTGCAATCACCAGCTTTCCGAGGTCGGCGTCGAGCGCCTGGTAGGCTTGCGCCGAATCCTTGAATGCGAAGGCGGTGTTGATGATGCCCGCGATCGGCACCAGCGGCGCGACGCTGGTCGCGGCGGCCGTGTAGACCTCCAGAGCGCCGGCTCGCACCTGCGCGGTCATGTCGTTGTCGCCGCCGAGCTGGTTGTCGGGAAAGATCTGAATGTCGACGCGGCCCTGGGTTTCGGCGCGGATCTTGTCCACGGCCTCCTGGCCGCGCCGGGTCAGCGAGTGCGTGGCGGGCATCGAGTGGCCCCAGCGCAGCTTGAAATCCTCGCTCCGCGCGGTCCTGACCGCGAATGCGCCGGTCGCGCCCGCAGCAATGGTCGTCCCCAGCAGGGCGCGTCTCGTCAGCATCTTCGATCCTCCCTTAATATTTTCTTTGGCGATGACATTCGAGCCGCCGCCGCCCCCGATTGCAATAAGATTCCGTGGGCCATAGCCTTGTCGCACCGGCGTGCGGTGTGCCGCGCATTCAATCAGAAGTGAAAATGATGCCGGCGCGGGTCGCCGGGGCGCGAAGCACTCGGAGCACAGACAAGGAAAATCGCAGGAATGGCCCTGAACGTCGGAATCCATGCACTCATGCGCGGCGCGATGTCGGATCGCAACGGCACGATGGAAGTCGCTCGCAAAGCCGAGGCGTTCGGGTTCAGCCACATCGGGGTGAACGATCATGTCGTCGTCCCCACCGATATCAATTCGCGTTATCCCTACACCGAGCACGGGCAATGGCCAGGCAAGGCCTTCGGCGAATGTCTCGAGCTGATCTCGACGCTGTCGTTCCTGGCAGGGTGTACCAGCCGCATAAGGCTGCTCACGTCGGTCATGGTCGTTCCCTATCGGCCGGCGGTGCTGACGGCAAAGATGCTCGCCACGGCCGACGTGCTTTCGAACGGCCGGGTCATCGTCGGCTGCGGCGTCGGTTGGATGCCGGAGGAGTTTGCCGCACTTGGAGCTCCCGATTTCTCCGCCCGCGGCAAGGCGACGGACGAGTTTCTCGACGCCTTCGTCGAGCTATGGACCAAAGCCGCGCCGAGTTACCAAGGCGAGCATGTACGGTTCGAAGGCATCACTTTCATGCCGAAGCCGGTGCAGAAGCCGATGCCGCTTTGGATCGGCGGCGAGAGCCAAGTGGCGCTGCGGCGAACCGCTCGAATCGGCACCGGCTGGTATCCGGCATCGAATAACCCCAATTGGCCGCTCGACACGCCCGCGCGCATGGCGGATGCCGTCGACAAGCTGCGGCGCGCCTGCCAGCAGGCGGGACGTGACCCCGACGACGTGGAGGTCGGGCATTTGACACTGTGGCCGGTGAGCTGGGTTGCCGAGAAAACGGCGGACGGCGGGCGTAAATTCATCACCGGGAGCTCGGCCGAGATCGCCGACGATCTCGTCGCCATGGCCGGCGGCGGCGTGCAGCACGTCTCCCTCATGTTCCAAGCCGCGACGACCATTGAGACGATCGAACGCATGCAGCGATTTGCCGAAGAAGTCATGCCGTCGATACGATGACAGTTGCAGCGAGGACTTGAGGAGCGAATACCGTCTGAACAGCCCGCGGTAGTCGGCGAGCCCGGCTTGCGTTACGCGTTCACCGAGCTTGGCCGGGGGCCGAGCGCAGGACGGACCGCGCTGTAAGCGCTGCCGCTTTCCAACAGAGAGGCTAGGCTGCCATGGAACTTCATGCCGCCGAATTGGTCGGGCTCGCGGCCGCGGCCGCCAGCCTCTATGCCGCCCACGCCAAGACGATCATTCCGCTTCGCGTCGCCGCCATCGTGGCGAACTTCCTGGCGATGATCTACAGCTTCCTGCACGGCACCTATCCCACCTTCCTGCTCAATGGCGTGCTGCTCCCGCTCAACGGCCTGCGGCTGCGCTCGATGCTGAAGCTGATCCGCGACACCGACATCGCCGCCAAGAGCGACATGAACGTCGATTGGCTCTTACCCTATACGCGCCCGAAATCGTTCAGGGCCGGCGCCGTCCTGATGACGCGCGGGGACTACGCCACCGCCGCCTACTACATCACCGCAGGCGAGGTGGAGGTGGTCGAGCTCAATGCGGTTCTCGGCAAGGGCACCTTCATCGGCGAGATCGGCCTGTTCACCCCTGACGGCAAACGCACCATGACCATCCGCTGCAAGACCAACGTCGAGACCGCCGTCATCGACTACGACCAGTTCAAGCAACTGTACTTCCAGAATCCGCAGTTCGGATTCCGGCTGCTGCATCTGATCGTCGCGCGCATGCAGGAGAGCCGCGAGCTTCCGCCCTCCGCGGTGCCGACGTAGCGCGCATGCGCTGCGTCTGACGATCCGTTGCGATGACGAGGATGTAGTCTAGCCGCGAGCGCGGTGCTTGCTGTAGTGCCCTCGCCCTGCTTGCGGGGAGAGGGCAGGTCGAATGGCTCAACGCAAAAGGATGGGTGAGGGGCATGCCGCAGCACCCCCTCACCCCCTTCGAACTCGTGGCCACACCATTGAGCCCTCTCCCCGCAAGCGGGGAGAGGGCACGAGAGGCGGCGTCGTAATCGCGTGTCGTAGAGCTAGCGGGTCTGCGGCGCTTCGGCGATCTGGCTGGAAGTGTTCATCGCCCATTCGTTGGTGCAGGTGTCCCTGAACATCACCACGCCGTCGGGATGGCTCTCCTTGGTCAGGCAGCGGCTGGCCGACGTACCGGGCTGAGCATTGGCAGGGGTCGAATTGATCGCCCACTCATTGCTGCAGGTGTCCTTGAACATCACCGCGCCGGTGTCGAGGTATTGCTTGACCAGGCAGGACGGCACGCGGGCGGCGACGGTGCCGACGTCATGCGTGACGGCCGCGCCGACGGTGCTGGCGAGCTTGGCCGGGTCGGGCGTGGCGATGGGCTTGCGCGGAGTGGCCTTGACTGGCGCCGCGGCGACGACGGTCTTGGGCGGCGCGTGGACGGGTTTCTGGACCGCGACTCGCTGGCGGTACGAGGGCGCGACCGAGGCGTGACGCGGGCTGCTGAAGCCGCCGCCGCCACCGAACAAACGATGACAGAAGGGACTGGCATCGGCTTCCGACGCGGTCAGGCCGGTGGCCGCGAGCCCGAGCGCGGCAACCGCGATAGAGGCGAAGAGGGAGCTGCGATGGGTGGACATGGCTGGACGCCTTTCCAGGTTTCCGGGCGACGATCGCCCGTCGATACCCGCGCAGGTTAGTGTGGCGGCCGCGGCCATGGTGTGATGGCGATCACGGGAATGTGCATTTGAGATGCTGCTTCGTGTCCCGGATGCGGTGCAGCGCGTAGCAGCGCCGATAGGTTTACGCAATCTGCGCAAGCTTGATTGCGCTGCGTAGCGGTGCACCGCTGATCCGGGACCGTTCCAT
>JBKPUA010000079.1:0-3708 GCA_046735815.1 Pseudomonadota bacterium
TCGTACCAGGACTCGTACCAGCCGCCGTGACAATCCTCGTAGAAGCCCTCCGTCATGACCGCTGCCGCTTCCGCTGCACCATCTCGACCGCAGGAAGCTTGAGCGCGCGCAATTCCGGCGGCGGCACGAGCTCTTCCGGCAGCCGGTCGATCCCCATGGCGACGAGGGCGCGTCCGACCGCGGGCGAGGCGGTCACGACCGCCAACGGAATCGAGACGAGCGGGCCGCCCGCGATCAGCAAGGCGTAAGGGAGGGCCTCCGGCGCGGCCGCGGCGAGCAGGAGCGTCGGCGCAAGCCCGATCAGGGTCTGCGGCCAGAATCGGCGGAACGCCAGCGACCATGGGATCGCGTGGTCGTCGCGCATCTGGGGACCCCAATCGATCGTGCGGCCGAGCAGCAGGCGCATGAGAAACAGTGTGTGGCTCGCCCACATGATGGGAGCGACCAGCACCACGAAGACGATCGTCAACAGGAAGCTCAGGCTGAACCGGATTGCACCGCCGAACAGAAACCGCAGCTTGGCGCGGGTGAGTACGTCGAGCACGGTCGCGATATTGGGCGCAAACCACATCGCCAGCACGAGGGCGAGGACGCTTATTCCCGCATCGAAGCGCATGAAATCCCCGGGCGCCGGCGCCAGCGCGACCGCGGCGCTGCCGATCAGCAGCAGCGCGATCCATGCCGGCGAGCCGAGGAACATCAGGATCGCGAACAGGAGCTGATAGCGGCTCACGGGCGCGAGCCCCGGCAAGCGCAGGAAATGCCAGTACTGCATGTTGCCCTGACACCAGCGCAGGTCGCGGCGGACGAACTCGACCAGGGTGGGTGGATTCTGCTCGAAGCTCTCGCCTTCCTCCGCCAACACGCGCACCGCGTAGCCGGCGCGACGCATCAGCACGGCCTCGATCTGGTCGTGGCTGAGCACGTGACCTTTGACGAGCGCGCTGTCGGTGAGCACCGGCAGCTGGCAATGCGCCATGAACGGTGTCAGCCGCACGATGGCGTTGTGCCCCCAATACGGCCCGCAATCGCCCTGCCACCAGGCGCTGCCGATGGTGTAGGAGCGCATGCCGAGCCGCATGCCGAACTGGAAGATGCGGGCGAATGCGCTGGCCGACGGCATGCCGACGACGAGGCTCTGCAGTATGCCGAGCCGCGGCTCGACCTGCATGATGCGCACGAGCTTGAGCACCAGATCGACGGTCATGAGGCTGTCGGCGTCGAGCATGACCGCGAAGTCGTGGTTCTTGCCCCAGCGCTCGCAGAAATCGCCGATATTGCCGGCCTTGAAGCCGATATTCTGCGTGCGCCGGCGATAGGTCAGCGCGAGGCGTCCGCGCCACGCCGCCGCCAGCGCGCCGAAGCATGCGTCCTCGGCCGCCGCGATATCGGGATTGCTGGTGTCGCTAAGTACGTAGACGTGGAAGCGCTCGCCCAGGCCGCGCCCGGCCAACCCGCCCATCAGCGGCGCGAGCAGGCATGCGGCGCGGTCCGGTGGCTCGTTGCGGATGCAGAGCAGGATCGCGGTGGAGGCGGTGATCGGCTCGTCGCCGCGCACGCGACCGGCAACCGGCGTCACTGCCGCCACCGGGTTGCGCGCAAAGCGCATGAGCGCAAGCCCGATCGCTGCGTTCCAGAAGCCGATGACGTACCAGGGCAGCGTCACCGCGAAGAGCCCGACCAGAACCGCGTCGACGGCGCCGAATCCGCCCGGCGAGAGCGCGAGCATGGCGAGCCAGAGAAGGCCGGCAATGGTCAGTCCGACGCACGCGAAAAACACGGTCGGCCGCCACGTGTTCAGCGTAGGCGGCGCGGCGGTTGCGACCTCGTCGCGCGCGGAGCGTTCCAGCATGAAGGGCGGTGCGTGCTTTTCCCGGCGTGCGAGGATATAGCGGCGGGCAGGCAAGTCCAATCCGGCCATCTGCGGTATCATCATCGACCGCGTAATGCGAGTTTTTTCAGGCCATGGCAGCCGAGGCGACGGCGAAGATGCGGGGCAGGGCCCTGTGGTATGTCGGCTCTGGCCGCGCCGAGCTGCGGGAGGAGGCGGTGACCGCCCCCAAGGGGGGCGAGGTGCAGGTACGGGCGCTGTTCGGCGCCATCAGTCGCGGCACGGAGCGTCTCGTCCGTGCCGGCCGGGTGCCCGCAAGCGAATACGAACGCATGCGCGCGCCGTTCATGGGCGGGGCGTTTCCGTTCCCGGTGAAATACGGCTACGCGACGGTGGGACGGGTCGAGCAAGGACCGCCGGAGCTGCGCGGCCAGGTCGTCTTCAGTCTGCATCCGCACCAGAGCCTTTTCACGCTGCCGGCCGACGCGGTGCTTCCCGTTCCCGACGAGGTGCCGCCCGCGCGCGCCGTGCTCGCGCCCAATATGGAGACCGCGCTCAATGCGGTCTGGGACGGGGCCCCTGGCCCCGCCGACCGGATTGCGATCGTGGGCGGCGGGCTGGTAGGACTACTGATCGCGTATCTCTGTGCGGGTTTGCCGGAAGCAGAGGTTACGGTGGTCGACGTCGCGCCCGCGCGCGCCGAATTTGCCCATGCGATCGGGGCGCGGTTTGCCGCGCCGGACGCGGCGCCGGCCGACTGCGATCTCGTGTTCCACGCCAGCGGTTCCGCCGCCGGGCTCGCCACCGCGCTGCGGCTTGCGGGCGAGGAAGCGAACATCGTCGAAGTCAGCTGGTACGGCAGCGGAGACGTCGCCGCGCCGCTCGGGGAAGCCTTCCACAGCCGGCGGCTGCGGATCGTCTCAAGCCAGGTCGGCAAGGTCGCGGCATCGCATCGGCCGCGCTGGAGCTATCGGCGGCGGCTCGCGGCCGCGCTTGCGCTCGTCCGCGACCCGGTGCTCGACCGGCTGATCGCGCCCCCGCTCGCGTTCGAGGACTTGCCGGCCCGCCTGCCCGAGATTTTCGCAGCGGACTCCAACGTGATCTGCCCGCTGATCCGCTATCCTGCGGCCGACGAAACTCAATGAGGACTGGCCTTGTACGCCGTTGAAGTCTCCGACCAGATCATGATCGCCCATTCGTTCCGGGGCGAGATTTTCGGCCCCGCACAGAACGTCCATGGCGCGACCTTCGTGATCCGGGTGGCGTTTCTCGCCGACAAGCTCGACGCGCACGGCATCGTGGTCGACATTGCCCGCGCGCACGAAGTGCTCAAAGCGGCGCTCGCGCCGCTCAACTATCGCAACCTCGACGATCTCCCGCAGTTCAATGGCGTCAACACCACAACCGAATTTCTCACCAAGTACCTGTTCGATCAGATTGCCGACGCTGCGCGCAAAGGCGGGCTTGGCCGCGACGGCCGCGAGCTCGCATCGATCCGCGTCACGGTCGCGGAATCGCCGGTTGCGCGCGCTTGGTACGAGGCGCCGTTGTGGTGAAGGCGGCCGCCTTTGCGGTGCCCGGCGATCTTGCGACCCCGACCGGCGGCTATGCCTATGATCGGCGGATGATCGCAGAGCTGGCGGCGCTGGATTGGCGCATCGAGGCGGTGATGCTCGGCGATGGATTTCCATTTCCGACCGCAGACACGCGTGCGGCAGCGGGCGCCCGGCTCGCCGCGCTGCCGCGCGAGCATCCGATCGTGATCGATGGCCTCGCCTTCGGCGTGCTGCCGGAAGCGGGCGAGGCGTTGCGCGCGAGCCATCGGCTCATCGCGCTGGTGCATCATCCGCTCGCGTTCGAAACCGGGCTGGGCGCCG
>JBKPUA010000080.1:0-8996 GCA_046735815.1 Pseudomonadota bacterium
TTGCGTGGTGCGCGGACCGAGCACGCCGTCCGGCTGACCGCCGATGTCGAAGCCTTTCTGGATCAGCACCATTTGCACTTGCCGGATCTGCTCCGAGCTCAGAGTGAGCGTGCCGGCGCCCATCTGCGGCCCACCGCCGCCACCGCCGGGACCGAGTTGCGCACCCGATGAGCCGGTCGGCACCACCGCGACCACCTTGCGACTGCGGTCGACGATGACGATCTCGTCACGCACCACGAAGTACTGGTGGCCGCGCCACTGCGGATTGATCTCGATCAACGCCGGCGGAACCTCGACGAACCGCACGCTCGTTGGCACCACCGTGCCGACGGAGAGCGCGAAGTTGACGTTGTTGACCCGCGGCACGTTGTTGCCGGCCAGGACGGTCTGCTGAATCCTGGTCCGTTGCTCGGACGTCAAGTTCACTGTCCCGGCGGCCTGACCCTGCTGGGCCTGACCCTGGGTCTGCGTCTGTGGCGACTGACCCTGCTGCGGCTGCGCCTGCTGCTGAGCCGGTGCCTGCTGGGGCTGTTGGGTCTGGCCCTGCTGCTGCGCCGGTGCCTGCTTATCCTGTTGACGCTGCGGGGCCTGCGTCTGATCGCGTTGGCCGCGCTGGCCCTGCGTCGCACTCTGGCCCTGATCGCGCTGAGACTGGCCGGTGGTTTGATCGCGCTGGCCTTGATTGCGCTGCTGAGCCTGGCCTTGCTTGCCTTGCTCCTTGCTCTGGCCCTGCATGCCCTGCTCACGCTGACCTTGCTTGCTCTGCTCGCGCTGGCCTTGCTGGGCTTGGCCGGAGGTCTGGTCGCGCTGGCCCTGCTTACTCTGCTCGCGCTGACCCTGCGGCGCCTGACCGGTGGTTTGCTCGCGCTGTGCCTGGCCCTGGCTCTGCTGGGATTGGCCTTGCTTACCCTGGTCTTGCGCCTTCTGTTGCGCTTGCCCGCCGCGCTCGTGCTGTTGCGCGGCGCCGCTCGATTGTCCGCCGCCCGGCCCTTGCGCGCCGCTCGGCATGTTCTGGGCTGACGCCATGGCGAGTCCTGCCATTAGCGCAGCCGTGCTCAATAAAAGTTGTTTCCTCATGCGCACTGTTCCTCTCATAACGCTGTTCCCCGCGGGCCGAACGTTGCCGGCCTACCTGGAAAACGGACATGTGGGGGACGCAGTTCCGAAATTGACGCAGTTCCGATTGCGATCGAGTTGGTGCGATGCCCGACGCATTGGTTCCGTCCAATGTGCGTCGTCGCGACTCCGCTGACGCGCGCTCACAGCTTGCTCGATGAAGAGATCGCATCCGGAGAGAGTTCGTGCAGCGACCCGCTGCGTCGGCGACGCCCCGGCGATGTGTGCGGCCATGCATGCGCTTGCTTGCATGAGCGGCGGGGAACGCTGGCTTCATTGCGTTAGGCGCACGAACGGGGGCTGCGACTCAGGATTAGGAACAAAATCAACGCGACCACGTTTTGCCGAGCAGCCAACCAGGAGGAACTCATGCGCACCAAGTTACTGCTCGTTGCCATCGCTGTTGCGGCGTTTGCCACCCCGGCGCTGGCGGATTTCTACATCGTTCAAGACAGCTCGACGAAGCGCTGCACCATCACGGAGCAGAGGCCGACCACGCAGACGAGCGTCATCGTCGGAGATGGGACGGTCTACAAGTCCCGCACCGAAGCGGAAGGCGCTATGAAGACGGTGAAGGTTTGCGAGAGCGGCGGAACAGTGGGCGGCCCTGTGGTCCCTGCGCCGGCGCCTCGATAACCGACAGAGTGTGCAGGCGCACACGCAACAAGTGTCAACCTGTGTTGAGCGCCCCGCTATCGGGCGACGGTAGCGGGGCTTTGCTTGCGGGTTGCATCATTCAGGCTCACGGAGCGCACCTTGTCGTTTGTCGTGCTTCGCCGCCGCGACGTGCGGACTGGGCCCTGGCGTCGGTCGACGACCGTGCGTCGGCTTCTGCGCTCATGCCTGTGATGTGTTCGCGTTGTTTGTCGACCAGCGAACAGAACCCAGCATCGGCTGAAAGGATCAACTTATCGCCCTCGAGTCGGGTCGCGCATCCCTGAGATTGCCGATGGATCTGCATCCGCGCGCAAACCGCCTTCTGATGATTTTGGATCACGCCGATTTTGGCCTGCTCGCGCCGCATCTGCCGGTCGTTTCGCTGGTGCAGGGGCAGGTGTTGCAGGAGGAGGAGGCGCGAGTCGAGAAGGTCTATTTCCCATTGAGCGGGGTGGTCTCGCTCGTTTCCGTGATGGAAGGTGGCGAGGTGGTTGACACGGCCACCGTCGGCCGCGAGGGGGCGATCGGCGCATTCGGAGGCCTGGGGCCTTGGAATGCGTTCACCCGCGCCGTCGTCCGCCTTCCCGGAGCCGCGGCTGTTATTTCCGTCTCGAACTTTCAAGCTGCGGTCGGCCAAAGCGAACGCATCCGCAACCTGATCCTCCGCTACAAGGAAGCCCTGCTGGCGCAAGTCCAACAAACCGCGGCCTGCAATGCGATGCATCCGCTGGAGGCTCGTTTGGCCCGGTGGCTGCTCCAGACCTTGGATCGAGCGGACGATCCCAATCTTCCACTGACCCACGAATTCATCTCCGAGATGTTGGCTGTTCGCAGATCGACCGTGACGGTCGTCGCAGGCGAGCTCCAGCAGCGCGGCTTGATCAGATACTATCGCGGTCGCATTGAGATCATTGACCGCCTCAAGCTTGAGGAGGCTGCTTGCGAGTGTTACCGCACGATCCGCCGCCGCACCGAGGCAGTGTTTGCCACCCCGCAGACGGCGTCGATCTGATCTGCAATTCTCGGGGAACGAGCTTCCTATCAGAGGGGTTGGCTGCGCAAGGGTGACGCGCATGCCGACATTCCATTTCAACCTCAGCGGCCGGACCCCTGTTGAGGATGTCCAAGGGCAGAATCTACCTTCACTTATCGAGGCAATGCAGGAGGCGGTCGGGATGGCGGGGGACCTTGCCCGGAACAAGCGCGCGAGAGATGTCTCCGGCGATCAGGTCATTGTCACCGATGAGTCGGGGCGGGAAGTGTTTCGAATGCCGCTGAAGGGAGCTCGTTGATAAGAAAAGCTCACCCGCAACAGCGCGCCTTCTCCATGAGGCGCGAAACTTCGCCATGGCTTCTTCGCGCGTCGACGCGGTGCCGTGCGACGCGGGTGACGCCGGCACGATCGAGGTGATCGACCAGACCCATCGCAGCTCCGGCGGACCAAAGCGCGAGCCTTCCTCCAAGATGCGCCCGATCACCTTGCCATCGGTGAGCACGTCGTAGTCCTCGTCCTTCCATTGACCGGAAGTGCGGGAGGCGTTGCCGCGCTTGACGATGAGCTGAGTCATCTCGCCAATCGGTGTCGCCGGGATAAAATTGCGTCGATCATTTTCTTGATGATGTCTTCCTTTCGGCAGCCTTTCAGCCAATCCCCACCCAGCAAACATCTCCCACAAGAAGCGAGCCGCGGGTCATTCCATGACCGACTGATGACGCGAATCAGTGGGGCCTCATCTGCCGGCGGGGGCAGGGTGGGCCTGGTTGGAACTCTATGGTCCACGCTTCCCAGGGGTCAAGCAAGGAAGACAGCGCGTAGGGTGGTGGAGCGAAGCGCGCACGGCAGCGTGCTTGCGGAGACGCCGACGCGTCGCGCTTCGCTCACCACCCCCACGCGCCGCTCGCATCAAGCTCGCCCTATCGCTTGCTCGCTTTCGCCGCCTGCGCGTTGCTCGGCACCGTGAAGATGAGCTGCACGTCGCGCGATCCGCAGTGCGGACAGCGCAAGCGGCTTTCCAGGCGCGACAGCGGGAAGCTCCTGCCACTCGTCCACACCAGCGTCTCCATGTCGAGCTTGGCGCGACACGCTTGATCAGCGCTGCCTCCCAGCCCGCCGCGCTCAGGCCGAGTTCTTCTCAGTTAGACCCATAAGAGACGTCGGCCTACCCTCGCCAACCGCTAACAGGTTGTAAAATCGTTTCGTTAGCTCCTGACTGATCCTCGCCAATCTGATATCCTGCAGTCTGGCGCTGGATAACACAGGACCGAACGCAAGCCGATCAGTTGAGAAGGCGAGAACATTCACAGTTCGGCGGTGCAGTGGTGGCTTGCCGCGCTCGTAGCGTGCGGCGGCGCCGGTAAATCGGGAGACATCGGCCCGAGCGACGAGGTGAGAGAAGCCTTCGCGCACTATGCGGAATGGTTTCGGGAAGATGCGGGCTAACTGTGAGTCTCTCGGCCCGGCGATATCCAGTCGCGACGGTTCGCTTCGAAGTTCGCGCAGTCCAAGGCGGAGGTCCATGGATCTCCCGTTCCCGGGAGCGTTCGGAAATGCGAGGCCTGGCAGGACTCGTCTACTAGAAGCGATCTACTATGGACCAACCCAACGATCGATCCGGCGATCCCAAGCCAGTGATAGAACCCGGCAAGGACCGGGCGGAACACGTGGAGCTCACGACACGCGCATTGCATCTGCGGATTCGCCAACAGGAGATTCTCGCGGAATTGGGCGTCATGGCGCTACAGGGGACGCCGTTCCTCGAGCTGTTGAATCAGACTGCTCGCCTCACTGCCGAAGGGATGGAGGCGAAATTTTGCAAGGTCTTAGAGTACTTGCCGGCGCAAAATCGATTTCTGGTTCGCGCAGGTGTCGGTTGGCATGAGGGCATTGTCGGCGTAGCGACCATTGGCGCTGATCTCGAATCCCTTCCGGGTTCGCCTTGCGCACCGGCAAACCAGTAATCAGCAATCACCTTGAGAATGAGCAACGGTTTAGGACACCGGAGCTGCTCGTTGAACACGGCATTCGCCGCGCCATGAATGTCATCCTTCAAGGCGATGATTCCCCCTACGGTGTGTTGGAGGTTGACAGCCGATCCGAGGGGGAGTTCAGCGAGCACGATATCGCGTTCCTGCAAGGAGCGGCAAACATCCTGGGTATGGCGATCGAGCGGCAATGGCATGAGCGGCAACTCAAGACAGCCCTGGACCGCCAGCAAGTCTTGCTTGAAGAAATCACACATCGAGTGAAGAACAGTCTGCAGATCGTATCCAGCATGCTGCACCTGCAGGCCGGTGCCGCGGACGATGAGGTAATTAGAGCGCATCTGACCGAAGCATCGGGTCGTGTCTCGGCCGTCGGGCGCGCCTACGAACGGCTGTCGTATGATGCGGACCTCGAAAACATCAATCTTGGCCCGTACCTGCAAGAGGTCTGCGCGGACGCCATTGGCGGGCCCCCTCACTGCAAGCTCGATTTCGACGCTGTGCAGGGACTTCAGCTTGACCCCGATCGAGCGATTTCGCTGGCTCTGATCGTCAATGAGCTCGTCACCAACGCGGTCAAACATGCGTTATCTAATCGCTCTGATGGACACATTTGGGTGCGGTTGGCCCGACGAGACGAGAACACTGCGATTATATCTGTGCGCGACAACGGCGTCGGATTGCCCGCTGGCTTTGACCTCGCCAAGAGCAGAGGATTGGGAATGCGGATCGTCGCGGGACTTTCAAAACAATTGCAAGCAGCCGTTAGCTATCGCGGGGATGTCGATGGGACTGAATTCGTACTCGTGGTCCCGCTTTATCGTCTGACCGAACGCTGAGTTTTTTGTTCGTGCTAGCCGTGGAGGGCTCTAACCTTTTGCCGTGTACGCACATGGTCGCGGAACTGGAGAACCGCAGCCGAGACAGGCTTGACGTCGGCTCTGGCAAAAATGCGAAGTGCAGGAGAGCACTAAGCAACGGTAGCGATGCTGGCGAGGACGGGCGAGAGGTCCGCCCCGGGAGATCATTGCAGCCCTCTGTAGGACGAGAGCCCAACCGGCGAGTCCCTCACTCTTCCGGCCTGCGGATATCCTTGAGTGCCTGTTCGCACAGGACATCGGGGTTGCGCTCGCCGGTCTTGGCAAGCTCGATGATCTTCTCGGCAATGGCTTGCTTGACCTCGTCATCGCTGCTTCCGATCTCCAGGGCGATGCAGGTCAATTCGAATGCGAGGCCTAGAATGCGATGGGTCTCGGGGTCGAACCGTCGTCTGTTCAGGTAGGGTGAGATGGGCATGGCATGCCGTCCGCTGGGCCGTCGCCGCAGTTCGGAAAGTTTGATCAAAATCTACAGATTCGGCCAGTCGTTTCTTCATAACCAAGAGGCCGCCAATTTAAAAAAAGCCCCGCCGAAGCGGGGCTGATCAGGGCTAAGCGAGCAACAGGATAGAGGGGGGTCCATTGCTCGCAGGCTCCTAATTCACAACCTCGAACTCGGTTCCATTGGCCGAAAATTCGAAATAGGAAATCAGAGTGTCCCCGGCCGCACCCGCTATCAATCATAGGCCGCGCTTACCGAATTCGAATTTGGCCGGCTCTGTTCACTTTTGTTCGGGCCAATAGTGAGTAATTGACGTCACTCGTGATTCTCGGAACGTTCATGGTCCGCCCCTTTTGTGCGGTGGGTAGTGTCCTAACTCCGAGTGATCTGTCCTAATTCGAATCGCTAAGTGTCCTAATTGGGCTTACGCTGTTTCTATCACCGGCAGCGGCTCGTGAGCAGGCGCCGGTGGCTGAGAGACCGATCGCGCTCCCGCCTGTTACCAAGGAGCGCCCCATGTCCCTCACCCAATATTTAGACGGGCACAGCCTCGATCCTGAGACGAGACGAATTATGGGGATTGCCTTCGAAATGGCGCGGGCAGCCCTCCGACTTACGGATCGATCTGACCCAATTACTGAAATGCTAGCCAAGAGAATCATCGCGCTTGCGAAGGATGGCCTGCGTGATCCAGATCTCTTGTGCGAGTGGGCGCTGGACGATGTACGCAAACAACCGCCGCGCGTGTAGGCCGCCTCAGTTGGCGGCCTCGTTCATTCGTGCTCATGAGGTCGTGGCGATCGTTGCGCCATCGCCGGAGTCCGCCTTCCCGGAGCCGCGGCTGTTACCCGTCTCGCTGGATTGGGGGAGGCCGCTAGGACGAAGCTGAAGGAGGCGCAAGGACTCAACTTCAGGCCCCGGCGCAGCGCGCTAAGCCAGTTGATCGTCTCCTCCGCCTCCTGCCGACCTGCGGCGGCCGGTCGCGCGAGCGCCCGTCGCACCATTCAAGCTCACCGAGCGCACCTTGTCGTTCGTTGTGGCTCCGCCGCCGCGACGTGCGGCCTGGGCCCTGGCTCGGCTCTCGCACCGGGTGCGGAGCTCCTCGAGCTCCTCGTCCGTCAGATGCTCGACTCCGACGAAGGAGTTCTGCGCCTTGCTCACCCGTATGAGCTCGTCGAGCTTGACCTGGATCGCGGCCGCATCGCGGTTCTGGGAGTTCTGAATCAGAAACACCATCAGGAAGGTGACGATGGTGGTGCCGGTGTTGATGACAAGCTGCCAGGTATCGGAAAAGTGAAATAAGGGCCCGGTGACCCCCCACACGAGGATGATGGCGCAGGCAAGAACAAAGACCCAAGGTCGTCCCGCCTCTCGCGACGTGATATGAGCGACCTCGGAGAAAATCCGGTTGAGCGCGTGCTCGCGCCCAATCGCCCCGCATGCCTGCGACGCGGTTGCAACCTTCTTCGACGACGCGCTTTTGCCCATGGCTGCATCGCTGACGCTTGGCGTCGCCCGATGACACAATTGTCCAGGGCGGCCAAAGTTCCGCTGGCAACGCGGAACGCGTGTGATGCCTGGGTCCGGTGTAATCGCCCGACCGGGACGCCGTCCGAAGCCGTGCAGCGATCGGAAGCGCGATGGGGAGCGCGGCCGCAGAGACGTGGTGGCAGTGTCCGAGTCCCTTACGGGTAGCCGCGTCTAGCAAACGAAGCGGCAAGCGCCCCACGAAATGCAACAACCACAGCTGCAGCCGCCGCAGCCGCCGCAAGCT
This sequence comes from Pseudomonadota bacterium, assembly GCA_046735815.1. Classification (GTDB taxonomy): domain Bacteria; phylum Pseudomonadota; class Alphaproteobacteria; order Rhizobiales; family Xanthobacteraceae; genus VAZQ01. Next base: position 7,850 of record JBKPUA010000080.1, read on the forward strand.
CGGCAGGCTCTGCAGCCTCTGGCGCAGCCTCTGCACCCTCCGCAGCCACCGCAACCTCGTTGGGCATATTGTTGGCCTGGTATTTCGGCGTTTTCCTTGTCGAAGACGTAGAACGTTCCCAAGCTGACGTCGGCGATTTCTTCCTCACTGAGAGCGAGCTGGGAGGGAGTAGTATCCCACGACGGCACATCGGCGGCCGCCACCGCGGGGGCGGCGGATGCGCCGCTCGCCAGCGACAAAGACACCCCGACGGCGCCCACCACCGGTACGACCTCTTTCCGAGTGGCTCGCTTCGAAGTCTGCCTCGTACGTGGCATGTCGTCCTCCGCTGCTTTCCAGTGAATGTTTCGTTTGCGCCCTATCCCCATACGCCCGGTTGTGAACCGGCAATAGACATCTGCTACCGCGGACCGCGGCCTCCCCACGCAACGCGCGTTGCCACGGCAAGTTCCTCCACGCCATGTCGTTGCTTGCTCTTTCTTGGCCTCACCGTTATTCCCCCGGAACTTGTCGCGCTGAGGAGTTGCCTCTCAGCGCAGCGCCGAAGCAGACATGGCCAATTCGCACGGCCTTTTCATCTGGTACCAATTGCTGACGACAGACGTGGAGGCCGCCCAGGCTTTCTACGCCGAGGTCGTGGGCTGGGGCACGCGGGATGCCTCAGGGCCTGGCATGCCCTATACCCTTTTCACCGCCGGAGAAGCCTCGGTTGCCGGCCTGATGGGCCTGTCGGAGGACGCGGCAACAATGGGGGCGAGACCGCGCTGGCTCGGCTATGTCGGGGTCGACGACGTGGACGCGACCGCGGACCGGATCCAGCGTCTGGGGGGTGTCGTGCACGTCCCACCGATGGACATTCCCGACGTCAGCCGCTTTGCGATCGTCGCCGACCCGCAAATGGCCACGGTGGGGCTATTCAAGGGAACCAAGCCCCGCCAGGAGCAGGTCGCCGATCCGCGCTCGCGCGGTCGTGTCGGCTGGCACGAGCTGCTCGCCGCCGATTGGAAGCAGGCGTGGGCGTTCTACGGCGAGCTCTTTGGCTGGCAAAAAGCGCAAACCAACGTCGGCGCGATGGGCGAATATCAACAATTCTCTGCCGGCGGGCAGACGATCGGTGGCATGATGAACAAGCCTCCGACGGTGCTTC
>JBKPUA010000081.1:0-9949 GCA_046735815.1 Pseudomonadota bacterium
GTCCTCGACCGCCATCCTCGACGCGCTCGAAGCGGAGAAGCTCATCACCCGTGTGCGCAACGCCACCGACCGCCGCAAGATCAACGTGTTTCTCACGCCGGCCAGCGCCGCGCTCGAGGCGCCGCTGATGGCCTGCGCCGCCGACGCCAATGCGCGCGCCAGCAAGGGGCTGCGCAAGGCCGAGGTCGCGCAGCTGTTCTCAATCGCCGGCCGGATCATCGAGAATTTCCGCGCACTGGGCGCCGCGCAAGCGCCGCGCGGTCGCGTGCGCCGCAAGCTGCCCGCGGCGGCGGAGTAGCAGCTCCCGCCCTTCGCTTAATCCAACTCGGGCATCTCGAAATCCTGCCAGCCCGGCACGTCGGCGACGTCGTAGAACGGCTCGCCGAACGGCCGCGTGGCGTCGATGCCGATCGAGGACGAGAGGCGCATGGCGCGGTCTTTGCTGAGATCGACCGAGGGATCGGACGGCCCCGCCGGCGTGTTCTCAATCACGATCACATCGCGCTGAGGCTGGACGCGGAACGCCATTGCCCATTCAACCTCGGTCGAGTTGTGCACGTCGATGTCAGGATCGACGATGATGGTCCATTTCGGGCGGATGTTGCTCGCCATCGCCGCCAGGATCACCTGCCGCGCCTCGCCCGCATAGCGCGGCTGCATGGCGATGACCACGTAGAACGAAACTCCGGCGGAGGCGCGCACCGAGATCGAGGTGATGGTGGGAAACTGGCGCTTGAGCGCGCGGAAGAACGACGCCTCGAACGGGATCTGCTTGAGGATGTGGTTCTCGGTGATCGGCTTTCCCGTCAGCAGGCCCTGGAAGATCGGCTTCCTGCGGTGGGTGATGGCAGTGATGCGCGCCACCGGCTTCTGCGACGGCCGGGTGTAGTAGCCGGTATATTCGCCGAGCGGCCCCTCCAGCACGGTCTCGTTGAGGTCGACTTCGAACTCGATCACCACCTCGGCCGTCGCCGGCACCGCGATGTCGGAAGTAACGCAAGGCGCAAGCTCTACCGGCGCGCCGCACAGGCCACCGGCCACGCCCCAGTCGTTGGTATCGTCGGGGACCTGCACCTGGCAGGTATAGGCGAGGATCGGATCGACGCCGATCACTAGCGCCGCCTTGGGCACGCTGCCTCGCCGCTTGTGCTTGGCGAGGTGCTTGCCGAAGCGATGGAACGGCTGCGCCGAGAACGAAACCGTGTCCTTGCCGAGGATGAGAAAGCGGTAATGGCCGATGTCGGGCACGCCGGTCTCGGGGTCCTCCGACACCACGATACCCGGCGTAATGTAGGGGCCGCCGTCCTTGGGGCTATATGTCGGGATCGGCCAGCGCTTGAGATCGATGTCGTCGCCGGTGATGACCTCGTCCTGGCAGGGCGGCTTGCCAGACCATGCGGTGGGCGCAATCGGATGGTCGAGGCCGCTGAGAACCTTGTCGAAGATCGTGTCCTCCTCGGCCTCGAAGGCGAGCAGCGCCTTGCTGCGGGTGGAATAGACGCCGGCGACCAGCGGATAATCGGTGCCGTTCTGGTTGAACATGATGGCGGGGCCCTGCCGCATGTAGCTCCGCTTCATCGCCTTGCCGACGTCGTTCAACGCCACCGGCCGGTTAATGTCGATGAGCTCGCCGTGCTGGCGCAGCACGTCGAGGAACTGGCGAAAGTCCTGGTAAGGCATCGAACCCCTCTCGGCAGTCGCGCAAAAAATTAGGCGACGTATATTTGCATTTGGCGCGGAAAAGAAGGAGCTTCCGGCCCGGCCGGATGGATCATCCGGCGCCTCCCTCCTGCGATGGTAGAATTTCCCGAGCGTGCCGATGACGGACTTCGACCAGCCGACGCGATCGCAAAGCTTCCGTTTCATCGGCAAGCCTATCGTGCGCAAGGAGGACGCCCGCCTCACCACCGGCCGCGGCCGCTTCAGCGACGATTTCAGTCTCGACGGCCAAGCCTATGCGGTGATGGTGCGCTCCCCTCACCCGCATGCGCGCATCCGCGCCATCGACGCCGCGCGCGCCAAAGCGCTGCCCGGCGTGCTTGGCGTCTTCACCGGCGCCGATTGCCTCGCCGAAGGCTTGAGCGCCATTCCGCACGATCCACTACCCAAGACCAAATACGACATGAAGCTCACGGCCGCGGGCGGTGCCGCCGTGTTCATCGGTCCGCACATGCTGTTGCCGGCCGACAAGGCGCGCCACGTGGGCGAGGCGGTGGCCATGGTCGTGGCGGAGACGGTGGCGCAAGCGCTCGATGCGGCGGAAGCGGTCGAGGTCGACTACGAGGTGCTGCCTGGCGTCTATCACTCCGAGGACGCGATGCTGCCGGGTGCGCCGGTGATCTGGGACGAGGTGCTGGATAACATTCCGGTCGATACCTCCTTCGGCGATAAGGCGGCGACCGACACTGCGTTCGCGCGCGCCGACCACGTCGTCGCCATGGACTTCCACATCGACCGGGTGACCGGCGTGCCGCTCGAGCCGCGCGCCGCGCTCGGGCATTACGACGCGCAAGCGGAACGCTACACGCTCCATGCCGGCAGCGGCGGCGCGGTGCGGCAGAAGCGCGAGCTCGCCGCCGTGCTCGGCGTTGCGCCCGAGCGCTTGCGGGTTCTCTCCTACGACGTCGGCGGCAATTTCGGCACCCGCAACCGCATCTTCGTCGAGTTCGGGTTGGTGCTGTGGGCGGCGCGCAAGCTTGGCCGCCCGGTCAAGTTCACCGCTACGCGCTCGGAAGCCTTCCTCAGCGATTATCAGGGACGCGACCTCGTCACCAAAGTCGAGCTGGCGCTCGGGAGCGACGGGCGCTTCCTCGCCATGCGCGCCACCAATATCAGCAATGTGGGGGCGCGCTGCGTGTCGCTCTCGCCGCTCTCCAAGGGCGCCGGCCTGATCCCCGGTTGCTACGCCATTCCCGCCGCCACGCTGCGCGCGATGGCCGTCTACACCAACACCATGCCGACCCAGGCCTATCGCAGCTCCGGGCGGCCGGAGGTGACCTACGCGATCGAGCGCCTCATCGACACCGCGGCGAGCGAGCTCGGTGTCGATCGCATCGCGCTGCGGCGCAAGAACCTGATCCGTCCCGAAGCGATGCCCTTCCGCAACGCCGTCGGCATGATCTACGACAGCGGCCGCTACGAGGACAACATGGACTGGGCGATGGGCATCGCCGACTGGAAGGGTTTCGAGCAGCGTCGGCGCGAGGCCGCCAGGCGCGGCAAGCTGCTCGGCCGCGGATTGACCAACTACGTGGAATCCTCGATCGGCGCGCCCAACGAGCAGGCGCGCATCACCGTGCGGCCCGAAGGTCGCGTCGACGTCGTCATCGGCACGCAGCCGAGCGGCCAAGGCCACGAGACGAGCTTTGCGCAAGTCGTCTCCGATCTGCTGCATGTGCCGGTCGAGCGCGTGCACATCATTCTGGGCGACACCGACGTGGTGAAGGTGGGCGGCGGCTCGCATTCCGGCCGCTCCATGCGTCATGCCGCGACGGTGTTCTCGAAAGCCCTTCCCGAGCTGATTGCCAAAGGCAAAAGGCTCGCGGTCGCATTGCTGGAAGTGCCGCCCGACCACGTCGAGTTCAGCGACGGCCGGTTTTCCTCGCGCGACACCAACCGCAGCTTCGATTTCCTCGAGCTGGCGCAAGAGGCGGCGCGCCACGATCTGCCCACGGAGCTCGCGCAGGAATTCGCGCACGGCATCGCAGTGGTGACCGACAACGAGATGCACGATCCCGTGTTTCCCAACGGCTGCGCCATCTGCGAGGTCGAGGTCGATCCCGACACCGGAGCGGTGCGCATCACCCGCTATGCCTCGGTCGACGATGTCGGACGCTGTATCAATCCGCTGATCGTGCACGGCCAGACCCACGGCGCGATCGTGCAAGGGGTCGGCCAGGCGCTGTCGGAGCAATGCTACGTCGAGCCCGACAGCGGCCAGCCGCTCATCGGCTCGCTCATGGACTACGGCCTGCCGCGCGCCGACACGGTGCCGCCGTTCAAGACCGAAATCGCCGAGGTGCTCTCGCCTACCAATCCGCTCGGCATCAAGGCTGGCGGCGAAGGCGGCACCACCGCGTCACCAGCGACCGTGATCAGCGCCATCGTCGATGCGCTGCGCGACTACGGCGTGCGCGACATCAAGATGCCGGCCACGCCCTACAATGTGTGGAAGACGATCCAGAACGCCAAAACGCGCACCGGCGCGTCCGCAACAAAGCGCGGGAGGAATTCGAATGCCGCTGATGAGCGGAGGTGATGCTGTCGTTCGCTCACTGCTGGCGCACGATATCTCGACCATCTACTGCCTTCCCGGCGTGCAGAGCGATCACCTGTTCAACGCCATGTTCGACGCCGGCGACGCGCTGTCGGTCGTGCATACCCGCCACGAGCAGGGCGCCGCCTATATGGCGCTCGGCGCCGCGCTCGCGACCGGCAAGCCCGCCGCCTATTCGGTGGTGCCGGGTCCGGGCTTCCTCAACAGCAGTGCGGCGCTCGCCACCGCCTATTCGACCGGCGCGCGCGTGCTCGCGCTCATCGGCCAGATCCCGAGCCACGGCATCGGCAAGAGCCACGGCCTGCTGCACGAGATTCCCGACCAGCTCGGAATCTTACGCAAATTGACCAAATGGGCCGAGCGCGTGAATGCGCCGAAGGACGCGCCGGCGATCGTCGGGAGCGCGTTGAAGGAGCTGCGCTCGGGGCGGCCACGGCCAGTCGGGATCGAAGTGCCGCCCGATATGCTCGCCGCCCGCGCCGAGGTCGAATTGCTGCCGCCCTTGCCGCTCGATGGCGCTGCACCGCTCGACGAGGATGCGATCGAGCGGGCGGCCGATCTCCTGGCCAAGGCCGAATGCCCGGTGATCTTCGTTGGCGGCGGCGCGCTCGACGCCGGCGACGAGGTGCGCGCGCTCGCCGAGCGGCTCGGCGCACCCGTCGTCGCCTATCGCCGCGGACGCGGCGTGCTCGACGATCGCCACCCGCTTGCCCATGCGCTCCCCGGCGGTCATGCGCTCTGGCCCAAGGCCGACGTGGTGCTCGCGGTCGGCACTAGGCTGCAGCTGCCGCTGGGCGGCTGGGGCATCGACGATAAGCTCACGCTCATCAAGGTCGATATCGATCACGACGAGCTCGACCGCATTCGCACGCCGCAGATCGGGCTTACCGGCGATGCCGCGGCCGTGCTCGCGCGTCTCACGCAACATCTCGCGCATTTGCCCGCCACGCGGCCCGATCGCGTCGCCGCGAGCCGCGCGCTCAAGGAACGCATTGCGGAAAAACTCTCCGTACTCACGCCGCAGCTCGGCTTCCTGCGTGCGATCCGCGACGTCCTGCCCGACGACGGCGTGCTGATCGATGAATTGACCCAGGTCGGCTACACCGCCCGCTCGGCCTACGAGGCGCGCAAGCCGCGCACATTCATCTCGTCGGGCTACCAGGGCACACTCGGCTGGGGCGTCGCCACCGCCCTCGGCGCCAAGCACGCGCTCGGCGGCGACGTTCCTGTCGTGGCGCTCAGCGGCGACGGCGGCTTCATGTTCAACGTGCAGGAGCTTTCGACCGCCGTGCGGCACCGCATCCCCATCGTGGTGATCGTGTTCAACGACGGCGCCTACGGCAATGTGCGCAACATGCAGAAGAGCCTGCACGGCAACCGCGTCATCGGCACCGATCTCGCCAATCCCGACTTCGTGCGGCTCGCGGACAGCTTCGGTATATCCGGCTGCCGCGTCATGGATCCGCACGGGCTGCGCGACGCGCTGGAAAAAAGCCTGGCGGCGAACGAGCCGGCGCTGATCGAGGTGCCGGTCGGCGACATGCCGAGCCCCTGGCCTTTCATCGACCTGCCGAAGGTGCGGGGCGCATAGCGTCGCACTAAGCGATGAGGTAGATCGGGCTCGACCAAGCCTGATGGCCGTCGCTCTGCGTGATGCGCAAATACACCGGAAGGTCCGCACTGCCCGAGAACGTTACCTCGTGGTCGACTGCCAGGCGTCGGCTCCAATCGCGTTCGGGCAAACGATAAACGCTGATGCGACGGCCAAGGCCGCCGCCCTCGAATGCGATCGTATCGTCGCCGAGCATCGCGAGATCGATCTCGCCGGAGACGACGTTGGTTTCGAGCACGAGCGTCCCGCGTCCCGCCTCGTCGAGCCACAGATCGATGCCGGCGAGATTGCCGGTCGTCACCGAATTCCAGGCGAGCGCGGTGCCGGGCACGGTTGCCTCAACCTTTCGTTCGGGGTTGAGGAAGTTCACCGGGGCAAAACGCGCAATACGATTGCCGGCGAGCGTCAATTTTCCGCGCCACAGCGTCTCGCGACCGCGGCCGCGATACTCCGCCCCCTGCCACAGCACGCGTACGCGGCGACCGAGATCGGCTGCGTTGAAGGGACGAGCGGTTTGCGCCACGCACGTGCCGTGCAGCACGTCCACCCGCTCGATCGGCGCGGTTCCGATTACTTCGGCATGAAGCCGCATCGGCACGGGGCCCGACCGAACGATGTCTCCCATCAAGACCGCGCGCACGGCGGATTCGTCGGCGCGGGCAAGCTGCGGGTCTTCCGAAAATGCAGTCACCGGGTGCGCGAACGTGCCGCGCAGGTCGAGGAACAAGCGCGTGCCGGTGGTGCCGTAGTGTCGCCGCCGACGCAGCGCCTCGAACAAGGCATCGCGCGTGAGCTCGGGCATGAGATAGCACGTAAGCCCGCCGATCGCGCCGAAGGTCGATGCGCCCGGTCGGGTGGCGCCGGGGCGACCCTTGTGGTCGTCGCTGTGGCATACGACGCCGACACGGTAGCCGCGCACAAAGGCGTCATGCAGGAGCCATTCGAACGTGCCCCAGGTCGAATGCACCTCCACCGCGCGCTCGAGCCGGCCGTCGTGGGCATAGTTGAGGTCCGCATAGCGCCCGCCGACATGCGCAATGACGATGGCGTCCTCGCCTTCGAGCGCGCGGAATAGCTGATCGGCCGTATAGATCGCATCGGTCGAGGTCCGACCGTCCACCAGGATGTGCGACGAGCGGCGGATCGGCCGACCCTCGCGGCGAAAGAAAATATTGCGGTCGCCGCCCATGCCGGTGTTGCCCGACCATTCGTAGCCGGGCAGGCAGACGAAGCGGCCGGGTGCGTCGAACTCCGCCGTGAGGCGGTTGAGCTCGGCCCAGAACGCATCGGTGATCTGAAAATCGTTGCCCTGATGGCCGACGATGTCGATGAAGGCTTGGTCGCGCGCGTAGCGAAAGTAGCTTTCCGCCGTGCCCATGCCGATCGTCTCGCCACTCTGCCCGTGCAGATCGCCCCAGAAGCGGCGCAGCGGAGCGGCCGCGACGGCGCGCAACGGATTGGCGCGCGCAAGCTCGTCGCCGTCTTTGCCGACGACACCTAACTCGAGGTCTCCGGCTTCATCGATGACCAGATTGTCGAGCACGAGCGGTCCGTCGCCACGCGCGACTGCCACGCTCTCGGGCAACCCGCGCACCGGCCGCGACGGTACCAATGCGAGGCGCTGCTCGGCCGCGTCGGTCGGATTGCCCCACGCATCCTCCGCCACGATCGCCAGGCGAAACGGCTCGCCGGTCAGGACGAGCGAGGGCCAGATCGCCTTCCAATGCGCCGCCGGGCCCGGCACCAGCGCAAATGCCGGCTGTTCGGGAAGCTCGGTGAATTCGTAAGTCGCGAATGCGTCGATCGAGGTCCGCAGTTCGACCCGCGCCTCGCAATTGGTTTGCAGCCGATATCCGGGCGAACCTTGCCGGCGATCACCAATTCGCACCGTCAGCGTGTCGCCGGAGCGCAGATAGCCGCGGCCAACGCGGATCAGCAACGTGTTGGCGTAAGGCCGGATGTTGAGGCGGTCGAACCAGACCTCGAGCTTCGCTCCATTGCTCGCCTCCACCGTGGTGAAATTGGGCGCCGCGGGGTTGTCGAATTGCGGCTTGCTCATGTCGGATGTCGTCCGCCACGAGATCTTCACCATGCCGGTATCGTCGATGCCGAACGTGCCGGCGGTATAGGTCAATGTCAGCTCGGCAAACGAGCCCGCCACGAACGGCCCCGGGGGTGAAAGCCTGATCGAGCCCATGTGCTCGGGTAGATAGGTCGAGAACGGCATGGCGGGGAGCGCACCTAAGTTTAGATGGCGGCGCGGCCAAGTGGCGCGCCTCGGCAAGGACGGATACGATAATCTATGTGGACATGAAGGGCGGAGCATTTTTTCCAATGGTCATGTTGCGAATCTTCATTGCGTCTATTGCTTTGGTCCTCGCAATTGCGAGCGCGAGTCAAGCGCAGGAATGGCCGAACCGGCCGATTCGCTTCATCGTGCCGTTTCCGGCCGGCGGTTCGACCGATGTCGCCGCCCGCGTCATCGGCGAATACCTGTCGCGAACGCTCGGCCAGCAGATCGTGATCGAGAACAAGTCGGGCGCCAGCGGTGTTGTCGGCACGGAGGCTGCCGCCAAGAGCGCGGCCGATGGCTACAGCATTCTGATCGCCACCGATCAGGTGGCCACCTGGCAGCATATCTTCAAGTTGAACTTCGATCCGATGAACGACCTGGTGCCGGTGACCCAATTATCGCGCCAGCCGGTCGTGCTCGCAGTCCATCCCAAGCTCGGCGTCGATTCGCTCAACGGATTCGTCACCGTCGCCAAGCAGCGACCAAGACTGGGTTACGCGACGTCGGGATTGGGTTCGCAGCAACATATCGCCGCTGCGTGGTTTGCGAAGCTCGCCGGCATCACGCTGGAGCACGTGCCGTATCGCGGCGGTGGGCAGGCGATCAACGACCTTGTTGCCGGCCACATCATGGTGGGATCGCTCGGATCGTCGCCGCTGATCCCGCATTACAAGGCGGGCACGCTGCGGCTGCTGGCGCAGACGACGGCGGAGCGCTCTCCCAGTCTGCCGGACGTGCCGACGTACCGGGAAGCGGGATTCCAGGAGCTCGTGCTCGACCAATGGCTCGGCGTCTTCGTGCCCGCGGGGACGGCGCCGACCGTCGTCGACCGCCTCAACGCCGAGGTCAACAAGGCGCTGGCCAACCCGACCATCCGCAACAGCTTCACGCAATCGGCGCAAGAGCCGATCGGCGGCAGCGCTGCGGCGTTCTCGCAGCTCGTACGCGGCGATTTTTCAAAGTACGAGCGCTTGGTGAAGGAGTTGAATATCCAATCCAACTAGGTCAGGTTCGTCGGCGACGGCACAAGAGGTCGTCTTGGCGGGGGCGTCCGAGACGCAAGCCCAAGCGAGAACCGGCCACTCCACCGCTCAGGGAGCATACGATGCGCTTGCGTGCCTTCGGTCTATTTGCCGCCGTCGTGCTGGCCGGTCTCGGCCAAAGCGCGAAGGCGCAGGAGCCCTACCCGAGCCGCCCCATCACAATGGTGGTGCCGTTCGCCGCCGGCGGGCCGACCGACGTACTCGCGCGCATTCTCGGCCAGCACATGAGCCAGACGCTCGGCCAGCAGATCGTGGTCGAGACCGTGACCGGCGGCGGCGGCTCGATCGGGGCCGCGCGCGTCGCCAAGGCCGCGCCTGACGGCTACACCTTGGTGATGGGCAATCTGGGCAGCCACGCCGCCAGCGTCGGGCTCTACAAGAACCTGCCCTACGACCCGCGCGTCGATTTCGAGCCGGTGATGCTGGTCGCCAGCACGCCCATGGTGCTGGTGACCCGCAAGAACTTCCCGGCCGACACGCTCAAGGACTTCACCGCCTATGCCGTCGCCAATCCGCACAAGCTGACCTTCGGCAGCGCCGGCACCGGCTCGATCTCGCACCTCACCTACCTGCTCTACACCTATCTCACCAAGACCGAGATCCAGCACGTGCCCTATCGCGGGCTGTCGCAAGTTGCGAACGATCTCCTCTCCGGTCAGATCGATTTCACCTTCGATCAGGTGGTCTCGGCGACGCCTTACATCGCGTCGGGCGCGGTGAAGCCG
>JBKPUA010000082.1:0-8917 GCA_046735815.1 Pseudomonadota bacterium
CATCGCGCAGCGCGTATTGGGTTTGCATGACGATCCCCTATTAATCAGCCCTTAAGCAAACTGATTAGCAAAGGCCTGTTGCTTGGATGTTACGTGGGGGAGGAAAAATGGTTTCGCCGTTATGGGCAATTATTTCGTCGCAGAGCCTGCGACGAAATAAAGGTATCATGCTGCGGTACAATGTTTCGTCCGGTGAGGCAATTTTGCATCAGTCCAGCGAAGTTGTTTCACCGGTGGGGGAAAACAGGTAGCCGCCGCCACGGACCGTGCGGATGACCGAGGGGTGGGCGGGGTCGGGCTCGATCTTGCGCCGAATGCGCATGATCCGCAGGTCGATCGCCCGGTCGAAGGCCTCAGCGTCGCGGGCATTGGCCAGCTCCAGCAGCCGGTCGCGGGAGAGCACCCGCTTGGGGTTGGCGGCAAAGACCTTGAGCAGGCCGTATTCCGAGGCGGTGAGGGGGTGCTCGTTGCCCTCGTCGTCGCGCAGCGCCTGGGCGTCGTGGTCGAGCCATTTGGTCCCGAACCGCACCCGGTTGCGATCGGCCGCCGGCTGCGGCGAGGCGGCGGCGCCCTGGGCCGCCACCTGCTGGGTGGCGCCGCTGCGACGCAGCACCGAGCGGATGCGGGCGAGCAGCTCGCGCAGCTCGCACGGCTTGGCGAGGTAGTCGTCGGCGCCGAGCTCGAGCCCGACCACGCGATCGATGGCGCTGGCGGTCGCGGTGAGCATGATGATCGGCACGCTGCCGCGTTGCTTGAGGTCGCGGATGATCGACAGCCCGTCTTCCTCGGGCATGTTGAGATCGAGCACGATCAGGTCAGGCAGCTGCTGCGCAATCGTCTGGCGCAGGCTCGCGCCGCCGTCGCACAGGCTCACGGCGAAGCCGTGCATGCGTAGATAGTCGCCGACCATCTCGCGCGCCGGCTGCTCGTCGTCGACCACCACGATGTGCTGCGCCTGGCTCATGTCACCGGCAACATCATCTTGAAGGTTGCGCCCTTTCCGGGACCCGCGCTTTCGACCGTGATGCGCCCGCTGTGCAGGTCGACGATGCGCTTGACGATCGAAAGGCCCAGGCCGGTCGAAGTCTCGCCCGCGGTCGGCTTCGCTGAGAGCCGCTGGAAACGACCGAACAGTCGAGAAATGTCCTCCGGCGAAAGGCCCGCACCCTGATCCCTGACCTGAACGAGTATACCGTCCTGCTCGCGCGCCACCAAGAGATCGATCGATCCGCCGATCGGGCTGTACTTGATGGCGTTGCTCACCAGGTTGTCGATGGCGTCGCGGATGCGGTCGGAATCGCACATGGCGGCGTGATCGGGCGGGGCGACGACGGTAATCGTTTGCTCCTTGCGCGCGGCGATCGGCCGGTTTGCCTCCGCAACCTCCTGCACCAGCACCGAGATATCGACCGGCTCGCGCCGGATGGTGATGTCGAGCGCGTCGGCCATGGCGTCTGACACGAGATCGTCGACCATCTGGGTGAGCCGATTGGTGGCGTCGCGGATATAGGCGACCTGTGCGTCGATGTTGGCGTTGAGCGCGCCGGCGCCGGCGATCATCTCTTTCAATATTTCGGTGCGGCCGAGGATCACGCCCAGCGGGTTCTTCAGATCGTGGGCGACGGTGCCGAGAATCTCGCTCTTGAAGGCGTTGGCCTGACGCAGCCGCGCCCACTGCTGCGTGAGGCGCCGGTTGGCGTTGGTCAGATCCTGCGTGCGCGCGGCGACGCGCTCCTCTAACCGGGTGTTCGCACGCTGGAGCTGCTCGTACAGGATGACGTTGTCGAAGGCGATGGAGAGCCGGCTGCAGAAGATCTCGACCAGCGCGCGGTCGGTGTTGGAGAGGTGGCGCGCCGCCTCGAGCACGACGACGACCTCGCGGCCGCTCAGCGTCTTGATGTAGAGCACCGAGCGGCGCGACGAGAACTCGTGGTGCCGGCGGGAGAACGCCTCCTCGACCAGCTGCCGCACATCGCCCTCGAGGATCTGCGAGACGTCGCTGCCGATGAAGCGGCTGTAGCAACCGGAGCCGGCGAGCACCGAGAAGGTCTCGTGCGCATTCAACGCCTCGCGCAGAACCAGGATGCCGGCGCAATCGACGTTGAGCAGCGAGGCGATCTGGGTGAGCACGCCCTCCGCCAGCCGCTGCATCGACTTGAAGTCGAACAGCGCCGAAGCCGCCTCGATGATGATCTCGAGCCCGCGCCGGGTCTCCACCATGCGCTGCAGCTGCTGATGGCTGCGCAGCGCGGCGGTCAAGGCGGTGAACAGCTTGTCGGCCGTGAGCTCGGTCTTCGCCTTGTAGTCGTTGATGTCGTAGTCGACGATGACGCGCCGCTCGGGCGCCTGGCCCGGCTGCCCGGTGCGCAGGATGATGCGCACCGTCTCGTTCTTGAGCTCATTGCGGATGAACTCCACAAGTCCGAGGCCGGCGGTGTCGCTCTCCATGATGACGTCGAGCAGGACGACGGCCACGTCGGAATGGCGGCGCATGAGCTCGCGCCCCTCGGCCGCCGAATAGGCGGAGAGGATCTCGAGCCCTTGCCCGTTGAGGCGGTAGTCGGCGAGCGCGAAGCGGGTGCCGTCGTGCACCGCCGGCTCGTCGTCGATCACCGCGATCTTCCAGCGCGGTCCCGGCTCGCGGGGCTCCTCGCGGGGATCGTCGATGAGCTGGACGATATCGTCTTCAGCCATGGGCTTTGTCCATGATGGCCGCGGGCTGCACCGGCGGCGATTCGCCGGGCGCAACGCGCGGGATGGTGATGCGGAAGCGCGTGCCCCAGCCGAGCCGCGACTCGAAGGTCAGCCGGCCGCCGAGCTGCTGGGTCACGAGATTGAAGATGATGTGAAGACCGAGCCCGGTTCCGCCTTCGTTGCGGCGGGTGGTGAAGAACGGGTCGAGCGCGCGGCGCTGGGTCTCCTCGCCCATGCCCACGCCGTCGTCGGACACGAAGATGTCCACGTCGTTCTGCAACTGCCGCGCCTCGACGATGATGCTGCCAGGGCGCCCGTCGGGGAAGGCATGCACCACGCTGTTGAGAAACAGGTTGGTCAGCACCTGGCCGTAGGAGCCGGGATAGCTGTCCATGACGATGCCGGTCGGCACATCGACGGTGAGCGAGATCTGCGATTTCTTCAGCACCGGCCGCAGGCTGGCGATGATCTGATCGGTCGATTCGCGCAGATCGAACTGGCGGCGCTCGGCGTGGCTGCGGTCGACGGCGACCTGCTTGAACGACTGCACCAGCTCGCCCGCGCGCTGCAGATTGACCACCAGCTGGTTGGCGGCATCGCGCCCGCCTTCGAGGAATTCTTCGAGCCGCGAGCGCCGCAGCGGGCCGGAATTGAACTCCTTGGCGAAATCGTCGCACCGGCGCGCGAAGCTCGAGGCCACCGTGAGGCTGATGCCGATGGGATTGTTGACCTCGTGGGCGACGCCGGCAACGAGGCCACCGAGCGCCGCCAGCTTCTCGGCGGCGATGAGGTTCTGCTGCGCCTCGCGCAGGTCGTCGAGCGCCTTCTCGGCGCGCTCCTTCGAGGCGCGCAGCTCGTTCTCGGCTTTGCGCTTGGCGAGGGCATTCTCGCGAAACACCGCGACCGCGCGCGCCATCTCGCCGATCTCGTCGCGGGCATGGGTGCCGTGAATGGGCTGGTCGTATTTCTCCGACACCACGGCGTGCATCTCCGCCATGAGCTCCTTGAGCGGCAGGATGATGCTGCGCGCGATCAGCACGCCCACCACCACGATCAGCGTGAGGAAGATCACCGCGACCAGTGCCACGTTCTGATAGATGTCGGCGAGCGTGTGGTCGAAACTGCCTTGCGCCTGCAACTCGCGCAGTGTCATCTGCGAGGACAGCTTGTTGATCACCTCGATCATGGCGGCCTGATTGTCGTCGATCGCCGTCTGCAGCAGGTTGGCGCGCGTGACGAATTGCTCGGCCAGCGTCTTCATTCCGTCGCGGAACGCGGCCGCGCGCTGAGCGAGCGCGCTCAGCGCCGTGCGCTGCAGGTTGTTCTCCGCAAGATCGATCATCACCGGGATGGTCTGCTCGACGGTCGCGATGTTGCGCCGCGCCTCCTCTGCGGCGTCGGAGGCGAGCGACAGATAGAAGGCGTTGGCGGCGACCAGGCTGGCGGTGAAGGCCTCGCGCGACTTTCCGAGCGAGGGCAGCAGCAGCGCGTCGCGCTTGCCGATCGCTCCCTCGATGATGGCGTAGAGCCCGGCCATCTCCTTCGCCGGCTTGATCACGTCGTTCTCGTAGGTGTGCGTGATCGTGTTCTGCACCGCGCGCACCTCGCTGAACCCCTGCAAGAAGCGCTCGGTCACGGCGCGCAGCTCGTCGGCGGAGCCGGAGAGCACGGGGTCCACGGCGCCGCGGTTGCGCAGCGTGCTCAGCACCTCGCCGTGGAGCCCGAGGATTTCGGTCAAGACCTCCTGGCTCGGCTGGTTGATGTAGCGGTGGATCAGGTTCTGCAGGCGGCTCGCTTCGCTCTCGAGCAGGACCAGGAGCTTGTCGGATTCGCGCACGCGCCGCACATCGTCCCAGGCTCGGCTGAGCACATTGGCGCCGTTCCAGATCAGCGCCGCCAGGATCACGGCGACCGTGGCATTGAGGGCGGCGATCGACAGGAGGCGCCAGCGGATCGGTAGCGCCCGCACGAAGCTCTCGGTCTCGAGGTCGAGGCTGCGCCGCGGCCGCACCTGGCGTGCGGCCGGCTGCTCATCCTTGAGGGCGACCAGATCGAAGCTCATTGCACCTGGCGAATACGCTCGATCAACTGGCGCAAATCCGGATCCGTGACGGCATTGGCATAGATCGCGGTCATCGCGTTCTCGAACGGCTTGCGGTCGAAATCGGCGACGATCGTGTTGCCGGCGGCGCGCGCCTGCTGGCGCGAGCTCTCCTCCAATCCGCTCCAGACGCCGCGCATGTAGCTGCTCGACTTGCGCGCGGCATCTCGGAAGATTTCCCGGTCTTCCGGCGACAGGCTTTCCCACGCGCGCAGCGACATGACAAGTACCTCCGGCCCCATCGTGTGCTCTGTCAAGGTATAATATGGTGCCAGCTTGTAATGGTTGGTCGTGACGTAGGACGGCCAATTGTTTTCCGCGCCGTCGATCAAACCGGTGGAGAGCCCGGTCAGGACCTGGCCATAGGGCAACTCGATCGGCTCGGCGCCGAGCGCCTTGATCATGTCGAACATCAGCGCCGATTGCTGAACGCGGATGCGCAGGCCCTTCATTTCCGCGAGGCTGCGCACCGGCCTGACGCTGTTGTAAATCGAGCGCGACCCGGAATCGTAAAACGCCAAGCCGACAAAACCGTGCTGCCGGAAGCCCACGAGGATCTCGTCGCCGATGGCGTGGTCGAGCACGTTGTGGAGATGATCGAAGTTGCGGAACAGAAACGGCAGGGCGAGCACGTTGGCGGCGGGGATCAACGAGCCGATCGGGGCCACATTGGTGCGGTTGAGATCGATGGCGCCGACCCGGGTCTGCTCGATGGTCTCCTTCTCCTCCCCGAGCTGGCGCGAATGGAACACGCGAATATGGTGGCGGCCGTCGGTACGCTGCTCCACGATCTTGGCCATGAAGTGCAACGCCTGCACGGTGGGATAATCCTCCGCCTGCGTGTCGGCGACGCGGAACTCGCGCGCCCCGGCCGGCGCCAGCGCGAGCGCGGCGGCCAGCGCTACCAGCCCGGTCCAGCGAAAATTCCTACGTAAAATGAATGACATGACCCCTGCCCGCGGGAGAAGCCCAGCGCGCTACTATTCACATCGGCCGAAGGCCGTCAATCGATGGAACCGTGCGCCTCGTGCCCCGAACCCGAAGTTCGCACGCATCGTGCTGCAAGAGCGGTTGCGAACTTCGGGTTCAAAAGGGGCACTAGAATCATAGAGTTGCTAGTGTCCCTTTGATTCCGAAGTTCGCATGAGAGGTCGCCGCAAAGGTGTGCGAACTTCGGAATCGGGACACTAGTGGCAGCCGACGGGGGCGCGCCGCCGCCTATGAAGGGGGTGCACGCCGGCGCCGGCTCATCGGGTCGGCGCGCTGGCGCGCCGCCGCGCCCTCCGTCACTGCATGGGCTTGATGCCGAGGTCCTTGGCAATCGTCGCGATCTTGGCGCGTTGCTCCTCGGTCGCGGCCGCGAACTCGGCAGGTCCGCCGACGTTGAGCAGCTGCCCGGTGGCAGTGAGGCGCGCCTCGATAGTCGGGTCGGCGGCGACGGCGCGAACGTCGGCGGCGATGCGCTCGCGCAGCGCACTCGACATCTCCGGCGGCCCGAAGAAACCGACCAGGCCGTCGAGCGTGAGCTCGCCATAGCCGGCTTCCTTGACGGTGGGAACATCCGGCAGGGTGGGAGCGCGTACGCTGTTGGTGACCGCCAGGGCCTTGATCTTGCCCGCCTCGATCTGCGGCCGCGCAATCGCCAGCGCGCCCACGTAGGCCTGCACGCGCCCCTCGGCCAGATCGTTCACCGCCTCGACCGGATTGCGATAGGGCACTTTGGTCATATTCAGGCCAGCGCTGTTGAGAAATCCGGCGAACAGGAAATCGAGCGCTCCGGTCACCCCTGCCCAATTGAGTTTCGCCGGCTGCGCGCGAGCAAGTGCAACGAGTTCCGCCAGCGATTGCACCTTGAGCGACGCCGGCACCGAGATGGTGATCAGCGTGTTCGAGACCCTGGCAATCGGCGCGAGATCGCTCGGCTTGTAGGGCAGGTTTTCGTGCAGATAGGGATGGGCGGTGAACGAGGAGGTGGGCGAGGCGAGCAGGACATGATCGTCGTGGGCGCTCACGAATGCGCTGATCGCGACGATGGCGTCACCGCCCGGCCGGTTCTCGACCACTACCGGCTGGCCCCAGCGCGGAGAGAGCCGATCAGCCAATAGCCGTGTGCCGATATCGACCCCGGCGCCGGCGCCCAGCGGCAACAGGAATTTTACCGGCCGCTGCGGCCAGGTCTGCGCTGCCGCCGGCGCGACCGGAAGGACGAGCGGCGCAAGCACGATCAACGCAAGCAATGAGCGCAGTACACGGGCCATGAATTCCTCCGATGTCACCTTTGCAACGCAATCGAACGCGGACGAACTGGGCAGACAAGACACCAGCGCCGATTCGCCGCGTTTCAGTGGGCTTCGACCTTGATGTTGGCCGCCTTGATGATCGGCCACCATTTCTCGATCTCGGCCTTGTGGTAGGCAGCGAGCGCGGCCGGGGTCTGCTGCTCGCGGGTCGCAATGACTTGGCCGAGATCGGTGAGGCGCGCCCGCACCATCGGATCGGCCAAGGTGTCGACGACCGCGGCATTGAGCTTGGTGATGACTTCCTTGGGTCCGCCTTTTGGGACCCATAGCCCGTGCCAGAACGAGATGTACATCCCGGGCGTTCCGATCTCATCCGTGGTTGGGACGTCGGGCAAAGCCGGCCAGCGGGTGTGGCTCATCACGGCAAAGGCCTTCATCTTGCCGCCGCGCACGTAGGTCAGCGTTTGCGACGCCTCGGCGCACATCAGGTCGATCTGCCCGCCGACCAGGTCCTGCATCGCGGGTGCTCCGCCGCGATACGGCACGAACTGGAAGCGAGTCTTGGTCTTGTCCTGGAAGTAGAGCCCGCAGACATGCGCGGCGCTGCCGGCGCCGACGGTTGCGGCCGAAGCTTGGTCCGGATTGGCCCTGAGCCAAGCGATCAGCTCCTTGGCGTCATTGGCCGGCAGCGCATTCTTTCCGACGATCAACATCGGCGCGAAGGTGAGCAGGGAGACTGGTTCAAAATCCTTCAGCAGGTCGTACGAGGTGCGGTAGAGCGCACCGGAGCCGACGAAGCTCGTCCAATTGCCGAGCGCGAGCGTGTAGCCGTCGGCGGCTGCCTGGGCGGCACGTCCAACCCCGATGGTCGAGCCAGCGCCGGTCACGTTTTCGATCACAATGGTCTGCCCGAGCAATACGCGCATGCGCTCGCTCAGGATGCGTCCGAGCGTGTCGGTCGGGCCGCCCGCGGGGAATGGCACGATCATGGTGATGGGACGGGACGGATAATCCTGCGCCCGCGTGCCTACGACGTAGGCGAGATTGGCGCACAGGAGCGCCGCCGCTAATGCGGCGGCACGCGACATCGTCCTCATGGTTCCCTCCTGGCTTTCTTTTCAGGAACGATGACACGAGGGCGGATCAGGCGAAAGTCAGCAATGCTGTCGCGATCTGTAAATCGCCCGCGACATTTTGCGTCCAAGGGGCAGCCGGCGATGGATTCGGCTTATGCTCACCCATCCTGCGGCGGTTACGCGGGCTTACCGCGCGGCTCGCGCGCCAGCACATTGTCGACCAT
The DNA here is from genome assembly GCA_046735815.1 of Pseudomonadota bacterium. Lineage (GTDB taxonomy): Bacteria > Pseudomonadota > Alphaproteobacteria > Rhizobiales > Xanthobacteraceae > VAZQ01. Next base: position 8,336 of record JBKPUA010000082.1, read on the forward strand.
CGCGCTGGCGAGGCCGAGATAGCTGGCCGGGTCGCACATCTTGGCGAGCTCGGCGCGCGGAAGATGCTTGGAGATTTCGGCATTCTGCGCAAGCAGCTCGAGGAGCGGCTCGCCGGTCGCGGCGACCTTGCGGCAGATATCGTAGACGAGGTCGTGGGCGCGCTGGCGCCCGAGATGCGGGCCGAGCCCCATCATCACCGCCTCCGAGACGATCATGCCGTGGGTGAGATCGAGATTGGCGCGCATGCGCCCGGCGTCGACCTCAAGCCCTTCGACCAGCAACCTGGTCTGCGACAGCGCGCCCGCCGCGAGCAGAAAGATTTCGGGCAGCGCGATCCATTCGATCTCCCACGGTCCGGTCGAGCGTTCGTGGTCGGCGACCGCGGCTTCGAGCAGCGCGGCGACGTGCTGGCGCACCAGCGCCACCGCTGAATGGATGTAGAGGCAGGAGATCGGATTGCGCTTCTGCGGCATGGTGCTCGAGGAGCCGCGCGCTTCGTGGAACGGCTCGTAGACCTCGGCCACCTCGGTCTGCATCAAGAGCTTCACGTCCATGGAAATCTTGCCGAGCGTGCCGGTGAC
>JBKPUA010000083.1:0-5331 GCA_046735815.1 Pseudomonadota bacterium
CGATCAATCCGGTGCAGGAGCCGCGCCGAACCGAGAAGCTGAGCTCATCGATCACGCGTAGCCCGCCGAAATTCTTGGCGACGCCGGCAAGCGCCAGGATCGGCTCGGAATTCATCACGCCGCCTGTTGCTTGCGCTCGGCACCGTGGCCGGGCTCGCGCACGAGCCCCAGCAGGCGCCGAACCTGCGCGCCGGTGACGAGGCCTTGCGGCCGCACCATCATCACCACGATCACAACGGCGGCGAACAGCACGTAGCGCCATTGCGCGCTGCCGCGCAGCACCTCCGGCAGCAACGTGAAGACGCCGGCGCCGACGAGCGGCCCGAGCACGCTCTGCGTTCCTCCGAACAACACGTAGAGCACGATGGAGATGCTGAGCGAGATGCCGAAATATTGCGCTTCGATATAGCTGAAATGGTGCGCGTAGAGTCCGCCGCCTATTCCCGCCAGGATGGAGCCGAGCACGAACGCCGCGATCTGAAAGGCGCGCACGTCGAGCCCCATGAGGTCGGCGACGCGCTCGTCGTCGTGCACGGCGGTGATCGCGATACCGAAGCGGGTGGCAAACAACAACCATACGAAGACCATGACCCCGAGCGCAAAGGCCGCGATGATTGGAAAACGAATGAATGCGGTGACCGGATAGCCGGCGGCGCCGCCGACCACCTCGAGATTGAGCAGCGTGGCGCGCACGATCTCGCCCAGCGCGAAGGTGGCGAGCGCCAGATAGATGCCGCGGGTGCGCAATACGGGAACGGCGACGGCGAGCGCGACGATGCCGGCAGCGAGCCCGCCCACCGGGATCGCCAACAAGGCCGAGATCGCCGTGGTGTTGCTCAGATAGGCCGAGACGTAGCCGCCGATGGCGGCAAAGCCGGCGACGCCGAGGTTGAGCTGCCCGGCCGCGATCGGGAGAAAGGCGCCATAGGCAAACACGATGTTGATCGCGAGCAGAACCAAAATGCCCTCGACGTACCCGCTCATACCCGCGCCCCTACGCTGGCGCTGCCGAACAGGCCGGTCGGCCGCACGACCAAGATGAGCAGCAACAGGCCATAGACCGAGATGTCGACGAAGTCGGCACCGAACAGGTCGATCGAGAACACTTCCGCGAGGCCGATGATGAGCCCGCCGACAATGGCGCCCCAGATGTTGCCCATGCCGCCGACCACCATGGCGGCAATGCCCTTGAGCCCGAGCGCCTCGCCCATGAACGGGTGAACTTGACGATAGTTCAGCGCGAACAGGATGCCGCCGAGCGCCGCGAACAGTCCGCTGATGACGAACACCAGCGGGACGAGGCGATGGATATCGACGCCGAGCAGCAGCGCGGTGTTGGAGTCCTCGGCAATGGTGCGCAGCCCGCGTCCGATCCGGGTTCTGCCGAGGAGGAGCGACAGGCCCCAGATCAGCCCGACGGAGCACAGGAGGCCCGCGAGCTGCGGCACGCTCACGACCAGATTGCCGATCCGCCAATCGGCGCTGGCGAACAGCCGCGGCATGCTTTGCAAATCCGAGCCCCAATAGGCGACCGCGAGATTCTCGAACAGAATGAGAAATGCCATCGAGCTCACGAGCGGCACGAACTCGTCCGCCATGCGCATCCAGCGCCAGGTGAAACGCTCGACCACGAGCGAGGCGATGGCACCCGCGACGAGGGCGGCGCCGGCGGCGAGCGGCCACGGCATTCCGCCGCGCGTGAGCGCCCAGGTGGCCATGCCGCCGATCATGAATAGGCCGGGAATGCTGAAGTTGAGGAATTTCAGCACGCCGATGCTGAGCGTCAATGCGACAGCGACCATCGCGTAGATGGAGCCGAGCATTACGCCGTTGACGACCTGCTGAGAGAAAATGGCTCGTCCCTCGATCTCGTCCCCGCCGGCACCTTCGCTGCGTCGGCAAGACGCCGTTCGCCGCGCAAACCTGCGTCAAGCGCACAATGCCCGCCCATCACGCGCGACGTTGCCATACGGGCGGAATACCACAAGGGCATTTTCGCGTCGGGCCGCGCCCAATCCAGCGGCATTTCTTCCGCGCTTTTCATCCGGCCGCGTTGGCAGCCGACAACGGCTCGCTCTCCACCGCCGCGACATAATGCAGCGCCTTGCTCGAGCCCTCCACGAGCGCTTGGGCGGCGGTGCTCAACGCGGCAAAGGAGGCCTCGTCGAGCGCCCCGAAGAAGAGGTCGTTGATCGCGCGGATTTCGGCGCTGACGCGATCGATCTTGAGCCGCCCGGCGGGGGCGAGGCTGATGAGCACGCCACGGCGGTCGTCGGGATTGGAGCGTTTGAGCAGCAGCCCGCGCCGGGCCATCTTGCCGGTCTCGGCGGCGATGAAGGCGCTGGTCACGTGCATGGCCTGCGCGAGCGTGCCGACGCTCACGCCGCGTTCCCCTTGCAGATGGGCGACCGCAACCAGGACGCTGTATTGCGGCCCGGTAATGCCCATGCGCCGGCCGAGATGGGCGCGCACGATCTCCATGCGGCTCGCGACGGTGAAGAGATCGTTGACCAGCGTGCGAAACCGCCGGTCCGATCCCTTCTCCAACAGCGCGTCGCGCGTGACGGTCGGCGGCAAGACATAGGCCGCGTTCGCGCTGTCCCGTTTCGGCTTCGCCGTCGTCTTGGCGCGGGCGCGGCGGAGCCTAGAGATTGACATATCCGGTGTCGCCGAGCAGCGAGGATTCGACCGGAATGTGCAGGCTGTCGTGCACCGTGTTGTAGAATTTCCAGAACCCGACCACGCAGGCGAGCTCGATGATCTGCGGCGGAGACAAGTGCTGCTTGAGCCGCTGCAGGATCTCATCCGGCACCGAGGTCGGATCCTCCGAGGCCGAACGGACGTAGTCGAAGCAGGCGCGCTCCATTTCGTTCTTCGGCTCGTAGGAGCCGGTAATGATGTCCTGCAGCTCTTCCTCGCTCAGCCCCCAGCCTTCGAACCCGAGGTCCTTCGGCTTCTTCAACATGGCGCAGCTATGGGCGGTGCAATAGGCGCAGCCGTTGGTGGCGCAGGCCACGGCGGCAAGCTTGCGCTTGAGCAATTGATCGAGCGTCGAGGTGGGATCGCGCATGACGTTGCTGTTGAGCTTCCACAGCGTCTCCGCGATCTCCGGCCGATAGGCGTAGAGCTTGAGCGCGTTCGGCAGGAAGCCCATGCGCTTCTTGTAGGGCTCGACCACCGGCTTGAGCCGGGCATCGAAATTCTCCTCGCGCACATACGGAATGAACGGCTCGGCTTCGAACAGGACCTTCGGCTTGGGCGGGGTGATGGCGTCCATGGCAGTCTCCTTCAGAGATAGTCGGAGAGTTTCACCTTGCCCCAGTTGCGGGGCCAGGCGCGTTCAAAATCGGCGGGGTCGTGGCGCGACTTGATGGTGGCATCGATTCCCATCTTGCCGACGATGCGCCAGGGATATTGCCCTTCGAGCGGACGTGCGGAGGGGTCGTAGGGTGAGCCGCGCGTGTTGGGCACGACGATGACGTCGCGCGCGGGATCGCAGCGCGTGGCGATGGCGTGATAGACGTCGGCCGCATCGTCGAGATTGGTGTCGGGCGAGACCGCGACCACGAGCTTGGTGTTGAGCCAGGGCGCGCCCATGGCGAGCATCAGCGCGTCGTTCACCATTCCCTCGCGCGGATAACTGAACTGGATGATGCAGGAGAGCGCCGCGCCCCAGGTAGGAAAGCGCACATCCTTGACGTCGAGGCCGATCTCGCTCAGCCGGTTGTACAGCACCGCCTCGTGACAGAGCCGCGGCAGCGGCTGATGGTCGGTATCGGGGCAGGTTTGGTGGTTGCGATAGATCGGGCGATCGCCGCGCATGGTGATCGCGGTGACCTCGACCTCGGGCAGGCTCTCGTGATGGGGCAAGTGGTACATCGAGGGCGAGGTGACCTCGCCGACCTCGAACCTGTCCTTTAGGTTGACGCGAGCCTCGACCACGATCTCGGCCTCCGCCGGCACGTTGAGCTCGAGCGTCTCGCACGGCACCATCTCGACGTCGCGATCCATGATGGTGCCGACCATCTCCATCTCGCCCCAGGCGTCCATGTGCAGGCCGGAGAAGTTGGCCATGATCTCGTAGGCCGGCGGCAGGCCGAACACGAACGCGATCGGCATCGCGTCCATGCCCATATCGCGGTACTTGCGCATGATGACGTGGGAATGCGGCGTGACGAAACTGATCAGCCCGCGCCGCGGCCCGACCGCGTGGGTGCCGGCGTGACAGGAATTGTAGAAGCCGGTCTCGGGATCGCGGATGATGTTCATCGCCGTGATGTAGGGCGCCGCGTCCTTGGCCTTGTGGAAGGGGATCGGCAGCTCGGTCCAGTCGGCTTCGTTGTGGAGCTTGACCGTCTCTTTCACCGGGCCGGTCTTGACCATTTTGAATCCACGCGGCGGCTGGCGCAGCCGGTAGGCCAGCGTGCGCAGATAGTTCTCCGGCGTCGTTCCGAGCGCGCGCGCCTGCGCGCGGCGCGTCTTCACCAGGATGTCGCAGAGCCGGAAGCCCGGCTTCTCCACGATGTTCTCGAACAGGATGGGCTGGTCGCTCTGGGCGGAGAGCGCCCCGATGTCGTCGAGATGCACCGGCTTGGTGATGCGGGTCACGATATCGGCGTTGCTGGCGAGATAGCCGCGCAACGAAGCATCGAGCGGCCGGCTGGACGGTGGCGGCCGATGACTGATGGAGAGCGCCATCGCGATCCTCCATTTATGTAAGTTACTTTACTAATTGGCTTGAGGGAGTCAAGCCGCTCGGGCGAAGTCAGTAGGATGGGTTGAGCGCAGCGAAACCCATCCCACGAGCACAAAATGTATTTGACTACAAATAGAGTTTATGATACAAACAGCGATCCTCGCTTGCGCGGCGCGTCTGCAAGCGCGCCGCGGGGTGAAGGCGCTGTTTGACATCGTGAATCTGAATGCGACGGCAGGCGAACTCCGCCCGCATCCTTGCGGGCGCGCCTGCGGCGCAAGCGCGGCAACGCGAGGCTCTCACTTCGAGACGCCGCGCGTAAGCTCGTGCGCCCCGAACGCGAGGGGCCGGCGATATCGGGGCGGGCCGTTTTGGCGAAACGAACCCAAGTTGCACGAACGCAACGGGTGATGGGCCGAGGCGCGTGGCCACCATCGTTCAGCGGCCGGCGCCCCTGTTATTTCCTGTTATTTTACAGGGCGAGTTGTGTTGCACACGCAGGCGATGCAGCCCGCGCAGCGCGCGGGCCGGCATTACGGCCGGCTCATGAGCTCCGCTTCGAACAGCCGATAGTAGAGCACCGCGAGCAGGATGCCGAAGAACAGGTCGAACAGGCCGAACCAGATCAGCCCGCC
>JBKPUA010000084.1:0-5982 GCA_046735815.1 Pseudomonadota bacterium
GGCCGCGCCCCGCGCCTGGGCGCTGCGGCGCGAGCCCTGGGTGCGCTTCTTACTGGCCTGGATCGTCCCGGCCTGGATCGTCTTCGAGCTGGTGCCGACCAAGCTGCCGCACTACGTGCTGCCGCTCTATCCCGCGATCGCGATCCTGATCGCGGGTGTGGTCGACCGACACGCCCTGTCGCGCAAGCCGTTCCTGGTCTTGGGGACGATGTGGTGGTTCATCGTCCCGGTGCTCGTGGGCATCGCCGGCATCGCCGCGCTCATCGTGATCGGCCGGCAATTCGGGCTGCTGGTCTGGCCGGTGATGGGTGCAGCCGCGGTGATGGGCTTCCTGGCCTGGCGGCTCTACAACATCGATGGCGCCGAGCACTCGCTGCTGCGCGCGATTGCGGCGGCGATCCTCACCGGGATTGCGATTTTCGCCTTGATCCTTCCGGCGCTCGTTCCGCTGTTTCCGAGCGTCACGCTTGCCGCCATCCTGCGCGACAGCGGTTGCGTGCGGCCTCTTGCGGCCGCGGTCGGGTATCAGGAGCCGAGCCTCGTCTTCCTCGCCGGCACCGAGACCCGCCTCACCGACACCAGCGGTGCGGTCGAATTTCTGCGTGGCGGCGAATGCCGCTTCGCCTTGATTGAGGCCCGCCAGGAGCGGAGCTTCGCTCAGCGCGCCGATGCGGTCGGGCTGCGCTACACCGCGGGTCCGCGCATCGACGCCATCAACATCAGCATCGGACAGCCGATCACCATCGCCGTCTATCGCTCGGCGGGGTCGCCATGAGCGTGGTGGGTCGCTTCAAACAACTGCCGGCAGGGCACGCGCGCGTGCACCTGCAATGGGCGCGGAGCAATGCGGCGCGCTATTTTGCGCTGTTCCGGCGCAAGCCGAGATCCGGCGCGCTGCGACCATGGCGCACCCCGCGTCGCCTCGGCATGGGTGCGATCGCGATCGTTGCCGTTGTCGTCGCCAGCATGGTTGCGTTCGACGCCTGGGCCGCTACCTCGGCGCGGCTCGTGCCGGAGGGGGTGATCGCGCTGTTCGACGAGATCACCGACTTCGGCAAGTCGGTCTGGCTGCTGGTGCCCGTCGGCGTCGCGCTCGCCGCGATCGCGCTCGCCGCCTCGCCGACGCTTCCGCGAATGTCGCAGGGCGTGCTGGCGGCAATCGCCGTGCGGCTCGGTTTCTTGTTCGCCGCCGTCGGCCTGCCAGGCTTGGTCTTCACCATTGCCAAGCGGCTGATCGGGCGCGCGCGGCCATTTGTCGGCGGGAGCGCAGACCCGTTCAGCTATCGGCCGCTGGGGTGGGAGGTCGAATATGCCAGTCTGCCGTCCGGCCATGCCATCGACGCCTTCGCCATCGCCACGGCGATCGGGGCGCTATGGCCACGGCTGCGGCCGCTGATGTGGACCTATGCGGTGGCGATCGCCGTGAGCAGGGTCGTGCTCACCGCCCATTTTCCGAGCGACGTTATCGCCGGTGCCGTCGTCGGTGTCGTCGGCGTGCTGTTGGTGCGGGATTGGTTCGCGGCGCGCGGACTTGCCTTCGGCGTCGGCGCGGACGGGATCGTTCGAGCCTGGCCGAGCCCCTCGCTCGCGCGGGTCAAGAGGGTTGCCCGGCAGCTGATCGCCCCATAAGAAGCTCGCGCCATTTAGGCTGCGAGCTGCCATGCAGCCATGTCGGACGGATCATGAGCGAAGCGTCTGCAGGCGGGGCGGTGCCCACCGTCTCGATTGTTGTTCCGGTGCGCAATGAGGCCGGCAATATCGCCCCGCTGGTCGGCGAGATCGCGGCTGCGCTCGGCAAGGACGTCGCCTATGAGGTCGTCTACGTCAACGACGGCTCGACCGACGGCACCGAAGCCGAGCTGACGCAGTTGATGGCAAGCCGGCCTTGGCTGCGGCAAATCAAGCATCGCACCTCATGCGGGCAGTCGGCGGCGGTGATGAGCGGCGTGGGTCATGCGCGCGCGGGCACCATCGTCACGATCGACGGGGACGGCCAGAACGATCCCGCCTTCATCCCGGCGCTGATCGCGGCGCTGGCGGCGGGCGCGCCGCGCGTGGGCCTCGTCGCCGGCCAGCGCGTCGGCCGCAAGGCCACCGGCTTCAAGAAGTTCCAATCGCGCACCGCCAACGCCGTGCGCGGCGCCGTGCTGCGCGACGGCACTCGCGACACCGGGTGCGGGCTCAAGGCGTTCCGGCGCGATCTTTTCCTGGCGCTGCCCTATTTCGACGGCTTGCACCGCTTTCTTCCCGCTCTGGTGCGACGCGAAGGCTACGACATCGGCTATGTGGACGTGGTGGATCGGCCGCGCCGCGCCGGCGAATCCAACTACGGCATGTGGGATCGGCTGTGGGTCGGGATCCTCGATTTGTTCGGGGTCTGGTGGCTGATCCGCCGTCGCCGTCAGGTGCCGCAGGTCTCGGAGGTGAAACGGAATGCTGATTGATCTCTCACAGGCGGTCGGCAACTACCTGCACGACGTCTTCGTGGCCAAGTTCCAATGGTGGGTGCTGCTGGGCTACGTGGCGCAGATCATGTTCACCATGCGCTTCGTGGTGCAATGGATCGCCTCCGAGCGCGCGGGAAAGATGGTGATGCCGATCGCTTTCTGGTTCTTCTCGATCGGCGGCGGCATGCTGCTGCTGGTCTACGCGCTCTATATCCGCGATCCGGTCTTCATCCTGGGCCAGGCGTTCGGCGTTTTCGTCTACGCGCGCAATCTGTATTTTGAGCTACGCGATCGGCGCGCCGCCGCGGCGGCCTAGAACGCAGACGCGCTTCGGTTGCCGACGGATCATGCATCGCACCCAGATCAAGGGCGAGCAGCGGCCAGCGTGAACGTCGGTATCACCGCGCGGCGGCGAGCGCTGCGAAGCCGCGTTCGAGATCGCCGACGAGGTCGTCGACGTTTTCTAGGCCGATGTGAATGCGCACCGTCGGCCCGCCCGGCGCCCATTTGGTAGCCGTGCGGATGGCGGTGCAGTCGAAGGGAATGGCCAGGCTCTCGAAGCCGCCCCACGACGCGCCTATGCCGAACAGGCTGAGCTCGTCGAGGAACGCGTTGACCGCTGCCTGCGCAACCGGCTTGAACACGATGCTGAACAGCCCGCTCGCGCCGGAGAAATCGCGCTGCCAGATCGCGTGGCCGGGATCGCTTTCGAGCGCCGGATGGACCACACACGCGATTTCAGGCCGCTGCTCGAGCCAGCGTGCCACCTTCAGCGCGGACTGATGATGCTGAGCAAGACGTACCCCCATGGTGCGCAGCCCGCGCAGGCCGAGATAGATGTCGTCGGGGCCGACGCAGAGTCCAAACGCGTGCACTGTATCGCTCAGGCGCTGCCACGTCGCCGCGTTGGCCGACACCGTGCCGAGCATCAAGTCGGAATGGCCGCCGATGTATTTCGTGGCGGCCTGGATCGAGAGGTCGACGCCCTTGTCCATGGCGCGGAAGTAGAGCGGGCTCGCCCAGGTGTTGTCCATCAGCACCATCGCGCCCTTCGCATGGGCAGCGGCGGCGATCGCCGGCACATCCTGCATTTCGAACGACAGCGAGCCCGGCGATTCCACGAACACCGCGCGCGTGTTCGGTTGCATGAGCGCGGCGATGCCGCCGCCGATCAGCGGGTCGTAGTAGGTCGTGGCGATGCCGTAGCGCGGTAGCACGCCGTCGCAGAATTTGCGGGTAGGCTGATAGGCGCTGTCGGTGACCAGCAGGTGATCGCCGGCGTTGAGCACCGCCAGCAAGGCGGTGGAGATCGCGGCGAGCCCCGACGGCACCAGCGCCACCCCAGTGCAGGCCGGCCCCTCGAGCGTGCGCAGCGCGCTCTCGAGCGCCTCCGAGGTCGGCGTGCCGCGGCGGCCATAGACGTAGCGCGCCCGCCGGGCGATGAAATCCTCCGCCGTCGGGTAGAGCACCGTCGAGACGTGGTGCACCGGCGGATTGACGAAGCCGTGGTTGGCGGCGGGATCGCGCCCACCGACGACCAACTGTGTGGCCGGTTGTAAAGGCGAATGCGCGGGGTCGGCTTCGGTCTTTCGCGTCATGCTGCGGTTCTCGAGGTAGCGAGCGGCGTGAGCCCGCGCGCACTTATCGACGCCCTGGGGCACGCCGCACCCTGCGTCATGGCGGTCGGTGCTGCGACCGTCAAGCCCTTGACCGCGGTGGGTGATCGTTCTGAGATAGCGCTCAAGACCACTGCGAGGCCGGCGCATGCGGTCGCACGGGCATGCGACGCCGCCGAAATGCCGGCGCGTGCACTCGTGTCCCGATTCCGAAGTTCGCACCATTTGTGCAGCACCCTCGTTTTGCGAACTTCGGAATCGAAGGACACGAGCAACATATTGATCTAGTGTGGCTTTGGTTCAGAAGTCCGCATTTCGGAGTCGCCGCAAGAATGATGCGGACTTCTGAACCGCCCCACTGCCAGTGGGGTTCAAGAATACCTTCCAGATTCACGCAGTTGCGGTCCGAGACCGTTGCATGAAAGGCTGCTCCATGAAATCCGCGATCTTCCTCCTCGCTGCGATTCTCGCGCTCGGCTCCTCGGTGGCGTCGGCGCAGACGCTCAAAGCGGTGAAGGATCGCGGCTCGCTGGTTTGCGGGGTCAGCCAGGGACTCCCGGGCTTCTCCAATCCGGACGACAAAGGCAACTGGACGGGCTTCGACGTCGATTTCTGCCGCGCGCTCGCGGCCGCGGTGTTGAACGATTCCAACAAGGTCAAGTTCACGCCGCTCTCGGCCAAGGACCGCTTCGAGCCGCTCAAGACCGGCGAGATCGACGTGCTGTCGCGCAACACCACCTGGACGCTCTCGCGCGACGTCGCCTACGGCAATTTCGCCGGCGTGACCTACTACGACGGCCAAGGCTTCATGGTGCGCAAGGCGCTCAAGGTCAATTCGGCGCTCGAGCTCAATGGCGCGTCGGTATGCACGCAGACCGGCACCACCACCGAGCTCAACCTCGCGGACTACTTCCGCGCCAACAACATGAAATACGAAGTGGTGGCGTTCGGCACCGCCGATGAGACGGTGAAGGCCTACGAATCGGGGCGCTGCGACGTGTTCACCACCGATGTCTCCCAGCTCTACGCGGAGAAGCTCAAGCTTGCCAATGCCAACGACCACGTGGTCCTGCCGGAGGTGATCTCCAAGGAGCCGCTCGGGCCGCTGGTGCGTCACGGCGACGATCAATGGTTCGATGTGGTGAAATGGACGCTTTTCGCCATGCTCAATGCCGAGGAGCTCGGCGTGTCGTCCAAGAATGTGGACGAGGCGTTGAAATCGAACCAGCCGGAGATCAGGCGGCTCCTGGGCGTCGAAGGCAATTACGGCGAGCAGCTCGGCCTGACCAAGGACTGGGTGGTGCGCATCGTCAAGCAGGTCGGCAATTACGGCGAGGTGTTTGATCGCAACGTGGGCACGGGCTCGCGGCTCGGCATCAGCCGCGGCATCAACCGGCTCTGGACCAAGGGCGGCATCCAATATGCGCCGCCGATTCGATGAGACCATTGTGAACGGCGACCCTCGTGTCGGTTGACATCCAGCGCGCCTCGCTTCCCCCGCGCGTTGCCATCTACAACCGGCCGAAGGTCCGCTCCGTTTTCTACCAACTCGTCCTGCTGGCGGTAGCCTTGGGACTGGGCTACGCCTTCGTCATCAACGCCAAAGCCAATCTCGGCGCCCAGAACATCACCAGCGGCTTCGGCTTCCTCGAGCAAACCGCCGGCTTCGGCGTCAACCAGTCGCTCATCCCCTACGACGAATCCGACACCTATGCCCGCGTGTTCCTGGTGGGGCTGCTCAACACGCTGTTGGTGTCCGGGGTCGGAATCGTATTGGCGACCATCCTCGGCTTTGCGGTCGGGATTGCGCGCTTGTCGCCCAACTGGCTCGTGGCACGTCTTGGCGGCGCTTACGTAGAGCTGATCCGCAACCTGCCGCTCCTGTTCCAGATCCTGTTCTGGTACCTCGCCGTGTTGGG
>JBKPUA010000085.1:0-7305 GCA_046735815.1 Pseudomonadota bacterium
TCTTCGCCAATCCCCGCAACTCGGCGGCGGGCTCGTTGCGCCAGCTCGATCCCGCCATCACCGCTTCGCGGCCGCTCGGCTTCTTTGCCTATAGCTGGGGCGAGATCAGCAAGCTGCCGGCGCCGACCCAGTCGGGCATGCTCGAATGGTTCGCGCAGCGCGGATTCCAGACCAACCCGCTGATGAAGGTCTGCGACTCGGTCGACGCACTGCTCGCCTTCCATCGGGAGATCGAATCGCAACGCGCCACCCTCGACTACGACATCGACGGCGTGGTCTACAAAGTCGATCGGCTCGACTGGGAGCAGCGGCTTGGTTTCGTCTCGCGCACGCCGCGCTGGGCGATCGCGCACAAGTTTCCGGCCGAGAAGGCCACCACCATCGTGAAGGCGATCGACGTGCAGGTCGGCCGCACCGGTGCGCTCACGCCCATTGCGCGTCTCGAGCCGGTAACGGTCGGCGGCGTCGTGGTCTCCAACGCGACCTTGCACAACGCCGACGAGATCGAGCGGCTCGGGGTCCGCGTCGGCGATACGGTGACGATCCAGCGTGCCGGCGACGTCATCCCGCAAGTGCTCGGGGTGTCGCTGGAGCGGCGGCCGAAGGGATCGAAGCCGTACGCGTTTCCGAGCCATTGCCCGTGTCCGCTGCGCACGCCGGTGGTGCGCGACGCCACTGCGACCGGCGGGGAGGGGGTGGTCGCGCGCTGCACCGGCGAGTTCGCCTGCCCGCATCAGAAGATCGAGCACCTGAAGCATTTCGTCTCGCGCCGCGCCTTCGACATCGAGGGGTTGGGCGAGAAGCAGATCACGCTGTTCTTCGAGCAGGGCTGGATCGCGGAGCCGGCGGACATCTTCAAGCTCCGCGCGCGCAACGCGAAGATCAAGCTCGAGGAGCAGGAGGGCTTCGGCGAATTGTCGGTGCGCAACCTGTTCAACGCCATCGAGGCGCGGCGCGAGATCTCGCTCGAGCGTTTCATCTACGCGCTCGGCATGCGCCATGTGGGCGAGACCACCGCGCGCGCGCTCGCGCGCGGCTATGGCTCGTGGCCGGCGTTCCACGACGCCTGCCTGCGCATCGCCAAGGGCGACGCCGAGACGCGGGCGGAGATGGACAATCTTGACCAGATTGGCGAGACCGTGATCGACAGCATCGCCGCCTATTTCGGCGAGAAGCACAATCGCGACATCGTCGAGCGGCTCACGGAGCAGGTGAAAATTCTCGACGCCGAGAAGCCGGCTGCCAATACCGCGGTCGCGGGCAAGACCGTGGTCTTCACCGGCACGCTCGAGAAGATGACCCGCGACGAGGCCAAGGCCATGGCGGAGCGGCTCGGCGCCAAGGTCGCGGGCTCGGTGTCGCAGAAGACCGATTACGTGGTCGCTGGCCCGGGCGCGGGCTCCAAGCTTTCCAAGGCCAAGGATCTCGGCCTGGCGGTGCTGTCCGAGGACGAGTGGTTCGACCTCGTCGGCGAGCGTCGCTGAGAGCACCTCCTGCGTGTGCAACACAACCTCGCCCTGTAAATAACAGGGAATAAGGGCGCCCAGCGTTGGGGAGCCACGCGCTCGATGCCCCGTCGATTCACCTGTTGCGTCTCGGCAACTTGGGTTCGTTTCGCCAAAATCGCTCCTCGACGATGTAGACCCCTCGTGGCGCAGAGCGGCGCAGTCAGTTTCGCAACGGCGTGCGCAAGCAGGGGCGTGCGAGCCCCGCGTCACCGTACCCGCGCCGCCAGCGCGCGCACGGCGCGGGCGAAACTCGCCTGCCGTCACAGTCGGATTCACAATGTCAAACAGCTCCTCCACCCCCGCGGCGCGCTTTGGCAAACGCGCCTCGCGAGCGAGGATGCACAGTCGTATCATGCCCTCGAAGTGTAGTCAAAAATTATTTACAGTTTGGGGTCAGCTCAGTAACGTGGCCATAGGTCGATTGGTTAGGGCTGCTCGGTTTCCGGTTGCTTGCTGGCAATGCTTTGCTCGCCTAGAGTTGCAAACATGACGGCAGCCCAGCGTTGATGCGCACGCCGCACAGGAATCCCCGGCATGTTCTACGACACCGCGAAGAACGACCACGGGCTCCCCTACAATCCGTTCAAAGCCTGCGTCGTGCCGCGGCCGATCGCCTGGGTGTCGACCTTGAGCCACGACGGCATCGTCAACCTCGCCCCGTTCAGCATGTTCAATCAGCTGGGCTACGATCCGCCGATCGTGTGCTTCTCCGGCAGCTGCCGTCCCGGCACCGGGCAGCGCAAGGACAGCGTCACCAACGCCGAGGAGACCGGGGAGTTCGTGGTCAATATGGCGACCTACGCGCTGCGCGAGCAGGTCAGCGCCTCGGCGCGTTTCGTCGCGCCCGACGTGGACGAGTTCGAGATCGCGGGGGTGACCAAATTGCCGTCGCGCATGGTGAAGCCGCCGCGGGTCGCCGAGTCGCCCGTTAACATGGAATGCGTCTACCACAGCACGCTGACCATTCCGGCCAATCGGCGCGACACCATTCATCGCGTCGTGATCGGCCGCGTGGTCGGCATACATATCCGCGACGACGCGCTGACCGCCGATGGCCGCCTCGACATCGCCAACATCCGGCCGCTGGCGCGGCTGGGCTATACCGACTATACCAGCGTCACCGAGGTGTTCTCGATGAAGCCGCAAGGCACCGCCGCGGGCCAGATCGGCGAGGCCGTGGCTGAGCGCAGGAAGGTCGCGGTGTGACTGTCGCCAAGACTCATTAATTGAACTGTGTTCTTGATATTCGTTTTGCCGCTAATAGCAGCGTGTAAGAGGACATCGTCGAAATGAGAATTTCGCGACGCGAGTTCGTCACGTCGGTCACGGCGAGCGGCATTGCGCTTACCATGTCGCGCTTGGCAATCGCCGAGGAGCCCAGCTTCGCAGAGCGTGAGATACTGCCGGGACGGCACCGCTGGAACCCGGCCGCGGGCGGCCGCGGCCGCATCGACGCCGTGCCCAAGGTCACGGGAGCCAAGCTCTACGCGTCCGATTTTCGCGCCGCCGATCTCCCGGGCTGGCCGCAGAACACCTCGCACGCGATGCTGATCCGCACCGCGGATGCGACCCACGTTTTGACTGGAATCGACCTTTCGCCGCTGACCGGCGCGTTGAAGCCATCCGTGGTCGTGACCGCCGACGACCTCACGCGAATCGGCGCGCGCGTTCCCGAATATTATGCCGGCGACCTCTTGTGCCCGGTGGGCAAAACGCCGCTCTACCTGGGCCAGCCGGTGGCGATGTTGATCTTCGAGGACTTCGACACGTTTGATCAGGCGCGGCTCGCGCTACGCGACCAAGCTGTTCTGAAATTCGGCGCGGAAACCGGCCCGGTCAAAATGCCGAACTACGGCCAGTTTCGATTCACGCGGGTGGGAGGCGCTACCCCCGACGCGCCCGATATCTACTCGCCGTCCAAGAACGGCTGGGTTAGTCCGGGATTCTTCGAGAACTCCGGAGCCCCGATATGGCCACGCCTCCCGGTGCCGAGCGGGGCGGCCTATGCCGTGGCGGCAAGCCACGGCGAAAAGATCCGCGCCGAACTCGATGCGAAAAATCCGGCACTTTTGGTGCTGGACCGCGAATTCGAGACGCAGTCGGTCGACCCGATGGCTCTCGAGCCGGAAAGCGGCCTTGCGTGGTATGACACCGGACGCAAGGACCTCAATCTGGTTATCGGCGTGCAGTCGCCCTCCGAGATAACGACAGCGATCGCGTATCTGCTCGGCAACGCCCAGGCGGCCTTCAAGCCCGCGCACATCAACGCCAATTGCGCCTCATGCGGCGGCGGATTCGGCGGACGCGACCACACGCCGTTCCCGCTCTACGTCGCATTGGCGGGGATGTTTTTCCCGAATCGTCCCGTCCGGCTCGCCAACAACCGCTTCGAGCAGTTTCAATTGGGGATCAAACGACACGCCTTCAAAATGCGCACGAAGATCGGGGTCGATCGGGCGACTGGCAAGATCGTCGGATTTGCCGCGGACCATGCGTTGGATGGCGGAGGCTTGGCCAATTTTTCGGGCCAAGTGGCGTCCGTCGGCGCTCTCGCCGCGCTCGGCATTTACTATGCCCCGAAGGTTGATCTGACGACATATGCGTCCCACTCGCGCGGCGTGACGGCAGGCTCGATGCGTTGTTACGGCACCATACAAACCATGACTGCGCTTGAAGTGCAGGTCGACGAGATCTGCACGGCCCTGCCGCTCGACCCGATCGAATTCCGCCGCCGCAATGCGACTCGCAGCCGGCAACCGGTCGCGGGGAACGCCTACGTCGTGTCAATCCGCACGCCTGAAATCCTCGATAAGCTGGAGAAGCATCCGATCTGGGCGCAGCGCGCCGAAGAGAAGGCGCGCGGACAGCAGTCGGGAATTCTCGTCGGCACCGGCGTCGCGGTCGCCACCAAGAACTACGGCACCGGTGGCGACGCTTGCCTGGGATCCGTCGAAATCGGGACCGACGGTGCGATTGCCATTTATTGCGACGGCGCCGAGATGGGCAACGGTCTTGGAACGGCGCTGGCCAATCGGGTCGCGACGCATCTGGGCGGTGTCGCGGACGAAGTCGCGCTCATGCAAGTCGACACATTCGGTCCGCTCGATCTCGTGAGCTCCGGCGACGACCCCTTCACCTTAGATCAGAGGACGCAGGACGCGGGGGCGCGCAATCCGCGTTGGGTGCCTGCGACCAGTTCAGCGACCGCCGCCTCGACCGGCGCCCCTGTCGGGTCACACGCGGCTGGCGAGGCCGCGCGCGTCATCTTCCGCTTCGGCCTCTGGCCGGCAGCGCTCGAATTGTGGGGCATCGCGCCCAAAGATCCCAAGGCCAAGGACTGGGAGAAGGCACGGTGGAAAGACGGGCAACTGGTGATGCCGGGACTGACGCCGCTTCCTTTGCAGGCAATCGCCGCAAAGGCGCATGCGCGCAACGGCGTGACCGGCGCGATGGCGCACGGCTTCAACCGCTGGGCCTGGGCGCGCGCGACCTTTGCGGTCGGCGGGCAGCCGTGGACGGCCGACATCGATGCACTCGCGGTGCGCCGCGGCGCGGGCAAATTTGTTCGCATCGATCGTTCCAACGTGAAGTTTCCGCCAGCCAGCCTCAACCAGAGCGGACCGACCTACACGGCGCAGTGCGGCACGCTCGTCCGTATCGAGATCGACCGCGCAACCGGCGCGTTACGTATCGCAAAGGCATACAGCGTGCTCGAATGCGGCCAGGCGCTGGTTCCCGAGATCGTGCTGGGACAGGCGCAGGGCGGCTTCGCAATGGGCGTTGGTTATGCGTTGCTCGAGAATCTGCCGCTTTACGAGGACGGGCCCGGCAACGGGAAATGGAACCTCGGCCAATACCTCGTCGCGCGCGGCTCGGACCTGCCGCTGCACGAGCTTGAGGTCGAGGTGTTGCCGCCCGTCGATCCCGCGGAACATCCGAAGGGCATGGCGGAGGTCAACATGATCCCCGTGGTCCCGGCGATCCTCAACGCCATTTACGATGCTACTGGCCACCGCTTCCGGTCCTTGCCGGTGACCCAAGCCATGATCAAGGGGGTCCTCAAGTGACGAAGCTCACCGTCACCATCAATGGACGCGCCTACGGCCCGCGCGAGGTGCGGGACGAATTGTCGATGAACGATTTCCTGCGCGAGTATCTCGGGATGACCGGCACCAAGTTCGGCTGCGGCGCCGCGCAGTGCCTGAGTTGCGCCGTCATCGTCGATGCTCCCGACGGCGTGAGCTACACCGCTCCCACCTGTATCGCTCCGGCGGCGAGCTTCAACGGCAAGTCGATCCGCACGGTGGAAGGCCACGCGAAGAACGGCGAGCTGACGCCTCTGCAGAAGGCCTTCATCGAGCACTTCGCGTTCCAATGCGGCTACTGTACCGCCGGCTTTCTCAACGAGAGCCAGGTTTTGCTCGAGCGGCTGGCGAAGAAGCCGGTGGCGCGGGCGGATCTGGAGAAAACGATTGCCGAAGCGCTCGATGGTCATCTGTGCCGCTGCACCGGCTACATCAAATATCACGAGGCCGTACGCGCCGTGATACTGGCGGATTCCGGTCGCTATCTGTCTCAGGCCTGAGTCAAGAAGGCAGCCGATGATGCCGTTCAACCTCCGGCTTCCGCTCTTCGTTTCGGTCGTGGTTCTGTCGGCCTGCCTGCCGGCTGCGCGCGCCGTCTCCGAGCCTGCAGGCCTCGCCAGCGTCGAAAGCTTTTCGTCGATCGGCGACGAGGCGGCGCGATCGGCGGCGATATTCACGGAACTGGGCAAGGTGCTGACGCATCCGCGTTGTCTGAACTGCCATCCCGCCGGTGACCGTCCACGTCAAGGCGACATGGCCCGGCTCCACCAGCCCCCGGTCGAGCGCGGCGCGGACGGACATGGCCTCCCCGCGATGCGCTGTCCCATCTGCCACTTGCAGGCGAACTTCGACCCCGCCGGCATGCCGGGCAACCCGATCTGGCATCTCGCGCCGCGCGAAATGGGATGGGAAGGCAAGACGCTCGGCGAGATTTGCGCCCAGATCAAGGATCCGGCGCGCAACGGAAACCGTTCGGTCGAGGCGCTCATCGAGCATATCGGCGAGGACCATCTGGTCGGTTGGGCCTGGGCGCCCGGATATGGCCGGCAGCCTGCTCCCGGCACGCAGAAGCAAGCGGGCGCGCTGGTCGAGGCTTGGGTGAAAACCGGGGCGAAGTGCCCGAACTAGGCTGCGGCGGCCGAGCACGACCGACGAGGTGGTCGAGCTCTCCGAGCGACGAAACCGAGCGGTGAGGGCCGCAGCTGGTGGCACCCCCAGGCGGCGAGCCTGGTCTGAGCGAGCTTCCGGTTCCCCAATGGCCGAACGACTTTCGCCATGATTTCAGCCGATTGTGTCGCCGAGCACGACAGGGGCAAGGGATTGCCAGTGCGCTCGGCACGTCAGTTCATTGGGGCTGCAACGACAGCATTGCCGCTGATTGCCGGCGCATTCCTGCTTGCCCTCGCGGTGGGGGACGCGCGGGCGCAAGGCTCGGCGCCCGCCTGTGACGCGGCGGGCGAGATCGCGCTGCTCGCCTCGCCCTGGGCGCCGTGGAAGGGCGCCCCGCTGCGCGTCATGCTCGTGACCGAAAAGCCGCTGCAAGGAGAGCTCTCGCTAACCGGCCCCGATGGCAGCGTGGCCGCCACCTCGCGGGAGCGCCATGGCGGCCCGCCGTATTTCTGGTTGGCCGAGATCAAGGCGCCAGCGGCGGGCTCCTGGCATGCCACGCTCACGCCCCAGCAGGCGGGAGCAGGCTGCGGCCCGATCACGCG
>JBKPUA010000086.1:0-8989 GCA_046735815.1 Pseudomonadota bacterium
GCGCCGAGCTCGCGCAGGATGTCGTCGGCAATGCCGTGAGTGAACTGGTAGCCCTGCGTCCCGTTCGCGAACAGGCCGCAGAAAGTGCCGATGATCGAATTGACGGCCTGTCCGCCCAGCGCGGGAAGCCCGTCGACGAGCGCGACCTTGCGGCCGAGGCGCGCCGCCTCGAGCGCGGCCGAGGCGCCCGCGATGCCGGCGCCCAGCACGCAGATGTCCGCGGATACGCGTCGCGGCGATCCACCCGCGGCGCGACGGACGATCCGGGTGGCTATCGAAATCTTCTCCCCGCCCATAGTTGGACTCACGCTGCGTTCACCGCGCAACAATAGCGATGATTCATTCGATCGTGAACCACGACGCGATCGGCGGGAAACGCGATAGCGACTCAACTGTGGACGATCGAGACCTGAACGTGGCCGCGGCGCTCGAGGATTTCGACCGACACCTCGTTGGCGTGGCGACGCACCTTGAGGTCGACGCTCGATTGCTTGAGCTGCAGATTGCGCAGCACCACCTCGTCGAGGAACGACGGCAGGCGCGGGTTGCGCAACACGATCTCGTTGCCGGCGGGATCGAATTGCAGCCCGAGGCTCGCCTCGATCAAGGTGAAGGGTGTCGCGCTCGCCCACGCCTGCGGCGCGCACGCGACCGGATAGTGGGTGGGTCCGCGCCCGCGGCTGCGCTGAAAGCCGCAGAACAGTTCGGGCAGCCGTCGCATCTCCATATAGGTCGCCGCGTCGAACAGGCCCTTGAACACGCGCTCGACCGAGCGATTGAGGCCGTAGCGGGCGAGCCCGAGCGCAATGAGCGCGTTGTCGTGAGGCCAGATCGAGCCGTTGTGATAGGACATCGGATTGTAGCGCGCTTCGGTGCTGGCAATGGTGCGAATGCCCCAGCCTGAGAAGAATTGCTGCCGCATTAGGCCTTCGCCGACCTCCATCGCCCGCTCGGGCTTGGCGATGCCGGTGAACAGCACCTGACCGGCATTGGAGCTACGCACACGGCACGGCTCCTTGTTGCCGTCGAGCGCCAGCGCATAGGTGCCAAGCTCCGGGCACCAGAAGCTCGCATCGAACTTCTCCTTGAGCGCCTCGGCCTCGGCCGTGAGGCGGCGCGCTTGGTCGCCCCGCCCCAGACGTTCGGCGCAACGGGCCGCCAAGAGCTTGGCGCAATAGACGTAGCCCTGCACCTCGACGAGCGCGATCGGCCCTTCCGCCAAGCGACCGTCGGCGTGGAAGATCGAGTCCTGCGAATCCTTCCAGCCCTGGTTGGCGAGGCCCTCTTCGGTGGCGCGGTGGTACTCGACGAAGCCGTCGCCGTCGCGGTCGCCCGGCCCGTCGATCCAAGCGAGCGCCGCTTCGATCGTGGGCCACAGCTCTGCGACGGTGGCGTCGTCGCCGGTGCGTTCGGCGTAGAGTCCCGCGAGCATGACGAACAGCGGCGTGGCGTCGACCGTGCCGTAGTAGAGACCGAACGGCACCTCGCGCAGGGCTGCCATCTCGCCCTCGCGCATCTCGTGCAGGATCTTGCCCGGCTGCGCGTCGGAGGCAGGATCGTCGGTCTTAGCCTGGAACGCGGCGAGCCGGCGCAGCACGCCCTGCGCGATGCGGGGATCGAGCCAGAGCATCTGCAGCGCGGTGATCAAGCCGTCGCGGCCGAACGTGGTCGAATACCAGGGAATGCCGGCATAGGGATAGCGTCCCTGCGGCGTGCTGGTCATCAGCATGTAGAGATCGGCCATCGAGCGGCACAGAACCTCGTTGAAGAGGTCGTTCGAGCTCTCGACGGTGGCGGCATTGTGCGACACCGCGCGGCGATTGCGATGCACCGCGCGCAGCCCGCGCACGAACGATGTCGGCTCGGGTGGCTGTGGCGTGCCGCAGCCGATGGTGAAGGAGAGGGACGTGACCTCCTTCGGGGCCAGACTGAGACGGTAGGACGCCGTGGTCGCAGTGATCTCGCTCGGCGGCGGGTCGAAATGCAAGGTCGTTTGGCGCGTCCTGGCGTCGAGGCCCCGATAGCCGAGAATGGTGGTCGCCGGGCGGATTGCACGCCGGCTGGCGCTGCCGCGCCGCTCGCGCCGCAGGCCGCGGACCTCGAACAGATCGGCGAAATCGCTGTCGTATAGCATGGTCAGGCGCAGATCGACCGGACGGTCGCCGTGGTTCTGAATTGCCAATCTTTGGTAGGCGGTGTCGCGCCAGAGAAAGATCATGCGCACGACGTGCAATGTGTCCTTCGGTAACGCCAGATGACCGTCGACATACATGTCTGGATTGGTCAGATCGACGGTCAGCAAGGTGTTGTCGTCGCGCAAGCTCGAGCCGAGCAGCAGCGGTTGCATGCCGTTGAGCAACAGCTCGAGATGCGAGAGAAAGCGCGTGTCGCAATGAAACAGCCCGTCGGAGCCCCCGGCGGTGGCGCCGATATCGCCGTGGCTATCGACGACCAAGAAGGTGTCGTCGTGCTTGAGCGAGCGGCGCGGCCGCGTCGCCGGGCCCGTTGCCGGAATGTAGAACGGTGCCTCGGGGATCGTGTCGTGCAGCAGTTTCGGGAGCGCGGCGCCCTCAATCGCCATGGAACCCCTGCTGTCAGTTCATGCCCTTTTCGAGCTCCGGCTCCAGCCTGGAGATGGCGGCCGCGCTTTCGGGCAACGGCTGCCGCTTGAGCAACGCACGATAGACCTGAACGTAATCCTTGGCCATGCGCGTGGCGGAAAAGCGCTGCTCGAACCGCTGCCGCACCAGCCGGCGATCGAAGGTGAACACCTGCGGCAGGGTCCGGATCGCCTCGTCCATGGTATCGACGATCAGGCCGGTGACGCCGTGGTCGACGATCTCGGGCACCGAGCCGCAGCGGAAGGCGAGCACCGGCGTGCCGCAAGCCATGGCTTCGATCATGGACAAGCCGAAAGGCTCGGGCCAGTCGATGGGGAACAGGAGCGCGGCAGCCTCGCCCAGGAAGGCGCTCTTGGCGCGTTCGTCGATCTCCCCGATGAATTCCACCCCCGGTTGGTTCAGCAGCGGCGCGATCGTCTCGCGGAAGTAGGCCTCATCGACCTTGTCGACCTTGGCCGCGATCTTGAGAGGGATGCCGAGCGCGCGCGCGATGCGGATGGCGCGGTCGGGCCGCTTCTCCGGTGAAATGCGTCCGAGGAATGCCACATAGCTGCCGCTGGACTTGTATGTCGGCTTGAGCAGGTGAACCGGAATGCCGTGATAGACGGTCCCGGCAAAGTTTGCGTTCGCGATCGGCTTGCGCTGGGCGTTGGAGATCGACACCAGCGGCATGTCGCTAAAGCCGACGTAGAGCGGCTTGAGATCGTGCAGGTCCTGCCGGCCGTGCAGCGTGGTCACGGTGCGGTTGGCGATCGGCCGAAACAACGGAAAGTGAAACTGGTCGATGTGGAAGTGCAAGATGTCGAATTCGTCCGCGAGCTCGCGCACCCGGTCAAGCATCAGCATGTAATAGGGAATAGGATCGCGGACATTGTCATCGAGCCGCAACGCCATGGGCACGCAACGCACCAGGTTGGCGCTGGACACCGAATCGCCGCTCGCGAACAAGGTCACCTCGTGACCGAGGCGGACCAACTCGTCGGTGACATACGAAACGATCCGTTCGCTGCCGCCATACAGCCGCGGCGGCACGCTCTCCATGAGCGGCGCGATCTGCGCGATTTTCATATTTTCCTCTCCAGCACGACCGGCTTTGACCGCAACGTATTGCATTGCGAAAAGTTCCAGCTGCTCGCCGCATAGCCCCCAAGCACCCTCATGAGCGGTCAGCCTTCCGCGTAGGCGATGGTTGATAATAGCGAAACTTCTGCGCGCCGGGAATCGAGACGGGTGTGTTGCACCACGATGGGCACGTCCGACTCGAATACCGACGCATAGTCGGTATCGCGTGGGATTTCTTGCGGCTCGCGCAAATCGTTGAAACGCAAGTGCAGCGTGCGACGCGCGCTTACTGTCACACGGTAAGGACCGACCGGCTCGCGGTTGGCAAAGAAGATGGTAATTTCAACATGCGCGTCGCGGTCGCCGGCGTTGAGGATGCACGCGGTCTCGTGTGAGATCAGGGCGCGGTCCGAAAACGAGCTCTCGGAAGGAATATACCCCTCCGCAATCGACCAGCGCCGGCGTCCGATCGCTTCCATGGCCGTGCCTCCGTTTTCAACAAAAGTGCCAACGCCGAAGCCGCGATTTTCGTTGCACACGCGCGGGGAACTTTTTTGCGCCTGCGGCGTAAAAGTGCCGTCAGAGGCATCTTCCGGGGGGCGGGACAGCAACACAATCCGGCTCAAGGGAAGCTATGCGCGCAATTACTGTCTCACCGGGCATCGCCAATTCGGCCAGGCTCGATGAAGTGCCGGAGCCGCCGTTGTCCGACGGCGCCGTGCTGGTGCGCACGCGGGCGCTCGGCGTCTGCGCCACCGACCGCGAGATCCTATCAGGCGTCTATGGCTCGGCTCCGCCCGGCGAGCAGCGCCTCGTGCTCGGCCATGAGTCGCTCGGGACGGTGATGGATGCTCCGGATGGGTGCGGATTGGCGCCGGGCGACCTCGTGGTCGGGATCGTACGCCGGCCCGATCCCGAGCCGTGCATGGCCTGCGCCGCCGGCGAGTGGGACATGTGCCGCAACGGGCGCTACACCGAACGCGGCATCAAGGATCGCCATGGCTACGGCGCCGAGCGCTTTCGCGTCGAGCCGGAATTCGCCGTCAAGGTCGATCCGAGCTTGGGCATCCTCGGGGTGCTGCTCGAGCCCGCCAGCATCCTCGCCAAGGCGTGGGATCACACCGAAGGCATCGGCCGTCGCGCGCGCGTGTGGCAGCCACGGACCTTGCTGGTGACCGGCGCCGGTCCGATCGGGCTCCTGGGCGCCTTGATGGGGCGCCAGCGCGGCCTCGAGGTGCACGTGCTCGATCACAACAAAGGCGGTCCGAAGGAGGCGATCGTGCGCGATCTGGGCGCGACCTATCACAGCGACTCGGGCTCCTTGCGCCGGCTTGCGCCCGACGTGCTGATGGAATGCACCGGGGCCATCTCCGTCATCCGCGATTGCCTCGGCGCCACGGGAGCCGCGGGAATCGTCTGCTTGACCGGGGTGACCGAGCTTGGAAAGCAGGTCGATCTCGATATCGGCGGCCTCAACCGCGTGCTGGTGCTCGACAACAGCACCATCTTCGGCACCGTCAACGCCAACCGCCTGCACTACGAAATGGCGGCGGAGGCGCTGGCGCGCGCGGACAAGAGCTGGCTCGAGCGGTTGATCACGCGCCGGGTGCCGCTCGAGCGCTGCAACGAGGCGCTCGAGCACCGCAAGGGGGAGATCAAGGTCGTCATCGATTTCGCGCCATAGGCTATAATGTCGCTTCAATGTCGCTTCGCATCGAGGATTACGCCCTGGTCGGCGATTGCGAGACGGCTGCCCTGGTCGGGCGCAACGGCTCCGTCGACTGGCTGTGCTGGCCGCGCTTCGACTCCGATGCCTGCTTCGCCGCGCTGCTCGGCGCCACTGACCATGGGCACTGGCAGATCGCCCCGCGCGATCCCAACGCGCGCGTCACCCGTCGCTATCGGCCTAATACGCTGATCCTGGAGACCCGCTTCGAAAGCAGCGAGGGTGTGGCCACGCTCATCGACTTCATGCCGGTGCGCGGGGTGCACTCCCACCTGATTCGTCTCGTGGTCGGGGAGCGCGGCCGCATGACCATGAACACCGAGCTGGTGATCCGCTTCGGCTATGGCGCCATCGTGCCATGGGTCACGCGGCTCGACGACGACACGCTGCGCGCGGTCGCCGGGCCGGACATGGTCGTGCTGCGCACGCCTGTGCGCCTGAGCGGACAAAACATGCGAACGGTAGGCGAGTTCGAGGTTGCTGCCGGTGAGGCCGTGCCGTTCGTTCTCACCTATTGTCCTTCGCATGTGGAGCCGCCGGAGCCGATCCATCCCAGCGCCGCGCTCCAGGCGACCGAACGCTTCTGGACCGAATGGTCGAAGCAATGTCGGCCGTCGGGACACTGCTCCGATGCCGTGCTGCGCTCACTGATTACGCTCAAAGCCTGCACCTATTGGCCGACCGGCGGCCTCGTCGCCGCGCCGACTACTTCGCTGCCGGAGCAATTGGGCGGAATGCGCAACTGGGACTATCGCTTCTGCTGGCTGCGCGATGCCACCTTGATCTTGCTCGAGCTGATGGACGCCGGCTTCTACGAAGAGGCGCAGTCGTGGCTCGAATGGCTGTTGCGGGCGGTGGCGGGCAGCCCGGAGCAAGTCCAGATCATGTATGGGATCGCCGGCGAGCGGCGCCTGACCGAATGGGAGGTGCCGTGGCTGCCGGGCTACGACGGCTCGGCACCGGTGCGCATCGGCAACAACGCCCATGGTCAGCTGCAGCTCGACGTCTTCGGCGAGGTGATGGACGTGCTGCACCAAGCGCGCTGCCACGGCATCGCCGCGAGCGAATCCGGTTGGGCGCTGCAACAGGCGTTTCTCGCGTACCTCGAGCGCATCTGGACCGAGCCGGACGAAGGAATCTGGGAAATGCGCAGCGGACGCCGGCACTTCACCTATTCCAAGGTGTTGGCCTGGGTAGCCTTCGATCGCGCCGTCAAGAGTGCGCAACAGTTCGGTCTCGAAGGCCCGGTCGATCGCTGGCGCGAGATCGCCGCCACCATTCATGCCGACGTCTGCCGGCGCGGTTTCGACCCCGAGCTTGGGAGCTTCGTGCAGTCTTACGGGGCCAAACAGCTCGATGCCAGCCTGTTGTTGCTGCCGCAGGTCGGTTTTCTGCCTCCGGACGATGCACGCGTGCGCGGCACGGTACGGGCCGTCGAGCGGCGGCTCTTGGCCGACGGATTCGTCATGCGCTATGACACCGCGGCGTCCAAGGACGGCTTGCCGCCGGGAGAGGGCGCTTTCCTGGCGTGCAGCTTCTGGCTGGTTGATGCTTATGTCCTGCAGCATCGCTGGCAGGACGCGCGCCGCCTGTTCGATCGGCTGCTCGACCTGCGCAACGACGTCGGGCTGCTCAGCGAGGAATACGATCCGCGCGCCGGGCGGCTGGTCGGCAACTTTCCGCAAGCCTTTACCCACCTCGCGCTGGTCAACAGCGCTTTCCACCTCACGCGCTTTGAGCCCCTTGCCAAGCAGCGGGCGCAGCCCGCCGCGGAGGAAGCGACGGTCGCAGAGTAGTCAGGCGATGTCGGAATAGAGCTGGGTAACGCCGAGCTGCTCGTGCCAGAGCGGCCGGCCGACATCCTTGGTCAAGGCGCTGAGGAAATGCTCGCCCCACCAATGGATGTCGTTCTCGGAAATGACCTGGAACAGGGCGGCATGGCGCGCGCGCCGCTCTTCGAGCGGCATCGAAAGCGCGTGCGCGATCGAGGTCGCGACCGTCTCGGGATCATAGGGATTGACGATGAGCGCGGCGGTGCATTCCGCCGCCGCGCCGGCAAAACGCGACAGCACCAGCATGCCGGGGTCGGCGGGGTCCTGGGCCGCGATATATTCCTTGGCCACGAGATTCATGCCATCGCGCAGCGGCGTGACGAGCCCGACCCGCGCCGAGCGGTAGAGCCCGGCCAGCACGCTGCGGCTGTAGGCGCGATTGACGTAGCGGATGGGGGTCCAGGCGACTTCACCATAGGCGCCGTTGATGCGGCCGGCAGCTTCGCTGATCGTCCGCTCCATCTCGGCATATTCCTCGATTTCCGAGCGGCTCTTGGGCGTGATCTGCAGATAGGTCACCTGGCTGCGCCAGTCGGGATAGACCGCGAGGAAGCGCTCGAACGCATCCATGCGCTGCGCCAGGCCCTTAGAGTAGTCCAGGCGATCGACGCCGATCATGAGCGCGCGTCCGGCGAGGCTGTCCAACACGCTGCGCACCAGCGGTGAGCGCACCGAGCGTCGCGCAAGCCGGCTAAACTCGCTGGTCTCGATGCCGATCGGGAAGGCGCCGAGGCGCACCGTCCGCTCGCCGGTCTGATAGACGAATTCGCCCCGCTTCTGCAGACGGCATTCGTTTTCGAGGTAGCGCGCGAGATTGGTCGCATCGTTGTCGGTCTGCAGGCCGACCAGATCATAGGCCGCCAGCTGTGGAATCAACCATTCGTGGTTGGGCAGCGCGGTGAGGATTTCCGGAGGCGGGAAGGGCACGTGCAGGAAATAGCCGATGCGGTTACCGTGACCGCGGTCGCGCAACATCTTGGCGAGCGGGATGAGGTGATAGTCGTGCACCCAGACGACGTCGTCGGGCTGCAGCAGGCCGGAGAGCTGGTTGGCAAAATGCGCGTTGACGCGCCGGTATCCGCTGAGATCGCGGCGAGAAAACTCCGCCAGGTCGACGCGGTAGTGCAGGATCGGCCACAGCACCCGGTTGGCGAAGCCGTTGTAATATTCCTGGTAGTCGGCCTCGACCAGATCGGTCACGACATAGGACATGTCGCGGTAGGGGATGGTTCTGGTGGCGACGTCGCCGTCGGCGGAAACGGTACCGCTCCAGCCGAACCAGAGACCGCCGTGCCGCTTGAGCAGTGAGCGTACGGCAACCGCCAGTCCGCCGGCTTGATTATCGCGGCTCGGGACGGCCACGCGGTTCGATACCACCACTAGCCGCGCCAATAGCGATCCTCCCAGCTGCGCGAGAGGCGCATCGCCGTCAAGATCAGGCCAGCCATCGAATAGGTCTGCGGAAAATTCCCCCACAAAGTCCCGGTTTGTGGATCGATGTCCTCTGATAGCAGGCCATAACGATTGCGATATGCCAACGCGTCGACGAACAGTTCACGTGCCTCCTCGCGGCGACCGAGCGACCACCAGGCGTCGACCAGCCAGAACCGGCAGATCAGGAATGCGGTTGCCGGCAGGCCGAAGTCGTCCGCCGCCGCATAGCGCATAACGTGCTTCTCGCGTAAAAGTTCGCGCTCCATCGCCTTCACTGTGCTCACGAAGCGAGCATCGTCGGCGTCGATCACGCC
>JBKPUA010000087.1:0-4773 GCA_046735815.1 Pseudomonadota bacterium
CTCGACAATCTCGTCACCATCAACGACCAAGCCGGCAAGCCCGCGAAAACGGCGATGATCGTCCACGAAGACTCCGCGTTCGGTTCGGGATTGGCGAAGCTGTTGAACGCGCAACTCCCCGAGCGCGGGTTCCAGATCCTCGAGACCATCCCGCATCCGACGCCGACGCGCGACTTCAACAACGTCGTGCTCAAGATCAGGGCGCAAAACCCCGACCTCGTCATACCCGCCAACTACTACAACGAATACGTCCTGCTCGCGCGCACCATGCAGCAGCAGCGCGTGCGGCCGAGGGGCATCTATTCGGTGCTCGGCGGCGCCGCCTCGTCCTACAAGTTCGTCAAGGAATTTCCCGACGCGGCGCAATACATCATGGACTGCAATCACTGGTTCGACCCGAAGAATCCAAAGGCGTTGGCACTCAAGAAGAAGGTCGAAGACCAGAACCAGTTCTACACCTACGAGGTGTTCATGAATTACTCGTGCGTGCTGCTCCTGGCCGACGCGCTCGAGCGCGCCGCCAGCGCCGACCGCGCCAAGATCATTGCCGCACTCGAGAGCTCGACTTTCAGCGGCCATGTGATGCCCTATGGCCCGACCAAGTTCGTCAACGGGCAGAACCAGGGCGCCGCGCCGGTCAACACCCAGGTGCTTGGCAACGACAT
Organism: Pseudomonadota bacterium; assembly: GCA_046735815.1. GTDB lineage: Bacteria > Pseudomonadota > Alphaproteobacteria > Rhizobiales > Xanthobacteraceae > VAZQ01. The sequence goes on from JBKPUA010000087.1 coordinate 666, forward strand.
CCAGGTCATCTTCCCGGCGGCGTTCGCGTCGGCCAAGCCGGTGTTCCCCATGCCGGCATGACGTCGCCGGCAGACAATCGGCGCGGCGCCGTTCGGACTCAATAGCGCTGCCATGGCAGTGATCCTCTTTCCGGCGGTGATCAACGGCTTGCTCACCGGCGCGGTCTACGCGCTGGTCGCGCTCGGCCTCACGCTGATCTACGGCGTCCTGCACATCATCAACTTCGCGCACGGCGCGCTGCTGACCGCCGCCATGTTCGCCGCGTTCTTCGCCCATAAGACGTTCGGGCTCGATCCCTACGTCGCCGCATTGATCCTGACACCGCTGTTCTTCCTGCTGGGATATGCGCTGCAGCGTTTTGTCATCGGTCCGGCGGCCCACGGCGAGGATCGCAACATCCTGCTGGTGACGCTCGGGCTCGCCGTCGTGATCGAGAACGCGCTGCTCTACGCCTTTCGGGCCGACACCCGCACCGTCGATCTGTCCTACGCCTTCGATGTCGTGGAAATCGGCACCGCGTTCCTGGCGGTCCCGCGCGTGATCGCCTTCGGCGCCGTAATGCTGGTGGCGCTTCTCCTGTGGCTCATCGTGCGATGGACGGACACCGGCAAGGCGATCCGCGCGGTTGCCAAGGAAAAGCTCGGCGCCGAGCTATCCGGCATCGATGTCGCCCACATCTATGCCGTTACCTTCGGGCTGGGCACCGCTTGCCTCGCCATCGCCGCCTGCCTTCTGATTCCGACCTACTACGTCAATCCGAGCGCCGGAAATGCGTTCGTGCTCGTTGCCTTCACCATCGTCGTGCTCGGCGGCATGGGCTCGGTCGCGGGTGCATTGATCGGCGGGCTGTTCGTCGGCGTGGTGGAGAGCCTGTCGGGCCTCTACCTCGGCGAGTCGCTTGGCCAGATCGGCATTTTCGTGATGTTCATCCTGGTCTTGCTATTGCGGCCGAACGGCTTGTTCGGAGAACGGACATGAGGGGCCTGGCGCCGATCTTTGTCGTCGTGGCGCTGCTGGCCGCCGTGCCGCTGATCACCGCGTCGAACGTGGTGCTCAATTTCCTGGTGGTGGCGTTGCTCATCGCGCTCGCCGGGCAGGGCTGGAACCTGCTCGGCGGGTATGGCGGTCAGTATTCGTTCGGTCACGCCGCATTCTTCGGCACCGGCGCCTACGTCACCGCGATTCTGCAGATGCGCTACGGCGTCAATGCGTGGCTCGGCTTCGGCATCGGCATTGTCGCCGGCGCGCTGGTCGGCGCCGTCATCGGCTGGTTGAGCTTCCGCTCCGGATTGAAGGGCTCCTACTTTGCGCTTGTCACGCTCGCCTTCGCCGAGGTGCTGCGGATCATCGCGAGCGTCGCGCCCATCACCGGCGGTGGGGTCGGCATTCTCATCACGCTCGACTTGCGTCCGGCGGCGTTCCAGTTCCAGAGCCGCGCGCCGTTCTACTGGATCCTGCTCGCACTCGTGGGCGCGTCATTGCTCCTGGTTCGGAGCATCGAGCGCAGCCGCTTCGGCGCCTATCTCGTCGCGGTGCGCGAGAACGAGGACGCAGCCGCGGCCCTTGGCGTCGATACGATGATGACCAAGCTCCGCGCCATGATGCTCTCTGCCGCCATCACCGCGGCGGCCGGATGTTTCTACGCGCAGTACTTTCTTTTCGTGGATGCCGGCATCGCCTATGGGCCGTGGATCTCGATCGAGGCGCTGCTTGCGCCGCTGATTGGCGGCGTGGGCACGGTCTTCGGTCCGCTGCTCGGCGCGCTCGTCGTCAAGATCCTCGGCGAGATCACCAAGCTTGCGACCGGCGATGCGCCCGGCCTCGATCTCGTCATCTATGGAAGCGTGCTGATCCTGGTGATCGCGTTCGCGCCGCGCGGCATCACCGGCATCATTGCCGACCTGCATCATCGCCTGCGCGCCTTGAGCGGGCGCGCGGCCGGCAGCGTGGGAGCGCAACCGTGACCGAGCCGCTGCTCCGGGTCGAGCAAGTGTCGAAGCGCTTCGGCGGTTTGCTCGCAGTCGATCAGGCCTCGTTGACCGCTGCGCCCGGGTGCATCACCGCCCTGATCGGACCAAACGGCGCCGGCAAGACAACGCTGTTCGCGATCATCACCGGCTTTCTGGCGCCGAGCGAAGGCCGCGTGATCTATGACGGCGCCGATATCGTCGGCGAACCGCCCCACCGGCTCGCCCGTCGCGGCATTGCCCGCACCTTCCAGGTCGTGCAGCCGTTCGCGGGCCTCAGCGTGCGGGAGAACATCGCGGTCGGCGCGTATCTTGCGCACCCCGCGAGGGCGGATGCGCTGGCCGCGGCCGATGAGGTGGCGCGTGCGGTGGGGCTCGGCGGTCTGCTCGACCGGGAGGCCGCGAGTCTCACCGTTGCCGGCCGCAAGCGCCTCGAGCTCGCGCGCGCGCTCGCGATCGAGCCGCGGCTCCTGCTGCTCGACGAGGTGCTGGCGGGGCTCAATCCATCCGAGATCCGTGACATGGTGCCGGTGATCCGGACCATTCGCGACCGCGGCGTCACCATCGTCATGATCGAGCACGTGATGCAGGCTGTCATGAGCCTCGCCGAGCACGTGTTCGTGCTTTCCGAAGGCCGTATTATCGTGGAGGGCACGCCGCACGCGGTCGCGAGCGATCCACGCGTGGTGGAGGCCTATCTCGGCCATGGCGCCGCGCGGCGGATGACGGCAGGGGGGACCGCCCGTGGCTGAACCCGTCCTGGCGGTGAGCGGCGTGCACGCCGGCTACGGCACGACGGAAATCCTGCGCGGAGTCGATCTCACCGTCGGGCATGGTGAGATCGTCGCGGTGCTGGGCTCGAACGGCGCCGGAAAATCGACGCTTAACCGCACCATCTCCGGGGTGACGCGAGCCTGGCGTGGCGCCATCCGTTTCGAGGATGTGGCGATCGAGCGCAAGCGTCCGGCGGCGATCGTCGCCCGCGGCCTCATCCACGTGCCGGAGGGCCGGCGCATCTTCCCGAACATGACGGTGCGCGAAAATCTCGACCTCGGTGCCTATCGGCGCGGCCGCGCCCGGCGCGCCGCCAACCGCAGCCGGGTATTCGCAATCTTCCCCCGCCTCGCCGAGCGGGAGGGGCAGCGCGCCGGCACGCTGTCCGGCGGCGAGCAACAGATGCTGGCCATCGGCCGCGGATTGATGGCCGAGCCGAAACTCTTGATCCTCGACGAGCCCTCGCTCGGCCTTTCGCCGCTGCTGGTCGAGGAGTTGTTCGCGTTGATCAAGCGGATCAACGCGGAGGGAACGGCGCTGCTCCTGGTCGAGCAGAACGTGGTGCAAAGCCTCGAGGTGGCGGAACGCGCCTATATCCTCGACAATGGCGTGTTCGTGCTAGAGGGACGCTCCGCGGATATCCGCAACGATCCCGATCTCAAGCGCGCGTATCTTGGAATGTGACCATGGCCGAAACCCTGCGCTCCCGCCTGGCCCGCAAACCCATTGTGGTGGCGCCGGGCGTCTACGACGCATTCACCGCACTGCTCGGCGCGCAGGCCGGTTTCACCACGCTTTATCTCTCCGGTGCCGCCATTGCCTATACCCGGCTCGGCCGGCCGGACATCGGCCTCGTCAGCATGAGCGAGGTCGCCGATACCCTCGCTTTGATCCGCGACCGCGTGGATGCCCACCTGATCGCGGATGCCGACACCGGCTACGGCAATGCCCTCAATGTTACCCGCGCGGTCCAGCGGTTCGAGCGCGCCGGCGCCAACGCCATCCAGCTCGAGGATCAGGACTTCCCCAAGCGTTGCGGGCATCTCGACGGCAAGGTTCTGATTTCCGCGGATGAGATGTGCGGCAAGATCCGCGCCGCGGTCGACGCGCGGGATTCGCGCGAGACGCTGATCATCGCGCGCACCGACGCGGTGGCGGTTGAAGGTTTCGAGCGCGCGGTCGAGCGCGCGGGGCGCTACCGCGAGGCCGGCGCCGACGTGCTGTTCGTTGAGGCGCCCAAGGCGCGCGACGATCTCGCGCGTATTGTCGCAATGCTGGGCACGAACGTGCCGCTGATGGCGAACATGGTCGAGGGCGGCAAGACCCCGCCGTTGGCGGCAGCCGAATTGGAGGCGATCGGATTCGC
>JBKPUA010000088.1:0-3168 GCA_046735815.1 Pseudomonadota bacterium
TCCGATTGCGACGCCGCCGCCCGACGCCACCTTCGCCTCTGCCCGCGCCGCCAAGGCGGCGACGCCCGAGGACCTCGAGCGCGAGATCATCGACTTCGATTCCGAGTCGCCGGCCGGCCTGCAGTTCATGGCCTTCAGCACTGCAACCGGCCTGTCGCGATACGTCGACGTCAAATGGCCCAGAGGACTGGCGCCGAAGACCGGGCGCGCGCCCGGCCGCAGCAGCGACAGCCCACTGCCGCGCGCGGACGTGCTGGTGGTGACGTGGACCGTCGACGAAGGACACGCGTTGAGCCGCGTGCTCACGCCCGGCAAGGATTCGCGCAACGACTATCTCTCCTACACGCACAACTTCGCGACCATCTCCAAGAAGATGCGCAAGGGCTGCCCGGCGCTGCAGGCAAAGCGTCTGGGCGCATACTGGACCACGACCGTCGGCGACAAATCGGTAGTGATCTTCAAGTCGGACTCGCACATGTCGCAGGACGGTCCGCAGCTGCCGAACATCGACGTGTGGCGTCAGATCGTTCGCGAGGTGCAGCCGAAGCTGGTCATCACCACCGGGACCGCGGGTGGCATCGGCAAGCAATTCGAAGTGGGCGACGTGATCGTGAGCCCGATCGTACGCTTCGATTGCACCGCGAAGTTCAAGAAGAAGCCATTCGCGCAGGAGCACTTCACCAGCACGGCGGCGAAGACCTCGCATTTCGCCGCCGCGCGATCGCTGTTCAAGGTGAACGCGGCGCAGCTCCCGAAGGACAACCAGCGCCTCCCTAAGATCATCCGCGTGCCGGTGAACGGACTGGGCTCTTCCGTCGTCACCACCGACTTCTTCGGATTCGACACGTCGAACGACCACTACAAGCTGCAAGGATTGGGCGACGTCTGTGAGATGGGAGACGCGGTCCTCGGATTGGTTGCATCAGAGATGGAGGAGCGCGCGCCGCGCTGGCTCGCGATCCGCAACGTCTCCGACCCGCAGATCAAGGCCGACGGCCTCACGCTCAGGCAACAGGCGATGGTGGCGGCGCAGATCTACAAGGGCTTCGGCCGGTGGAGCTCTGTCTGCAGCGCGATCACGTGCTGGGCAAGCATCGCGGCCGAGTAGCTCGGCCCGAACACAGCAGGATGTCACTCAAGCCAACCGGAGGTTCCTCATGAACGTCATTCACGCAGCCCAAGCCGGGCAAGGCGGCCCGGTGACAATCGCTTGCATCAACAAGGCCACGGTCAATCTCGGCGTGCCTTTCGACCGGCTCACCGCCGCTCTGCAGAAATGCTACGACCAGCACTTCCTTCCGATCTGGGGCTACCCGGTCAAGCTCTACAACACCAAGGCCGCAAAGCCCTCGGATTGGCAGTTCATCTACTTCGATGACGCCGATGAGGCCGGCGCACTGGGCTATCACGATCTGACCAAGGACGGCCAGCCGGTCTCAAAAATCTTCGTCAAGACCACACTCGATGACCATCAACTCGTGAGCGTCACCGCGTGCCACGAGCTGTTCGAGATGGTCATCGACCCGATCGCAAATCTGTGGGCCGAGGCGAAAGACGGTACCGAGTACGCCTACGAAATGTGCGATCCGGTCGAAGAGGACACCTTCCTGGTCGATGGGATCGAAATGTCGAATTTCGTGCACCCCTCATGGTTCGAACCGTTCAAGCATCCGCCCGGCACGAAATTCGACCATCTCGGGTTGCTCAAGAAACCCTTCAGCATGACCAAAGGCGGCTACGTCATCGTCAAGAAGAAGGGCAAGGTCAATGAAGTGTTCGCCTCCAAGGCGAAGGAAAAGCGCTTTGCGCACGAAGATCGGCGCGGCCATCGCAGCGAGCACCGCAAACCCAAGGGGCTGTTGATCAAGTCACGAAAGCGGCAAACGGCGCACGAACCCCGCCTGCACGCGGCAATCGCCTAAGGCCAATAGTCCCGGACCCATTCGCAAGCCCGGCGATGGCGATATTGCTCGCTCCCAAAGCCCGCCACCGGCAGAGGTGGCGGGCTTGGCGCGAACGTCGAGCTGTGGCCATGGTCAAGCCGTGCTGGATCGTGATAGGCCACAGCGCGCGCTTCCCGATGTCGAAAGGACGTCCTCATGAAGACCATTCTCGCCGCCGCGTTGATTGCTGGATTTTCCTCTGCCGCCGCCGCGGGTGTCATCGATCTGTCCACCCGGACGTGCAAGCAGTTCCAGCAGAGCGGCGACGATGAGATCAAGATCATTCTCGCCTGGCTCGACGGCTACTATAAGGACGAGAAGGATCCGCCCATCATCGACACCGACAAGTTCGTCGCCAACGCCAAGAAGCTCGGCGAATTCTGCTCGAAGAACCCAGACATCGGTCTCGTCACCGCCACCGACAAGCTGTTCGGTCAGTGACCGCGCTGCACGGAGGGCAGCCTAGCTGGCAAGCGCTCGATCGCCGCCGCTTCGCTCGCCCGCGCGTTCGCGAGTGTGCCGCCGGCCCGCCCTGCGCGTTACGGCGGACCGCCGCACGCTTACCCGACATTTTGGGTGCTCCCGAAGGCGGGACGCGGCAGCAGTCGAGAGGCGGACCGTGAGCTCGCAGCTTTCAGCGTTTGTGGTCGCCGGCCGGCTATTCCGATAATAGTTGAGCGCATCAGCCTAAGTATCTGACGGTGCGTATGAAACCCAAAAACGCCATGGCCGGCTTCATGCCGGCCATTCGCGTCTTTTCAGGCCACATGGATTGACGTGCTGCCCGCGCGGGGCGCTGGCCGAATATTAGCAACGGCGGATAACGAATTTTTGTTCCCGATATTGGCTCCGGGCATGAACCATAACGGACCCTCGCCACACTAACGCATGCAGGGTGTTCAATTCCGTGAACCAGGGCGTGCGTCACCATGATCTCGATGATCCCCACTGAAGTTGTCTGGCTGTCGGCCGCGTTCATCATGCTCATGGCCGCGTTCCTGGCGAGCGCTGCAGAGTAAGTTGGCGGCGGCTCTCAGGGGAGCCGTGCTGTAGGGGGGCGTTCCTGGGCGTTACGTCGAGGAGAGCCATCCGATGTCAGTCAATGGACGACCGGCAATACCGGCGCTGCCGGTGCGGCGAGGAGCCTACCGCGCTCGCCGCGATTGGCTTTTGACCAGGCTTGCAACCTGCATCACGGTGCTGGCGGCCGCGGTCGCGGTGCTGA
>JBKPUA010000089.1:0-9019 GCA_046735815.1 Pseudomonadota bacterium
CGACCTCTCCAAGATCGAAGCCGGCAAGCTCGAGCTCAGCCCGGAGCAAGTCAGTCTGGCGCCGTTGGTCGACGAGGTCGTCGGCACCGCGCGGCAGCTCGCGGAGCAGAACAAGAACCGCCTCGTGGTCGAAGTTCAGGATAAGCTCGGGCCGTTGACCGTCGATCCCATGCGGCTGCGGCAGATCCTGCTCAACCTCCTGAGTAATGCCTGCAAGTTCACCAAGCAGGGCGAGGTGAAGCTACGCGTCCACAAGGTGGTCGACGGACGCAATTGGGTCGAGTTCGCGGTGGCCGATACCGGCATCGGTATGACGCCCGAGCAGCAGGCAAAATTGTTCGAGGAGTTCAGCCAGGCCGATTCGTCGACCGCCCGGCGCTACGGCGGGACCGGGCTCGGCCTCGCCATCACCCGCAAGCTCGCGCGCATGATGGGCGGGGATGTGACGGTGACAAGCGAGCCGGGCAAGGGCTCGGTCTTCACTGTACGCCTGCCGGGCAGCGCCGATGCAGCGGGGAGGGGCGCGACCAACGGCGATCGTCCGCCACGCAGCGATTGCATTCTGGTCATCGACGATGATGCCACCGCCCGCGAGCTGATTGCCGATCAGCTCAAGGCGGAGGGACTTTCGGTCGTGACCGCGGCGGGCGGACTGGAGGGGCTCAAGCTCGCCAAGGAGCTGCACCCGATCGCAATTACCCTCGACGTGGTCATGCCGGATCTCGACGGCTGGTCGGTGCTGGCGGCGCTGCGGCAGGATGGCGAGCTTGCCGAGATCCCCGTGATCATGACGACGATCCTTGATGAGCACCGCCGCGCCGTCGCCCTCGGCGCGGCCGGCTATCTCACCAAGCCGATCGATCGCGATCGCCTGCATCGGCTGGTCGGACGATTCAAGGCGCCCGCGCGGGCGACTAAAGTCCTGCTGGTCGAGGACGATGAGCTCCAGCGCGAGCGGGTACGCGGCTGGCTCGAGGGTCAGCAATGGAGCGTGCAGGAGGCGGCCAACGGTCGGGAGGCGCTGGCGCGCTTGCAAGCGGATAAGCCGGACGTGATTCTGCTCGACCTGATGATGCCCGAGATGGATGGCTTCGCGGTCGTCGCCGCCTTGCAGAAAGAAGCGGGGTGGCGGGATATTCCCGTCGTCGTCATCACCTCGCGCGACCTCGACGCCAAGGACCGCGAGCGTCTGAATTCCGGGGTTCAATCGGTTCTGGTCAAGGAAACGTTCCGGCCGGCCGATCTGGTCGAGCGCATTCGCCGGCTCGTAAGCACCCAGTCGTCGGTCATCAGCGAAATGGAAGCAGCACAATGACCAGGGTCCTCTACATCGAAGACAACGACGACAACGTCTACATGCTCAAGATGCGGCTCGAGCTGCTCGACGAGTTCGAGGTGCTCACTGCGGAGGACGGCGAGAAAGGCTGCGACATGGCCGCCGCCGAGCGTCCGGATCTCGTGCTGATGGACCTCGAAATGCCCGGCATCGATGGCTGGGAAGCGACGCGCAGGCTCAAGAGCAACCCGCAAACGCGCGACATCCCGGTGATCGCGCTCTCCGCGCACGCGCTTGCCGGCTCGCGCGAGAAAGCGCTCGCCGCCGGCTGCGACGAGTTCGACACCAAGCCGGTCGAGTTCGACCGCCTGCTGGCCACCATGCGGCGGGTGCTCGCGAGCCGCAAGTGATGGGCGATTGAGGTTTCGATCGGCGCCCGGTCCCGACGGGCTTCGCGAGTGCTAGCCGACACCGATCCAGTCGAGGTCGGGCTCGTGCTCCAGGTTCTGCAGGCGATCGAACATTTCGCCCATTTCGTCGGCGGGACAATGACGGGTCAGCATCAGGAACTTGTCGCGCAGCTCGGCGCCGTCAAGCGGCTGTGTCGGCGTGCCTTTGAAGTCAGCGACGCGGCACGTGAATACGCGGCCGTCGCGCAAGGTGACGGTGATGTCCGCCGCCAGCGGGGTGGGGCGATCTTTCCCGATCGTGATCGTCACCCGCTCGCATAGCGATCGGATCTGCGGATCCGCCGGCGCGGTTTGATCGAAGGAGCGTGGGTCGTGCGGATCGCGCAGGTGCGCCAGAGCCACGCAGAACGGGATCGAATATTGCGCCATCATGATGTCGGCGGGAGCGCGGATATTGTTGACCCCTGCCATCTTGTCGTTGCCGGCGATATGGATCGCTTCGACGTCAGCGGCGGCGTAGCCGTGCTCGGCGCGCAGCTCGAGGATCGCCTGCACCGAGGTATGGGCGGTGATGTGGCAGGGGAAGCGCTTGAGCATGATCGAACGCGTCGCATAGCTCGCGCCGAGATCACGCGTGAGCTCGCTCGCATCGAAGTCGCCGCCGCAGAACACCCGTAGAAAACCGAACCCGCCTTCGAGCACGCTCGCCGGACCGGTAAAGCCTTCGGCTGCGAGGCTCGCCGCCAGCACGCCGCTCTCGGCCGCCCGTCCGAGGTGGAGCCGCTTGACCATGGCGCCGGTGCCGGAGCGGGCGAATTCCATGATGCCGCAGGCGAGCGAGCCGGCGATGCCGAGCGCATTGCGCATGCGCTCGGCATCGAAGCCCATCAGCTTGCCGCAGGCGATCGCGGCGCCGAACGGGCCGGTGGTGCCCGGCGCGTGGAAGCCGCGGCCCTCGTTGCTGTGCTTGGTGGCGCGGCCGATGCGGATCATGACTTCCGCGCCGGCGACGAAGGCGGCTATCAGCTCGCGCCCGCCAATGCCGCGTTCCTGTGCGACCGCGAGCGCGGACGCGAGCAGGGTTGCGCCCGGATGCACGCCGGTGCTCGGCCAGGTGAGATTGTCCATCTCGAATGCATGCGCGAGCGCGCCGTTGGCGAGGGCGGCCGCGGGAGCGTGTACGCGTGCGCCGCCGCGGCCGAGAATGCGGCTCTTGCCGCCGGCGCCGTTGCGTTCCGCATAGGCGACCACGATCCGGCTCCAGGGCAAGTCGTAGCCGAAGATGACGGTCGCGATGGTGTCGGCGATGCATTGCTTGGCGCGTTCCACGACGTCGCCCGGGATGTCATCGTAGCGGCAGGAGGCCGCGTATTCCGCCACCTGCGCGGTTTCCTTGGCCATGCGCGAACCTTCTAGTGTCCCGATTCCGAAGTTCGCAAACCTTTGCGGTGCCCTCTGATGCGAACTTCGGAATCAAAGGGACGCTAGCAACTCTATGATTCTAGTGCCCCTCTTTGAACCCGAAGTTCGCAACCGCTCTTGCGGCACAAGCATGCGAACTTCGGGTTCGGAGCACTAGGGCCGGAGCAGTGGATCGGTGTGACCGTCCAAGCTAGGATGAGTGCGCTCGCGTGACCATTGCGCAAGCGTCGTGCGGGCCAAGCCAATAACACCAGAGCCGTTTCCGACCCAAGGAGAAACGTCCGTGACACGCTTCGCGCTCGCGTCGGCGCTCCTGCTCGGTACCATCGCATGGGCCGGCGCACAGGCGGTGCCGCCCGGTTACCCGGCGGACTACCAAGGCATCATCTCCGCCGCGGAGCAGGAGGGCAGCGTCGTCGTCTATTCCACTACCGATTCCGCCAGCGCCGACGCCCTGCTCAAGGATTTTCGCACGCTCTATCCCAAGGTCCAGGTCCGCCACCACGATCTCAACTCGACCGAGGTCTACAACCGCTATCTCAGCGAGACCGCGGCCAACGCAGAGACCGCCGACATCCTGTGGAGCGGGTCGATGGATCTGCAGCTCAAGCTCGTCGCCGACGGCCACGCCTTGACCTATCGCTCGCCCGAAGCGGCAAAGATGCCGACGTGGGCGGTGTACGAGGATCGCGCCTGGGGAACGACATTTGAGCCGCTGGTGATCGCCTACAACAAGCGCCTGCTGCCGGCCGACGCCGTGCCGGCCTCGCACGGCGACCTGCTGCGGCTGCTCAAGGAACGCCCGCAGCTTTTCGCCGGGGGGAAGCTCACGTCCTACGATCCCGAGAAGAGCGGCTTCGGCTTCCTGCTCATGACCCAGGACGAAAAATACTTCCCGCAGTTCTGGGACCTCGCCGCCGCGTTCGGCCGCGGCACCGGCCGCTTCTACCCCTCGAGCGGCACCATGATCGAGCGCATCACGTCGGGCGAGCACCTCCTTGGCTTCAACGTCATCGGCTCCTACGTGGTGCTGCGGCAGAAAAAGGATCCCGACCTCGGCCTCGTCTATCCCAGCGACTACGTGCTGGTGATGTCGCGGGTGGCGTTCATCACCAAGAACGCCAGGCGGCCAAATGCCGCCAAGCTGTTCATGGACTATCTGATCTCGGTGCGCGCGCAGACGATCATGGCCAACCAGGCGACGCTGTTCTCCTTGCGCGATGACGTCGAGGGGCCACACTCGGCAGGCGCGCTCTCGAAAGAGCTGGGCAGCCGGCTCAAGCCGATCCCGGCCGACATGGGCCTGCTGGCGGCACTGGCGCCGACGAAGCGTCTGGCCATGCTCCGCAAATGGCAGGAGACCGCCCGCGCGCAGTAGCATCGCATCGCCATGACCTGGCTGCGGCTGCCGACGCTCGCCATCCTGGCGGTGCTGGTGCTGCTGCCGGTCGCCGTGGTGGTCTATCAAAGTATTCTGGACGAGCCTTTCTTCGTTCCATCGGCGCGGTTGAGTCTCGAATCCTACGCTTTCATTCTCAGCGAGCCCGATTTCGCGCGCGCCTTTCTGTCCTCGTTCGTGCTTGCCGCCGGCATGACGGCGATCGCGGTGCCGCTCGGGGGCGTGCTTGCCTTTCTCGTGGTGCGCACCGACCTGCCGGGCAAAGGCCTGATCGAGCCGGCGCTGCTGGTGCCGATCGTACTCTCGCCCATCGTCATCGCCTTCGGCTACGTCGTCGCGGTGGGCCCGGTCGGGTTCGCGTCGCTGGCGCTCAAGGACCTGATCGGCTTCGTGCCGTGGAATCTCTATTCCATGACCAGCTTGATCGTCATCGCGGGCCTCACGCACGTGCCGCACGTGTACCTGTTCTCGTCGGCGTCCTTGCGCAGGTTGAACTCGGAGCTCGAGGACCAGGCGCGCATCATGGGCGCCCGGCCGTGGCGGGTGGCGCTGACGGTGAGCCTGCCGCTGATCGCCCCGGCGCTCGTCTACAGCGGCGTGCTGATCTTCTTTCTCGGCTTCGAGCTGTTCGGCCTGCCGCTCGTCATCGGCGATCCCGCCAACGTGCTGGTGCTGACCACCTATTTGTTCAAGCTCACGAACATCCTGGGCACACCCTCCTACCAGCTCATGGCGGTGGTGGTGGTCGCCATCGCCTGCGTGACGCTGCCGCTCGTCTATCTGCAGCGCCATCTGCTGCGCAAGGCGGAGCGCTACGTCACGGTGGGCGGAAGGGGCAGCCAGTCGCGACCGCTGCGGCTCGGGCGCTGGCGCTGGCTCGCGCTCGCCGCCATCGCGCTTTGGTTTCTCATCGCAATCGGGCTGCCGCTCGCCGGCGTATTGCTGCGCGCGTTCGTCAGCCGCTGGGGCGAAGGCATCAATCCGTTCGCGACCCTCACCTTGCAGAATTTTCGCGATCTCGCCGAGCATCCGAATCTCGTCGGCGGAATCGTCAACACCTTCCTGCTGGCGACCGTGGGCGCCGCCGCCTCGGTTGCGGTTTACGCCCTCGTCGCGCTTGCGACCCATCGCTGGCGCAGCCGCTTCGTCGCGATGGTCGACTATCTCGTGCTGCTGCCGCGGTCGTTGCCCGGGCTCGTGGCCGGTCTCGCCTTTCTCTGGGTGTTCCTGTTCGTGCCCTATCTTGGGGTCTTGCGCAGCTCGCTGGTCGGGATATGGCTCGCTTACAGCGTCGTGTGGCTCGCGTTCGGGCTGCGGCTGATCTCGGCCGCGCTGGCGCAGATTGCGCCCGAGCTCGAAGAGGCCGCGCGTATCACCGGGGCCGGGCCGGCGCGGGCGCTGCGCGACGTGACGCTGCCGCTCATCCGCTTCGGGCTGGTGAGCTCGTGGCTGCTCTGCTTCATGATCTTCGTGCGCGAGTATTCGACCGGTGTGTATCTGCAGGGACCAGGAACCGAGGTGCTGGGACCGTTAATCGTATCGCTGTTCGGCGGCGGCTCGCTCGAATTGGTCGCGGCGCTGTCGCTCGTGAACGTCGCTCTCGTTGCCGTCGGCCTCGCGCTGGCGCTCCGGCTCGGTGTGCGCATCTAGCCGATGTTTTGGCCCACTCCCTCTTGACCCTGCTTGAAGCGCTTTCTCCGCAGGTTTAGGCTCGTGCCAAACGAAGCTCGCGTGAAGCGGTGCGTCGCCAATGGGCGACCGAGATCGAGGAGGCGCCGATGCCATCGCGCAACATTTTGCTCACCATCGTTGCAGGTACGACAGCAGCCATCCTTGCGGCTCTGCCCGCAAACGCGCAGGCGCCGGCGGCGCTCACTGGGCAGGTCAGCTCGGCCGCCGAAAGCGCGATGGAAGGCGTGGTGGTGAGCGCCAGGCGGGAGGGCGCGAGCGTCACCATCTCGGTGGTGAGCGATCAGACCGGCCGCTTCATCTTCCCGGCATCGAAGCTCGAGCCCGGCCGCTATTCGCTCGCCATCCGCGCCGTCGGCTACGAGCTCGACGGTCCGAAGACCACCGAGGTTGCCGCCGGCACCGCCACCACCGCCGATATCAAGCTGCGGCCGACCAAAAATCTGGCCAAGCAGCTCACCAACGCGGAATGGCTCGCGAGCTTTCCGGGAACCGACGGCCAGAAGAAATCGCTGCTCAATTGCATCGGCTGTCACGATCTCGACCGCATCGTGAGCTCGACCCACGACGCCGACGAATTCATGCAGGTGTTCGACCGCATGACTGGCTATTACCCCGGCAGCACCCCGCAGCATCCGCAACGGCTCGTCGGCGAGGCGCGCCGCAACCTCGGCCAGGCCGCGGGCATCAAGGCGATGGCCGACTATCTCGCCTCAGTCAATCTCAGCAAGGACGAGACCTGGGACTATCAGCTCAAGACGCTGCCGCGGCCGCGCGGGCGCGCGACGCGCGTGGTCGTCACCGAGTACGACCTGCCGCGCAAGCAGATCCAGCCGCACGACGCCATCGTCGATGGCGACGGCATGGTCTGGTTCACCCATTTCGGCGAGCAGTTCCTGGGCAAGCTCGACCCGAAGACCGGCAAGGTCGCGGAGTATCCGCTGCCGGTGATCAAGCCCGGCTATCCGGTCGGCACGCTCGATCTGGAGACCGACAAGGCCGGCAATCTCTGGATCGCCATGATGTATCAGGGCGGGCTCGCCAGGTTCGACAAGAAGAGCGAGACCTTCCAGACCTGGAAGGTGCCGGAGCAATGGCAAACGGACGCCACCCAGCAGGCGTTCATCACGCCCACCAGCTCAGACGTCGACGGCAAGGTGTGGGTGAAGAACTCCGACCGCGCGCAGATCCTGCGGCTCGATCCCAAGACCGGGGAGTGGGAGAACCTCGGCTCGTTCAAGGACCCCGGCAACAACCGCACCATCACCTCCTACGGCATTCCGGCCGATCACGACAACAACCTCTATCTTCTCGACTTCTCCTCCTCGAACGTCGGCAAGCTCGACGCCAAGACCGGCAAGCTCACCGTCTATCGCGGGGCGATCCCGAACTCGCGGCCGCGCCGCGGTCGGGTGGATGAGCACAACCGGCTGTGGTTTGCCGAGTACGGCGGCAACGCCATCGGCATGTTCGATCCGAAGACCGAGAAGGTGCAGGAATGGGTGCTGCCGACGGCCTGGGCGCAGCCCTATGACGTCGTCACCGACAAGAACGGCGAGGCCTGGACCGGCTCGATGCTGAGCGATCGGGTATCGCGCCTCGATCCCAAGACCGGCGAGTTCGTCGAATATCTGCTACCCAAGACCACCAATATCCGCCGGGTGTTCGTGGACAACTCGACCAGCCCGGTCACCTTCTGGGTCGGCAGCAATCACGGCGCTTCCATCGTCAAGGTCGAGCCGATGGATTGAGCGGCGCAGCGTCATCTTTCTCATTTAGTT
Organism: Pseudomonadota bacterium; assembly: GCA_046735815.1. Lineage (GTDB taxonomy): Bacteria > Pseudomonadota > Alphaproteobacteria > Rhizobiales > Xanthobacteraceae > VAZQ01. Next base: position 7,978 of record JBKPUA010000089.1, read on the forward strand.
TCCCAATACGCTCGCCGGCCATGAGCGCGGAGTTGAATCCGCCCGCGGCCAGCGGCGCGCCTGCCAAGACCGTCCAGGACTACATCGACGAAACGCCGATGTGGGCGGACGCGACGGCCGTGCCCTATGCCCCGATGACCAACATGCAGTGGCTCATCTGGGGGCTCGCCGCTGCCGGCAAGTTCTTCGAGGGCATGGTCGTGTTCATGACAGGGGTGGCTCTGCCCCTGATGACGAAGGAGTTCGGCCTTGGGGCAACCGGGAAGGGCGTCGTCGCATCGGCGTCGCTGTTCGGCATTTTGATCGGCGCCACCGCGCTCGGCGGTCTTGCCGACCGCTACGGCCGCAAGGAGATGTTCATCGTCGAGATGGCGCTGTTCGCCGTCTTCATTCTGCTGCTGACGTTCAGCTCCTCCTTTATTTTGGTCGTCTTTGCCCTGATCGGAATAGGTCTAGCGCTCGGCTGCGATTATCCGACCGCCCATGTGATGATCTCCGAGAGCATTTCGAGCGGCATTCGCGGCCGCACGGTGTTGAGTGCGTTCGGCTTCCAGGCCGTGGGCGGTTTGGCCGGTACACTCGTCGGCTTCCTGGTCTTGTATGAAAACCCCGACCTGAGCGCGTGGCGCTGGATGTACGCCAGCACGCTCCTGCTCGCCGTGCCGGTCACGATCGGACGTTTCTTCGTGATCCAGAGTCCCCTCTGGCTCGTATCGCGAGGACGCATTGCAGAGGCCGAGGCCGCCACCGCCCGACTCTTGTTGCGCGATCCGCTTTATCCCAAGACGGTCGTCCTGCGCCGGGATGAAAGGCGCGCCAGGAGGCATTTGCATTCCCGGTCGCCGGGGCGCTGGGTCGCGCTGTTCAGGGGATTGAACCTCAGACGCACCATCCTGGCCTCGGTTCCCTGGTTCCTGCAGGATCTCGGCACTTACGGCATCGGGATTTTCACCCCGACGATCCTCGCAACCCTGATCGGCGCCACGGTCGCCGATCCGCGCAACGTCGCCGAGCTCGTTCAGCGCGACATGATGGCGGCGAA
>JBKPUA010000090.1:0-4499 GCA_046735815.1 Pseudomonadota bacterium
GCAATGGATGTTCGTCGTCGGCGCACTGCCGGCGCTGCTCGCGCTCGTGCTCCGACGCCTGCTGCCGGAATCGCCGCGCTGGCTCGCGGTGCGCGGCCGCATAGCGGAAGCGGACGCGGCGGTGTCCCTGATCGAGGCGGAAACGCAGAAGGCGATCGGCCATCCGCTCCCGCCGCCCAAGCCGATGGTCGCCGCCATGGACAAGGCCGCATCCTGGGCCGATCTGTTCGGCGCCTTCTATCTGCAGCGCACGCTGGTGGCGTGGGTGATCTGGTTCGCGGCCTATTTCGTCAATTACGGGCTGTCGATCTGGCTGCCGACGGTCTACCGCACCGTATTCAAGCTCCCGCTCGACGTTTCGCTGCGGTATGGATTGATCACGCAGGCCGTCGGCCTTCTCGGCACCCTGATCTGCGCCTTGACAATCGACCATGTCGGCCGGCGACCGTGGTTCGCACTTTCGTTCGCGGCAGCGGCGATTGCGCTCGGCGCGCTTGCCTTCTTCCCCACGCCGACCGCAGAGCAGGTGCTCACCTGCATGACCATCGCTTATTTCTTTGTCAGCACCATCAACATCGGGGTCTATCTCTACACGCCCGAGCTCTACCCGACGCGGGTGCGCGCGCTCGGCGTCGGCGCCGCCACGGCGTGGCTGCGGTTCGCCTCCATGATCGGCCCAACCGTGGTCGGAATGATGCTGGCGGGCGGCCTCTCGTCGGTGTTCGTCACGTTCGCCATCGTCGCGGCAATCGCCGCGGTGATCACCGGCCTGTTCGCAATCGAGACCAAGGGCCGCGTGCTGGAGGAGGCTTCACCCTAGCGCGACAACGACACCCGCGGGCTCGCGGCGACAATTCGACGCTTGCCAAGGCAGCGGTGGCTCTGCAACGTGGCGGCAAAATCGGCCACGCGCCACAGAACATCACCAGGAGGAATTTTCATGCGCATATCAAACCTGCTGTTTGCCGGCATTGCTGCCGCCGCGCTGAGCGCTGCGAGCCCGGCGCAGAGCGCCGACCCGATCAAGATCCGCCTGTCCTGGGTCGCCCCGGTCACCAACTGGGCCTCGATCCTGATGGAAAAGAAGGATCTGGCGCGACATCTCGGCAAGTCCTACACGCTCGAGCCGGTGCGCTTCGCCGGCACGCCGCCGATGGTCACGGCGCTCGCCAATGGGGAGCTCGAGGTCGCCAACCTCGCCTACTCCACACTTGCCATCGCCACCCAGAACGCCGGCATGGACGACCTGCGCATCATCGCGGACGAATTCCGCGACGGCGTCGAGGGATATTACTCGCAGGAATACATGGTGCTCGCCGACGGCCCGATCAAAAAGGTCGATGATCTCAAGGGCAAGGTGGTGATGACCAACGCCGCCGGCAGCGCGGTCGACGTCGCCATGCGCGCGATGCTGCGCAAGTTCGGACTTGAGGACAAACGCGACTACACGGTGATCGAATCGCCCTTCCCGACCATGCGCGCCATGCTGGCGGAGAAGAAGGTGGACATGATCCCCGCGGTGGTGCCGTTCTCCTATGATCCCGAGCTGCGCAAGATCGGCCGCACGCTGTTCATCCAGCGCGACGCCATCGGCGTCACCGATATGATCGTGTGGACCGCGCGCAAGCCGTTCCTCGACAAGAACCGCGCCGCCATGGTCGATTTCATGGAGGATACGTTGCGCATCACGCGCTGGTACCTCGATCCGAACAACCACAAGGAAGTCATGGAGATCGCGGGCCGCGTCACCAAGCAGCCGCCCGAGCGCTTCGACTGGCTGTTCACCAAGCGGGACGCCTATCACGACCCCGAGATGCTGCCGGATCTCGCGGCGCTGCAGAAGAACGTCGATATGACGCGCGATCTCGGCTTCGTGCGATCGACGCTGGACGTGAAGAAGCAGGCTGACTTGAGCATCGTTCAGGAGGCGGCGAAGCGGCTGAAGTAGCAGCAAGCTGCGAGGGGACGGCCGGGCGAGCTGCCGCGCCCGGCGCCATGGGCCGCGTGCGCGCTTTCAGCCCGACGAAACGCGCCTGATAGCTTGCCGCGGACCTATGGCTTCGAGCTCGATCAGGCTCTCGTAGACGGCGAGGTAATCGCACGCCATTCTGCGCGCGCTGAACCGTTCCTCGAAGCGCCGTCGAATTGCTTCGCGAGAGAGCTGGGATACTTGGTTCGCGGCGGCCGCCGCCTGCCTCGCGTCTTCGACAACAAAACCGGTCACGCCGTCCTCGATGATCTCGGGGATGGCACCCTGGTTGAACGCGATGACGGGCGTTCCGCACGCCATGGCTTCGATCAATACCAACCCGAAAGGCTCGGGCCACGCGACCGGCGCAAGCAGCGCGATGGCGCCACTTAGAAACGCGGACTTCTCGCTGTCGTCGATCTCGCCGATGTACTCGACGTCGGGCGGCGTCAGCAGCTTACGGATCTCGGCCTCGAAATAATCCCGGTCGACGGCATCGACCTTGGCCGCGATCTTCAACGGCACACCGCACTGTCGCGCGACCCACACCGCCCGGTCGACGGCCTTTTCCGGCGAGATGCGCCCGAGGAAAGCGAAATAGCTCGGTGTGACCGCCTGCGGAGTCAGCAGCCGCTCCGGAATGCCATGGTGAACGGTACCGACCCACCCCGCATGCGGCACGGGACGCCGCTGCGCATCGGAAATCGAGATCAGCGGGGCGGACGGAAAGGTCTCAAACACCACTTGATGCTCCGGCAAGTCGAGCCGGCCGTGAAGCGTGGTGACGAACGGTGTCCGCTGCCGGGAAAACAGCGAGAATGGATAGTAGTCGAGATGGAAGTGCAACAAGTCGAAATCGTCGGCGCGACGCCGAACGCGCTCGAGCATCGACATGTGCAACGCATTTGGATCGCGCACCGAGCCATCGAGCCGCAAGGCCCTCGGCCAGCACGCTTCCAGCTCGGCGGAGGTTTGCGAGTCGCCGCTCGCGAACAGGACGACGTCGTGTCCCAGGGCGACCAATTCCTCCGTGAGCCACGAAACAATGCGCTCGGTACCTCCGTAGAGCTTAGGAGGAATCGATTCGGTCAACGGAGCTATTTGCGCGATACGCATGCACGCTCTCGTTTGCGAGCCCGGTGGACTCGGTGGGGAAAACCGGAGTCCGGCATATGAACCGGAAATCGGCGCATCGGTTCCTTCAAGGGATCACCATGGCGCGGTACGCACTGAGGGAAAAACGCCAGCTCTCCAGGCCGCGCGCTGTTTGCCCGGCCGGTTTCCACAACGCGCAAAGTCTTGCCGAACGGCACCGTTCGGCTAGCGCGCAAAGCGCGATCGAGGCAGCGTGGGATCGATCTGTTCGAGCGGGACAATGGGCAGCGACGGCTGCTCCTCAATCAACAGACCCTTCGACTCAAGCAGAAGCTCGAGATTGACCACGGCTTCGATCGCACTCCACTCGTCCCGGATCGCCTCAAACCGTTGCAGCATGTCTTGCCACTCTCCGCCGGAGTGGCTCGACGTCATCTGTCGGATGAACTCCACCGCCTCGGTTGTGCGGCGCACGACCTTTTCCGGGCTCGCGCGGATGCGCAGCTCAGGATCGATTGGATAGTCAGGCATGGCGGCACAACGCCGTGAACTGAAATAAGTTCCATCAGCAAAGCGAAGACTGTCCACGTCCCGCCGCGCGCATACCTTCCGCGACGGTAAGGACACCCGGCTGATGCCGCAATTCCTCCAAGCGCACGGGAAGGCGCCGACGCCAATTGGGATGGCTGTCGATCGTTCCCGGCAGATTGACTTGGTCAGTGACGCCGAGGAGATCCTCCATCGATACCACCAGCAGCCGGGAGGGGGCGCCCGCAAGGAATTTGGCCAAAGAGGCAAAGCCGATTGGTTCGTCGGCGTTGAGCTTCAGCGCGCGAGCGAGCGCGTCGAACGCGGCGTGTCGCTCGTCGTCGCTTTCGCCGGCCTCCATGCCGAGCTTCTGCTTGATCGCCAAGTCATGTCTGGCCCGCCAGCCCGCGTAAGTCGGAAGGTCATGGGTTGCGAACGTGACCAGCGCATTCTCCCGATAAGCTTCGGGCGGGCAAAAGTCCCCATCGGGCAAGCGCTCGAACAGCATGACCTGATATGACCACAGGCCCCAGTCGGCGAGCGTCTCGCGAAAATTCTCCGGTACCGTCCCGAGGTCCTCGCCGACGACGATGCACCCGGACTTGACGCTTGCCAACACGGTCACGGCGAGCAGCGCCTCGAACGGGCAGCGAATGTAGGTACCTTGTGCCGGCGACCCGCCGTCGGGCACGAGAAAGAGGCGATTCAGTCCCAGGACGTGATCCAATCGTATGGCTCCCGCGTAATGCATGGAGGCCTGCAGCATGCGCCGGTACGGCTCGAACTGCCGATCCTCGAGCGCCACCGGATTGAAGGCAGCCAAGCCCCAATCCTGCCCCGCCAGATTGAGGGCGTCCGGCGGCGCCCCGATCGCCGTCCCCGACAGGATCGCATCCTGGTCGCACCA
>JBKPUA010000091.1:0-16975 GCA_046735815.1 Pseudomonadota bacterium
AGAGGCGTCGAATGGCGACGGCTACCGATCTGCGTCGCATTGCGCTTTCGCTCGCGGGCACGATCGAAGCGCCGCATTTCGATCGCGCCGCCTTCAAGGTCGCGCGCATCTACGTGACCTTGGCTGCCGACGGCCGCACCGCCAATTTCAAGTTCACGCCCGACGAGCAGGAGTTCAAATCCATGCTGGCATCGGAGGCGTTCGCGCCGGTGCCGGGGGGATGGGGCAAGCAGGGCTGGACGACCGCCAAGCTCTCGGCCCTGAGCGCGGCCGAATTGAAGGATGCGCTTGAGATGGCGTGGCGCCACGCTGTGCCGAAGAAGCAGCCGCGACCGCGACGCTAGAGCGCGATGACTTTTCTTCGAATCGTCATCCCGCTCTAGCTATTCGTGGAGCACGATCTTTTCCGAAAACCGCTATCCACCCCGGATCAAGTCCGGGGCAGGCTTTTTCGGGGTCATGCTCTAGCTTTTCGCTGCGCTCAACCCATTCCGCGCCCTTGAGGCGGAACACGCGACGCAACCCCTCCCGATCCCCGAATGCGCGTGAGCGACCGCCCCGGGCAGAATGGGCTGAGCGCAACGAAACGAAACAGGATGGTGGATCGATGAGCAGCGCGTGGGAACGGCACTGCCTTTTCCGCCGTGGCGCCTTCGAAGCGGCCCGTGCTCGCCACTCATCGATTCCATATTCGGGAAGTGGTATTCCGATCCCCCAGCCCGAACACCCGAATTATGAACATTCAAACAAGCGATTAGTTCCGCTGGGACGGTGATTTTCTTGCACCATGCGCTCGATAGGTCGGTGTGTGATCCGTTTACCACACTGAAATGAATTCCTGCGCTGCCGCGAATTTGGCCGTTGTCAGGCCATGGTCTCCCTGCTCGATGCCGTCGGTCGGAGTGAGTACGGGGGGTGCCAACGTGTCTTTCATCAACGAAACTTCGTGCGCGCACGGCAACGCCGCCCGCGTCCTGCTGGACCGCTCGTCTCTTCGCAAGAAAGCGCTGCCGTTGTTTGGCATGGCCGCCATGGCGGCGATGCTTGCGGCCTGCGCGCAGCCTTCCGTCGTCGCCGAGCGATCCGTTAGCGGCAGCCGCCACGCGTCATCGGAAAGCTATGGCTCGGCCGACCGCAGCAAGAAGACGTCATTGGCCACAAGGGCCCATGGGTCGGTCGACACGAAACACGCCGGGTTGCGTGCCGACGACAAGCAGGCGGAGAAGCAACCTGGCTCTTACGGACTTGCCAGCTATTACCGGCCATCGCACCCGGCGAATGGCGAGAAGCCCGAGCCGGGCGAATTGACCGCCGCTCACCGCAGCCTGCCGTTCGGCACGCGCGTGCGCGTCACCAACGTCGCCACCGGGCAGTCGGTGACGGTCCGGGTCAACGACCGCGGTCCGTTCATTCCCGGACGCGTAGTCGACGTCTCCCATAGCGCCGCGCAGTCGCTGGGGATCGTCGGACAAGGTGTAGCAAAGGTTAAGCTCGACGTCGTCGAATAGAGCCGACGACCGCGCAAGCCGGCGGTGCGGCCCGAGTGCTCGCGCCGTGGCCAATTGTCCCGACTGACATGCCTTGACTTCAGCCGCGGCAAGGAACTTGCTTCTCGGGCTCCGAGGATCAACGGAGACCGTAAATGAAGCAGGTTGCAGGAATAGCGCTGGCGCTCGCGATCGCAGCGGCACCGGGCATGGTGCAAGCACAGGATGTGTGGCCCAACCGGACCATCACCTTCATCTTGCCCTACGCGCCCGGCGGCTACACCGATCTGGTCGCTCGCCTGACCGCCCGTTATGTCGAGAAGACCTTAGGGAAGACCGTCGTCGTCGACAGCCGCGCCGGCGGCGGCGGCATCGTCGGTACACAGGCGGTCGCCAACGCCGCGCCCGACGGCTACACCTTTTGCGTCTGCAGCATCGGCGCTATCTCGATCGCGCCGTTCGCCCAGAAGATTGGCTACGATCCGGTGCAGGACCTCGCGCCCGTCGGCCTCGTCAGCTCGATCGTGCAGGCGGTCATCGTCAGGAAGGACCTGCCGGCGAAGACAATGGGCGAGTTCGTCGCCTACGCGAAAGCCAATCCCGGCAAGCTCAACTACGGATCCAGCGGCGCCGGAGGGCTCACCCACTACTCTGTAGAGCTGTTCCAGGCGCGCACCGGCACCAAGGCGGTGCACATCCCGTTCAAGGGCGGCGCGCCCTCGACCGCGGCGGTGGTCTCCGGCGATGTCGACTTCGCCTTCGCCAACATCACCGACGCGCTGCCGCAGATCGAGGCTGGGACGGTGCGCGCGCTCGCCGTGACCTCGCTCGAGCGCAGCCCCTACCTGCCCAATGTGCCCTCGGTGCACGAGACGGTCATCTCCGAGTTTCTGGTGGAGACGTGGAACGGCATCATGGCGCCGGCGAAAACGCCCGAGCCGATCATCCGCCGGATGGCGGAGATCCTGATCCAGATGGCGGACGACCCGGAGACGAAGGAAGCGATGCGCAAAGCCGGCGCCGCCACGGTCAAGACCACGCCCGAGCAATTCCGCGCGCAGATCGCGCTGGAGATGGCGCAGTGGAAGCCGCTGATCCACGAGATCGCGGGGGCGGAGAAAAAGTGACGGCCGTTCTCTCGGCCGTCATGCCTGCGCTCGTCGCGGGCATCCACGTCTTCGTTTCGGGTGCAAGCAGACGTGGATGGCCGGCATAAAGCCGGCCATGACGGGCAGAGTAGCACCGTTCAGTTGGCACGCCGGAAGGAGTAGGGGCTCATCTCGTCGGCGGTACGGCCGAGCGCATCCCAGTTCTGCCAGCCGCTCCAGATCCGCTCGCCCGCAGCCTGTGCTTGCGCCCGCAGCGCGGCGAAGTCGACGCCGGGGATACGGCCATTCTCCATGCGCACCACGCCGTCGATGATCACGGTGTCGACGTCGTTTCCGACGCCGCAATCGATGAGGCTCTTGATCGGGTCGCGCACCGGCCCCATGCGCAGCGTGTCGCCGCCGGTCAGGTCGATGATGACGATGTCGGCCTTGGCGTCCGGCGCGAGGCGCCCGATATCATCGCGGCCAAGCGAATGCGCGCCGCCCAGCGTCGCCGCCTCGAACACCTGCGCGGCGCTGGCGGCTTTCAAGTTGCGGCTCGCCACCTTGCCGAAATAGGAGGCGTTGCGCATCTGCAAAATCATATCGCGCGGATAGGTGTCGGTGCCGAGCGCGATGTTGACGCCCGCCTTGCGATAGCTCTCCCAATTGTCGAGGAAGCGCCCGCGCCGCGCCACGTTGATCGGGCAGTGCGAGATCGAGCAGCGATGTGCGCCCATGATCTCGAGGTCGTGCGAGCCGGAATAATTCATCAGCGGGTTGTCGCAGGTGAAGTTGCCGTGGCCGACATTGAGCTTGTCTGACATCAGCCCGACCTCGCGTAAGAGCTCCACCGAGGTCATCTGATGCTCGCGGATGATGTCGAACACCTCGTGGATGTTGTAGGCGGCGTGGATGGCGACCGGGAGATCGCGCTCGCGCGCCGCCGCGGCCGCCTTGCGCATCAAGGGGACAGTGCAGGTCTCGATCTCGCGCGGCACCAGGATGCCGCGCACGCGGTCGCCTTGCGCACCTTGATGGTGCTCGATGAAATCGAGCGCGAGGGCGAATTCCCGTTCGCCCGCGGCTTCATCCATCACCCGCACCAGCTTGCCGCCCTCGCCGCCAACCCAGCGGCCGCTGTCGAAGCCCGGACCGAGATAGGCGCGGCTGCCGAGCTCGCCGACGACTTCGAGCAACGCCTCCTGCACGCGCAGCTGGCTGCCGAACTCGACAAAGGTGGTGATGCCGTTGCGGATGAGCTCCGCTACGGTGAAGCGGGCGTTGAGCTTGAGCTCGTCGATCACCGCGTTGTCGTCGGGGCGGACGTAGCGGGGGTCGCCGCCTACGCGCGTGCCCGCGCGGGCGACGCTGATCTCGAGGAACGGCTGGCCGAAATAGTCGCCCCGTCCGACGTCGGAAATAAGCCGGTGCGAGGCGCGGTGGCCGGAATGCACGTGGGCGTCGATGAAGCCCGGCGCCACCAGTTTGTCGCGCGCGTCGATCTCACGATCGACCGTGCCCGGGAAGCGCTCGCCGACGAACAGCACGCGGTCACCCTCGTACACGAGCTCCGCGTTGCGCCAGAGCGTGTGATGCCCGTCGGCATGTCCGACCAACCAGCCGCAGGTGATCCGCGTGCGCATGAAAACTCCCTCTGCTTCGACCTCGTTTGCACATTGGTAAGGTCCGCGACCGTATGCAACCCCCGTACCCGTCACGGCATTGAGCACGCGTGGGACTCGCGCGCACGGGAGGTGGTGATGATCGCAAAGCTGATCGTCCAGACCGTCGTCTGGTTCGGTGCGATGGGGCTGCTGCTGTTCCTGGCTGCCGGCACGCTGAATTGGCCCGCCGCCTGGATCTTTCTCGCGGTGATGGTGGCCTTCTCTCTCGTCGGCGGGCTCGCGCTCGGCCGCCACGATCCGGAGCTGCTGCGCGAGCGGCTCGCGCCCCCGGTGCAGAAAGATCAGCCGACCGCTGACAAGGTGCTGCTGGTCATCATCCTGCTGGTCATATTCGGTTCGCTCGCGCTGATGGCGCTTGATGCCGTGCGTTTCGGATGGTCCGCCGTTCCGCCTTGGGTGCAAGGCGTGGGCGCGCTCATCCTGCTGATCGGGATATGGATCTGCTACTGGACCATGCGCGAGAACAGCTTCGCCGCGCCGGTAGTGAAGATCCAGAAGGATCGCGGGCAGACGGTCATCACCACCGGCCCCTACGCCCATGTCCGCCATCCCATGTATAGCGGCGCACTCCTTTATTTTGCCGGCACGTCCTTGCTGCTTGGGTCGTGGTGGGGCCTGGCCGCGGTGGCGGTGCTCGCTGTCCTGCTCGCTGTGCGCACCGCGATCGAGGAACAGGCGCTGCGGTCCGGACTGCAAGGTTATGACGATTACGCAGCCCGTGTCCGATACCGGTTCGTTCCGCTGATCTGGTGAGCGGAGGCTCGGCAGAGATTCGTAGGATGGGGTTGAGCGTAGGATGGGTTGAGCGCAGCGAAACCCATCTTACACAACGATCAAAAATCGCGATCCATGCCGGCCGCCCTTAGCAACTCCGCCAATCGCTTGCGCGCATAGAACATGCGGGTCTTCACCGTGTTCTCCGGGATCCCGAGGATCGTGGCGACCTCGCCGATCGCCTTCTCCTGGAAATACACGAGATCGATGACGTGGCGGTGCTCCGGCGAAAGCTTCGACCAGCACTTGTGCAGGAGCGCGTGCTGCTGCCTCCTGCGCAGCGCCACCTCCGGGTCGTCCGCGCCGTCTTCGATCGCCGTCGCCATCGTCTCATCGAGCGGCTCCTCGCCGCGCCGCCGCAGCGACGACAATGCTTTGAAACGCGCGATCGCCAGCAGCCAGGTGGACGCTGTCGAGCGTGCTTCGAAACTCGCCGCCTGACGCCAGACGGCGAAGAACACCTCGCTGATCAAGTCCTCCGCCAGCGCCTCGTCGCGCACGAGACGCAGCACGAAGCGATAGACGCGCACATGATGGCGCGCGAACAGAACGCGCATGGCGAGCCGGTCGCTCGCCGCGATGCGCGCGATCAGCGCTTCATCCGACGCGGCCGACGCAGTGGCCTGCCCCGCCGCCGGCGCTTGCGCTACGGCGGCTTGTGGAACACGGATCGCGAGAACCTGAGACGTCATGGGTCGCCCCCCGGCAAGAGATGCCTCTCCCCACGCGATGCTGTGGATCATCGAGGCTCGCCCCAAGGACGAACGAAGCGGCTGCGGTTCGACAGGCCAGCCGATTTTTTTCTAACTGGAGGCGCGGGCGTCGTCGCTCGCCGCGCTGTCCTTGATCAGGCGGTCGAGATGTAGCCGGATGTGGGCGGCTTCCGCCGCCGTATTGGCGAGCGCGATGGCGCGATCGAAGGCGGCGCGCGCCTCGGCGGTGCGGCCCAGCTGCAGCAGCAGGGCGCCTTTGACGCCGAAGAAATGGAAATAGCCGGCAAGCCGCGGCGCCAGCGGCTCGATCATCTCGAGCGCGGCGGCCGGACCGCGCACCTTGGATACAGCGACCGCGCGATTGAGTGTAATCACGGGCGACGGCTGCAGGGTTTCGAGCGCGGCGTAGAGCAGATCGATCTGCGCCCAATCGGTGTCCTCGGGCCGGGCCGCGCGGGCATGCAGCGCCGCGATGGCCGCCTGCACCTGGTAGGGGCCGCGGCGTTTATGGCGCACGGCCTTGTCGATCAACGCCACTCCCTCGGCGATGAGCTTGCCGTCCCAACGGCTGCGGTCCTGGTCCTCCAGCAACACGATCGCGCCGTCGGCATCGAACCGCGCCGGCGTGCGCGCGTGCTGCAGCAGGAGGAGCGCGGTGAGCCCCATGATCTCGGGCTCGGTGGAGAACAGCCGCAGCAGCAGGCGCGCCAATCGGATGGCCTCGTCGCACAGCGGCCGGCTGGCGCCCTCCGCCGCACCGCTTGCTGAATATCCTTCGTTGAAGATCAGGTAGATCATGGCGGCGACAGCGGCGAGGCGCTCGCTGCGCTCGACCGCGCCCGGCGCGTCGAACGGCACGTCGGCGGTGGCGACGCGGCTCTTCGCCCGCGTGATGCGCTGCTCCATGGCGGCTTCGCTCACCAGGAAGGCGCGCGCGATCTGCTTCACCGTCAGGCCGGAGACGATGCGCAGCGCGAGCGCGATCTGCTGGGTCGCCGGCAGGTCGGGATGGCAGCAGATGAAAAGGAGCCGCAGGATGTCGTCGCGATAATGCGCGTCATCGATGCGCTCGGCGAGCTCCGCTTCCGTGTCATCGAGATCCGAGATCGCGTCCTCGGCGGGCAGCGCTTCCTGCTTGCCCTGGCGGCGGGCCTGGTCGAGCGCGACGTTGCGGCCGACCAGGATGAGCCAGGCGGCGGGATCGCGCGGCGGACCGTTCTGTGGCCAGTGCTGCAACGCCCGCAGGCAGGCTTCTTGGAAGGCCTCCTCGGCGGTATCGAGGTCGCGGAAATAACGCAGCAATGCGCTCACCGCCCGCGGCCGGGCGGAAGTCAGCGCCGCGTCGATCCAGGCGATATCGCTCACGCGGCATGGCCCCCCGGGCGGAACAGCGAAACGGGGCGGATCTCGTAGGCGCCCGCCGAGCTGCTGGCGCGTGCCAGGTCGCGGGCGGTGTCGATCGCCTCCTCGAGGTTCGCGCATTCGACGATGTAGAAGCCGAGCAGTTGCTCCTTGGTCTCGGCGAAGGGACCGTCAATCACCAGCGGCTCGCGTCCCTTGCGCACCGTCGTGGCGGCGGTGGTCGGCATCAGGCGGGCGACTGGCCCGAGCCGGCCTTGCTTGGTGAGCTTGTCCTGCACCACCGCGAGCTTGGCCATGACCGCGTCGTCCTCCTCCTTGGTCCAGGAGCCGACGACGTCTTCGGAATCGTAGCAGAGGATGGTGTAAAGCATGGGAATCGATCTCCTCGTCGTTCCAAGGACGAACGGATGGGTCGTTTGCCGACAGGCTCCGGGTAAAATTTTCAGGGTCCGGGGCGGGCGGGACGACCGGCTTGCGGCAGCTACAGAAGGGCGGTGCGCTTCGCATAATGGCCGCCCTGCGTCAATAATGTCCGCCGGCAGCGCTCGGGCCGTTCGCGCCTGGCGGCGAAGGCGCCTGATGACATGCAGCGCGATCGATGCGGACGCGGCGCGGCGTCTCGGCGACGTGCGACGCAGCAAGCTTGCCGCTCCGATCGTGGTCTCTTGAACCCGTGAACGCCCCGGCAGTAGGGTTCAGCGTCCATCCTCTTTTCGGGAGAGATGCCATGCCGATCTACATCTCGCGTGGTCGTTTCACTTCGGATGCCGTCAAAGGCATGCTGGCGAACCCAGAAGATCGTGAGGAAGCCGTTGCCAAGCTCTTCAGGAGCGTCGGCGGCCGGCTCATCGGGTGGTACCTGACCTTCGGCCACCATGATTGGCTGGTCATCGGGGAGTTCCCTGATGAGAAGGCTGCGGCGTCTGCGGTCCTGGCTGCTGCCGCCGGCGGCAGTTTGTCCGACATCGAAACGACCGTTGCCATGACGGCAAAAGACGCCGCGGCGACCTTTGCATCTGCCGGCAAGGCGGCGAAGGACTTCCGCAGCGCCGGGCGCTAGTAGGTTCGGGCACGGCTTCCGGTCAGCAGGTTCCAGCGAGGAACCGGACTGGGTCGAAGTGCGGCCGCTGAACACTGGCTCGTTAGAGGTGGCGCATGTTCTTGGCGGCGAACCGGCGCCCGCTTCGCCGGAACATGCGCTAGAAGCCGGCGACTATTTCCAACGACTTGCCTTCGCGGGCATGAGTACGACGCGTAGCTTCCAGGCGCGCCATGGCCTCCGGCGGCATCGCCACTTCCTTGGCGAATTCCGGCCGCGCTTTGAGCTTCTCGAACCAGGCGCCGACGCGCGGATGCATCCGCGCGAGCGGATAGCCGCCGAGCGCGAGCCGGTTGGCGTAGATGAACCACGCAATGTCGAGGACGCTCAGCGCGTCGCCCAAGAGGTAAGGAGACTGGGCGAGACGCTGGTCGAGCACGTCGAACTCGGCACGAAATTTCTGCGCCGAGGCGCGCGCGGTCGTATCGGGGAAGCCCTCCTTGGCGGCGCGCTGCCAGAACTCGATCTGTACCGCCTTCTCGCGGTCGGGCGTGCCCTGCACGGTGCCCGAGCCGCTGGTGGCGTAGCGCGCGAGCGCTTCGGCCGGTTTCGGCGGTCCGCGACGATCAAACACGAAGCGAAAGCTCAGGGTCCGCAGGTCGAGATGCAGGTCGTCCTCGTGCTTGAGCAGGGCCGCTACGTCGTTTTCATGGCCGGCGGGAACGAGCTTCGGTGTCGGGAATGTCTTTTCCAGATAGGTGATGATGTCGTTGCTTTCGATGTGGACCGCGCCGTCATGCACCAAAACCGGCACCAGCCCGCGCGGATTGATGCCGAGGAACCAGGGCGTGAAGTTCTCATTTGCGTGCAGATCGACGAGGTGAGACTCCCACGGAATGCCCTTCAGGTTGAGAAAGATGCGCAGCTTCTGCGAGCAAGACGATCCCAAGAAGTGCAGGACATGCACGCCCTTCCATCCCAGCACTTCGCGGGTCTTGATGTCGCTGTCGACGAGTTGAACCATCAATGCCTCCGCGTGCGACCCCATCCGACCGCGCCTGGGCGCGCGGGCGGAACTTTCATGCCGACATCATAGCCTCGGAGTAGGGCATAGCCATGGAGCAGGGCATAGCCATGGAGTAGGGCGCTTCAAAGGAGCATGGGCCTGGGCGCCGCTCGAAACTGGCTACTGCTCCCCCCCTAGCGCATGATCTTTTTCCGAAAACCGGTGCCCACTTTTCGGGATCATGCGCTAGCAGCAAGGAACGCCCAAATTCGGCAATAGTGATCAAGCCGCTCGGCGCAAGAGCAGCCATCTGTCTTCGCCAGCGAAAGGCCCGACGGACCGACTCCCATGTCGACTGCCAAGCGACGGATGCAACGCCGCCAGCCCGCAACCGCGTGCCGTGACCGGCGGTCCTTCCTGAAGACTCTGGGGAGCGCGGGGCTCGCCGCGGCATCCGTGCTGCGCCCTGGAGCTGCGCTTCTTGCGCCGGCGGCCACGCTGCTGCCAGCCGGTCGGGCAAACGCGCAACGGGGCGAGCCGCTGGTGCAGCCACCGGAAGTTCGCAGCGAAAACGGCGTTCTCAGGGCGACGATCACCGCCGCGCCTGGTCAGGTGCGGCTGGGCGACATCTCATTTCCCGGAAGCCTTTACAACGGCGCGTATCTGCCGCCGCTGCTGAGGCCAAGCATCGGCGACACCATGCGGATCATGTTGCGAAACAATCTCCCCGATCCGACCAACCTACATTTCCATGGAATGAGCGTGTCGCCGCAAGGCAACAGCGACAATGTGTTCATCCATGCGCATCCCGGGGATCAGTTCGAGTACGAGGTGCACATTCCGGCCGCAGGTCGCCAGCGGCCCGGCTTGTTCTGGTATCACCCGCACGCGCACGGCGCCGTCGCCAAGCAGATACTGGGCGGCATGTCGGGTGGACTCGTCGTGGACGGCTTTGAAAATTTCTTCCCGATCGTGCAGGGCCTGCAGGAGCGCTTCTTCTTCATCAAGCATGCGGAGCCTCGCGACGACACCGAAATCATCTCCATCAACGGTCAACTGAACCCGACGGTCGAGATCCGGCCGGGCGAGATGCAGTTTTGGCGGATCGCCAATATCGGCGCCACCCTCTTCATCAAATTCCGGATCGAGGGCATGCCGCTCTATGTCATGGCGACGGACGGTCATCCTCGGTCGCGACCCTCCAAGATGACCGAGTTCTTCGTCGGGCCGGGTCAGCGGATCGACGCGATAGCGATCGGTCCGCCGGCCGGCGAATACGCCATGCGCACCATTTCGTTTCAGAACCAGGCGTGGAAACGGCCCGATCCGCCGCAGCAACTGGCGACGATCGTCTCTGGCGGATCAGGCTCGGCGGAAGCGCGCGTCGAAACCGAGGTTCTGAGTCAGCGGTTCGTGGGCCCGCGCTGGATCGACGAGGTGCGGTCCACTCCGATCGCTCGCCAACGGACTCTTACATATTCGAGAACTCCCGACCGCAGCGCGTTCATGATCAATGGGCAGGTGACGGACGAGAACCGCGTCGACCAGCACGTCCGGCTCGGCGATACGGAGGAGTGGACCATCGTCAACACCGACCAGCAATACCACAGCTTCCACATCCATCAGACCGGGTTTCTGGTGACCGAGATCAATGGCGTCCGCCAGAATGAGGACAGTCTAAGGGATACCTTCTCCACGCCGCCGGCGACGGATGAGCGGCCAAGCGTGTTGAAAGTGGTGATCCCGTTCACAGATGCGGTTATCGTCGGTCGGTTCGTCTATCACTGCCACGCCGTCGACCATGAGGACAAAGGCATGATGGCGGTCGTCGAGGTGGGACGCGAGGATCGTGAGGCCCGATAAGCAGCCGATGGGCCGCGCTCGGTAGAGAAATCGCTTCGCTCGCGATCAATCGGGCTTGACGCCAGCGAACTTGACCACCTTGCCCCACTTCTCGGTCTCGTCCGCAAGCAACTTCCCGAAGTCGGCGGGCGAGCCCGGCAGCAGGGAGGCGCCGAGCTCGGCGAACCGCGCTTTTGGGGTGGCATCGGCGAGGATGGCGTTGATCTCCTTGTTGACCTTTTCGACGACTTCGGCGGGCGTGCCCTTGGGAGCGCCCAGGCCGTACCACGCACTCGCCTCATAGCCGGGCACGAAATCGGCCACGGTCGGCAGCTCCGGCAATACGTCCGAGCGCGCCGCGCTGGTCACCGCCAGCCCGCGCAGCCGGCCGGCCCGCACGTGCTCGGCCGAGGTCGGAATGTTGTCGAACATCACGTGGACTTGGCCCGAGATCAGGTCGGTCAGCGCGGGCGCGCCGCCGCGGTAGGGCACGTGAACCATGTTGATTCCGGTCAGCATCTTGAACAGCTCCCCCGACATATGGATGGTGGAGCCGTTGCCCGAGGACGCCATGTTGAGCTTGCCAGGATCGGCCTTGGCGTAGGCGATCAATTCGGGGATCGTCTTGATCGGCAGCGACGGGTTCACCACCACCACGTTGGGGAAGCGGATGATGCCCGCGACCGGCGCGAGGTCGCGCAGCGAGTCGAAATTGAGCTTGTCATAGAGCGTCGCGTTGATCGCGTTCGCCGGCGCGACGAGGAGCAGGGTGTAGCCGTCGGGCGACGCCCGCACCACCGCCTCGGTGGCGAGGTTGGTGGCCGCGCCCGGCCGGCTCTCGATCACCACCGGCTGGCCAAGCCGCTCGGAGAGCCATTGACCCGTGAGCCGCGCGGTGATGTCGGCCGAGCCGCCGGGCGGATAGCCGATGATCAATCGCACCGGCCGCGCCGGATAGGCTTGCGCCCCGGCGCGCGACGACACGGCGGGAAGCGCGGCAGCGCCCGCTGCCAACTGCAGGAATTCACGGCGTCGAAGCTTCATCACATTTCCTCTCTGAGCCGCCGGCGTTTTGACTTTTTTGCACCGGCTTGGTGTGTGCGTCATCGACTCCTTGCGCGCGGCCGCAAGAAGATCAAATCTTGACCGCGTTGGCGAACAGCGTATCGCCCCATTCGTAGAGCGGCCGCATGAAATCGGATTGGGTGTGGATCGCCTGCCCTTTGCGCTCGCGCCATTTGCGCCCATAGGTCTCGAACGGGAAATGGCGAATGTAATAGTCGCAGGTCTCCTCCCAATGCTCGACCGACAGCGACTTGCCGTAGTGCTGGCAGTAGAGCTCGGTCTCGACCCGCTCGAACCCGCCCGGCTCGCGCGCGTGCTGCGCGCCAAAGAATACGTTCGGGCGGTTGCGCCAGAGCATCAAAATGTCGCGCTCTTCCGGCCCGAAAAATCGTCGAAAGTCCATCAGCGCACGCTCCGACTGGTAGGGCGCGTGATCGTCCGGCGTCATATAGGCGTCGAACAGCCGCACCCGCACCCCCTCGCAGTCGCGTGGGCGCGCCGCCAAGAAGCCGCGCAGATCCCCCGTCACGCGCTCGTCCGGGTCGAAGCAGAGCATCCAGTCGCAATCGAGCCGCGTCCGCGCCATCTCGAGCAAGAGGCCGCGGTGTCGGCCTTCGGCCAGCCGGCGCGCCGCGACATCCTCCTCCCACGACCGATTGGCCACGACCAGGGCGACTTTCGGATGAGCAAGCAGGATCTCGGGCGTGCGATCCGTGCTCGCGTCGTCATAGGCGACGATCGCATCCACGTGCCGGCCCAGGTAGTCCAGGGTGTCGGGCAGGATGAGCGCCTCGTTGCGCAGGCGCGTGATGCCGACCAGGAAATGCTTGCGATCGAGCAGGGTGCCGTTGCCGGTCATGACCTGCTCGCTGTCGCGCAGCTGCCAGTTGCTCGGTGCGCTCACGGCCCCGCCGCTCAGACCCAAGGTTCGATACCATGATGGTCGAGCAGCGAAATGGCGGCAAGGCCCGCCGCGGCGTTGCCGCGATTGGCTTGTGAGCGACGTCAACCTGCGACGTGTGCCCGCTGCGGCGATCAACGCTATCTGGCGGGTTGCGACTCCCTCGCTTGCTGCGGGGCGCGCAGTCCGTGCAGGCATTCCTCATTGTTGGCGATCGCCAGCAGCTCTTGTTCAAGGCGCAGGTGCCGTTCGCGCGATTCCGGCGACCGACACATGCCGGCGAGGCGATGGTGCTCAGCCGCCATCGCCCGGTATTCGGTTGCACTCACCATAGGCTCCTCCCACGCACGCTCCATTTGCCCGGCAGTGCCGAACAAACAGCGTGGGACGCTCGAAGGGTCCCAACTCTCGAGTTTTGCAATGAAAACCGAACGCATTCGTTTGCGTTTCGAGTGGTGCTAATCTTGCACCTTTGGCGCGACAAAGTCGAGAGATTCGTCGTCGCGGGCAGCGCGACTGCTATGTCGGGTAGCAGACACGCGTTCCACGCTGCATGGCTTTCGTGCTACGCCGTCGTCCCGTCATGGCAGAAAGCGACGCGATGGACGATGCCGACACGCTGATCAAGCGGCTGCCCAAATGCGAGCTGCACATCCACATCGAAGGCAGCCTCGAGCCCGAGCTCTTATTCGCGCTGGCGCGTCGCAACGGTATCAAGCTGAAGTATCCGTCGGTCGAGGCGTTGCGGCAGGCGTATCGCTTCCGCGACCTGCAGGACTTTCTCGATCTCTACTATCAGGGCATGTCGGTGCTCGTCACCGAGCAGGATTTCTACGACCTCGCCTGGGCCTATCTTGAGCGCGCACACGCTGACAACGTGCGCCACGTCGAGATGTTCTTCGATCCGCAGGGCCACACCAGCCGCGGCATTGCGTTCGCGACCGTGATCGATGGTCTCACCCATGCCATCGCCGATGCGAGATCGAAGCTCGGCGTCGACGCCAGCCTGATCATGTGTTTCCTGCGCCACCTCGACGAGGCCGATGCCGAGCGCACGCTCGATGGCGCGCTCGCGTTCAAGGACCGCATCGTCGGCGTCGGGCTCGATTCCTCCGAAAAAGGAAATCCGCCAAGCAAGTTCAAGCAGGTCTTTCGCCGCGCCCGCGATGCCGGCTTCTTCCTCACCGCCCATGCCGGCGAGGAGGGGCCGGCGGGCTATGTGTGGGAGGCGCTCGACGTGCTCGGTGTTGCCCGCGTCGATCACGGCATCCACTCGCTCGACGACCCAACCTTGGTCGCGCGGCTCGCGCGCGAGCGGATCCCGCTCACGGTGTGCCCGCTGTCCAATGTGCGGTTGCGGGTGGTCGACGAACTGGCCCATCATCCGCTGCGGCGCATGCTGGACAAGGGGCTCATGGCGAGCGTGAACTCCGACGATCCCGCCTATTTCGGCGGCTACGTCAACCAGAACTATGTCGCGGTGTCGCAGGCCCTCGCGCTCGGACGCGACGAGATCGCCGCCATCGTCCGCAACGGCATCAACGCGTCGCTCATGCCGGCGGCGGAGAAGACCAAGGCGCTGGCCGACGTAGACCGCGTCCTGGCCGAAAGTCCGTCGTAGACCGCCCGCTATCGCGTACGACGCGCTTGGCCTAAGCTGATCGTGTCGGCGCCGGCGCGCGCCCAGAAAAACATCGAGCTCAAGGAGGAGAACGTGATCAAGGTGAGCGTGCTCTATCCCAATACGCAAGGCTGCAAGTTCGACATGAACTATTACCTCACCCGGCACATGCCCATGGTGCAGCAGAAGCTCGGCGCCGCCTGCAAGCGCATGGCGGTGGAGGAAGGCATCGCCGGCGGCGGGCCGGGCGCGCCCGCGACCTATGTCGCCATGGGGCACCTCTATTTCGACTCGACCGACGCCTTCCAGAGCGCTTTTGCCCCGCACGCCCAGGCGATCCTGGCCGACATCCCGAACTACACCAATACGCAACCCACCATTCAGATCAGCGAAGTGAAGATGTAGCGCGAAGAATGGGTTGATCCGCGAGTGTGCTCGCGCGCGTCTTTCGATGCGCTATGCGAAACCCATCGCGAGCTCATAAGGCAGAATCGTGCTTGTAAAGAGCGCAATCTTGTCGGTTGTCGCCTTCGGCGCCGCGCTCGCCGTCGGTGAAGCCGCCGCGCAGGACTGGCCCAACCGCCCGCTGACCATGGTGGTGCCGTTCGCGGCCGGCGGCGGCACCGACGTGCTCGGACGCATCGTCGGCCGGCGGCTTTCCGAGGTGCTGGGCCAGCAGGTGATCATCGAGAATGTGGGCGGCGCCGGCGGCATGGTGGGCTCGGCGCGGGTGGCGAAGGCCGCGCCCGACGGCTATCAGTTCGTGCTCGGCAGCCGCGCCGACGCCATCAACCAGACGCTCTACAAGAACCCGCTCTACAATTTCACCACCGATCTGGCGCCGGCGGTGCTGATCGCCGATCAGCCGACGGTGCTGGTCGCGCGCAAGGACCTTCCTGTCGAAAACCTGCCGGCGTTCATCGCCTATGCCCGACAGAACCAGAGGGCGATGCAATTCGGCTCCGCCGGCGCCGGCTCCACCGGCCACGTCGACTGCGCGCTGCTCAACGCCACCATCGGGGTCGATATCGCGCACGTGCCGTATCGCGGCGGCGGCCCAGCCATGCAGGATCTGATCGCGGGCCGTATCGACTATTTCTGCACGCTCAGCGGCACTGTCGCCTCGCAGATCGAGAGCAAGCTGGTCAAGCCGGTCGCGATCCTCTCGCGCGAGCGCTCGCCCATGCTGCCGGAGCTCGCAACCGCGCAGGAGCAGGGCCTCAAGGATTTCGAGGCCTCGACCTGGTTCGGTTTCTTTTTCCCCAAGCACACGGGCGAGGCGATCATCCGCAGGCTCCACGACGCCACGGTCGCGGCCATCGACACGCCGGCGGTGGTGGAGCGGCTCAAGGAGGTGGGTGCGATCCCCGTGGCGCCCGAGCGCCGCTCTCCCAGCTATCTGCGCACCTTCGTCGCCAGCGAGATCGCCAAGAACGCCGCCCCGATCAAGGCCGCCGGCATCGCCATCGATTGAATGCACAGACGCGTCGGATGCGATGGCGAAGCGTATCGCGCCGTTGTTGCCGTGCCGATGACCGTAGGGCGGAATACGCTGCGCTATTCCGCTCTACGTACCCCCAAACCGCAAAAGTGTGCCCTCCATCACATACCCTGGCCATGCTTCGACCTATTCCTCACGCAGATACCAGCGGAGGAATACGTGTCATGATGGACGGCTCGGAATGGCTCCTGATCTACTCGGTTCTGGTGATGGTTGGCGGAATGTTCGCCACGCAACGGCTGTAGTTCGTAGGGCGCGATAGCGACACTCATCAATTTCTCTGCCGATCGCCTTTGGATCGACAACGTCGACTTAGTCCGATTTAATCCGTGGACATAACCCGCATTGCATCGCAGTGACCAACTGCGCGATGTAGACTGTGCTGGCGGCAGATCTTGAATGCCATTGCCGGCGTAATTTAATCTATTGCAATTTCAGCGAGCGTGATCCCCTGAACAAGTCGGCGCGTCTATGAGGCGAGGGGATGGACGTTTGCTAACGTTGGCGGACACTGAAATGGCTCAGGAGATCAATCCCGGCGGCGAGATCTTGATACTCGACGACGATGCGGCGGTCCGCGCCGCATTGTCGATGGTGTTCTCACGCGAGGGCTATCGGGTTCAATGTTTTCTCGATAGCCATTCGTTTCTCGCCGCTGCCCGCGCGCGCATCCCCGCTTGCATCATCCTCGATGTGCATATTCCGGGCCGATCGGGACTGGAGGTCCTGAAAGAGCTCAACGCCGAGAGTTATCCCGCGCCGATCTTCATCATCTCGGGTCGAGGCGACATTCCCATGGCGGTCGATGCCATCAAGCACGGCGCGTTCGATTTCGTCGAAAAGCCGTTTCGAGGAAGTGATGTCGTCGCGCGTGTGCGCGAGGCAATC
>JBKPUA010000092.1:0-14136 GCA_046735815.1 Pseudomonadota bacterium
CGCGCTTTTGTGCAGGTGCAGAACGGCTGCGATCATCGCTGCACCTTCTGCATCATCCCGTACGGGCGCGGCAATTCGCGCTCGGTGCCGATGGGCGAGGTGGTGGCGCAGGTGCGCCGGCTCAGCGACCGCGGCTATCGCGAGGTCGTGCTCACCGGCGTCGATCTCACCAGCTATGGCGGCAATCTCCCGGGCCGTCCCAAGCTCGGCACACTGGTGAAGCAGATCCTCAAGCACGTCCCGGAGCTCGCGCGCCTGCGGCTGTCATCGATCGATTCGGTCGAGGCCGACCACGATCTGCTCGACGCCTTGGCGAACGACGCACGGTTGATGCCGCATCTGCATCTATCGCTGCAGGCCGGCGACGACCTGATCCTGAAGCGCATGAAGCGTCGGCATCTGCGCGCCGACGCGATTGCGTTCTGTGCCCAGGTGCGGCGGCTGCGCCCTGACGTGGTGTTGGGGGGCGACATCATCGCCGGCTTCCCGACGGAGAGCGAGGACATGTTCGCGCGCTCGCTCGACCTCGTCGACACGTGCGGACTGACGCATCTCCATGTGTTTCCGTTCTCGCCCCGGCCCGGGACGCCGGCGGCGCGCATGCCGCAGGTCGAGCGCGAGGTGGTCAAGGAGCGTGCGCGGCGCCTGCGGGAGAAGGGCGCGGTGGCGTTGCGCCGTCACCTCGACGCGCAAGTGGGCGCCCATCACCGCGTGCTTACGGAGACGGACGATCTCGGCCGCACCGAGCATTTCACGCAAGTGCGGCTCAACGCGAAGGGACAGCCGGGTGCGATCGTCGCCGTCAGGGTCGCCGGCCACGACGGCCGGCAGTTGCTGGCCGCGTGACCGTCGATGTGCCAAAGTCCGCAATCCAACCGGAACGATTGACATGACCGAAACGCTGTCGCGCGACCACCTCGTCACCAGCATCGAGACGCTCGAGCGCATCTACGGCCACCCGCATGGGCCGTCGGTCGCCAAGGAGACCGACCGCATCACCACGCACTATCGTGCCTTCATCGAGGCGGCGCCGTTCTTCGCGCTCGCGACCGCCGGTCCCGACGGCCTCGACTGCTCGCCGCGCGGCGATGCGCCGGGCTTCGTGCGCGTACACGACGAGAAGACGCTGCTCATCCCCGACCGGCTCGGCAACAACCGCATCGACAGCCTGCGCAACATCCTGCAGGATCCGCGCGTTGCCCTGCTGTTCCTCATTCCGGGCTGCGGCGAGACCATCCGCGTGAACGGCCGCGCCGCGATCTCGATCGATCCGGCGCTGACGCAAAGTTTCATCATCAACGGCAAGACGCCGCGCGCGGTGCTGGTGGTGTCGGTCGAGCGCATCTTCTATCAGTGCGCCAAGGCGATCGTGCGCTCCAAGCTGTGGGACGCCACCTGCCAGGTCGAACGCAAGAGCCTGCCGAGCTCCGGCATGATCCTGGCGGAGTTGACCGGCGGCAAACTCGGCGGCGAGGCCCACGATCGCGGTGCGCCCGAGCGGCTCAAGGCGACGTTGTATTAGTCTTCCGTCCAGCCGCAGGCGCGCAGCGCTGGTTGCATGTCCGGCGGCACCGGCGCAATGACGCGGATCGGGGCGCGGTTCTTGTAGAGTGGCACTACGATCTCGCGCGCGTGCAGGCGCAGGCCGGGGCCGCCGCTGCGCGGCGCGTTGCCATAGATGGTGTCGCCGACGATCGGCCATCCCATGGCGGCGCAATGCACGCGCAGTTGATGGGTGCGGCCGGTGAGCGGCTCCAGCGCGAGCCAGGTGAGGTGTTGAGGTGCGCCTTCGCCCACTTGCGCTGGGTCGATGGCTTCGCCGCTGGTCCGACCTAGTACCTTCCACGTCGTTACGGCCGGCTGGCCGGCCGGATCATGCTTCATCCACCAGCCGCGGGTGGCGTCCTTGCGGCCGAGCGGCAGCTCGATGCGGCCCTCTGTTTCCGTTGGCCCGCCGGCGACCACGGCCCAATAGGTCTTGCCGATGTGGCCGGTCTTGAACAGGCGACCGAGCTCGGCCAGCGCCTTGCGGTGGCGCCCGAGCACCAGACAACCGGATGTATCGCGATCGAGCCGATGCGCGAGTGCGGGCGCGCGCGGCAGCCCGAAGCGCAGCGCATCGAAATAGTCTTCGAGGCTCTCGCCTCCCTTCGGCCCCTTGTGCACGGCAAAGCCCGCGGGCTTGTCGATGACCAGCATCAGGCCATCGCGATAGAGCAGGCGAGCCACTATCTCTTCCCCGGTCATCCCGAAATCGCTATCACGACACCCGCAATGAAACATCACGCAAGTTGTTCCGCACCCCGCAACCACCGTCGTCTGAATTGGCCGGTATGAACGAGCCGAGTTCCAAGCCAAGCTGGTGGCAGCGGCTGAGCGGTGGGCTCAAGCGCACGTCGGCCTCGATCGGCAGCGCGGTCACCGACCTCGTCGCCAAGCGCAAGCTCGATCAGGAGATGCTCGACGAGATCGAGGACGTGCTGATTCGCGCCGATCTCGGCATCGAGAGCGCCGGGAAGATCGCCGCGGCCGTCGGCGAAGGCCGCTATGACAAGTCGATTACATCGGACGAGGTGAAAACCGTGGTCGCCACCGAGGTCGAGAAGATGCTCGCCCCGGTGGCGCTGCCGCTGGAGATCGGCGAGCAGAAGCCGTTTGTCGTGCTGGTCGTCGGGGTCAACGGCTCGGGCAAGACCACGACCATCGGCAAGCTCGCGGCCAAGCTGCGCGCCGAAGGCCGCTCGGTGATGCTCGCCGCCGGCGATACCTTTCGCGCTGCCGCCATCGACCAGCTCAACATCTGGGGCGGGCGCAGCGGGGCTTCGGTGATCGCGCGCGCACCCGGCGCCGATGCGGCCGGGCTTGCCTTCGACGCGCTCAGCGAAGCGCGCGGCGAAGGGATCGACGTGCTGCTGATCGACACCGCCGGCCGCCTGCAGAACAAGGCGGTGCTGATGGACGAACTGGAAAAGATCGTGCGCGTGGTGAAGAAAGTCGATGCCACCGCGCCGCACGCCGTGCTGCTGGTGCTCGACGCCACCGTCGGACAGAACGCGCTGGCGCAGGTCGAGGTCTTTCGCAACATCGCGGGGGTTACCGGGCTGGTGATGACCAAGCTCGACGGTACCGCGCGTGGCGGCATTTTGGTCGCCGTCGCCGCCAAATACGGACTGCCGGTGCACTTCGTCGGGGTGGGCGAGGGGATCGACGATCTCGCGCCGTTCTCGGCCGCCGATTTCGCGCGCGCGATTGCGGGGATTGAATAATGGATCGTATCCCGGCCGAGCGAAGCGAGAGCCGGGACCCAGGAGCCACACGATGTTTTGATGCAAATGGTATTGCGCTTCGCGATTCTTGCGCTGGGTCCACGCAAGTCGGGCTTGCCCGATTTGCGCGCGGTTATGCGCCGATCTCGGGCAAGCCCGAGATTGGTGTCTCGTTCCGCTCGCGCAAGAGCGCTCGCTGCACTCGCCTGGGACACGATAGAAATTCCTAACGGCCCGCGCTAGACACGCCTCCCATGAACCCAAAAAACCCGAACGCGACAAAGCCGCAGCTCAATCCGACGCTCAAGCTGGTGCTCGATCTCGGGCCGCTGGTGCTGTTCTTCCTCGCCAATTCACGGCCGGCGCTGTTCTTGCCCTTCGTATCGCCCATCCTCCCTGCGGATATCGCCTCCGGCGAACGCATCGGCATCTTCGTCGCGACCGCGGTATTCATGGTCGCGATCGTCCTTGCGCTCGCAATCTCCTACGCGCTGACGCGGCACTTGCCGATGATGCCGCTCGTGACCGCCGTCATCGTGCTGGTGTTCGGATCGCTCACACTCGTCCTGCACGACGAGCTGTTCATCAAGCTCAAGCCGACCATCATCTATCTCCTGTTCGGCGTCGTGCTGCTGGGCGGTCTCGCCTTCGGCAAGTCGCTGCTCGGCGTGGTGTTCGATTCCGTCTTTCATCTCACCGCCGAAGGCTGGCGCAAGCTCACGCTACGCTGGGCGCTGTTCTTTTTCGCGCTCGCGATCCTCAACGAGATCGTCTGGCGCACGCAGACGACTGACGTCTGGGTGAGCTTCAAGGTATTCGGCGTCGTGCCGCTCACATTCCTGTTCGGCGCGTTGCAGTATCCGCTGCTGACGAAATACGCGGCGGAAGAAAAGGGCGAGTAGCGAGTAGCAAGCGCCGCCGCTCTATTCGCTACTCACTATTCGCTGGCGTTAGCCAAGGCCTTCTCGATCGCGGGCTTGAGAGCCTGGTCGAGATTGTCCGGCGTGATCGGCCCGATCAGCTTGTAGGCGATGCGGCCGTCGCGGCCGACGATGAAGGTCTCGGGCACGCCATAGACGCCCCATTCGATGGCGGCACGGCCGTTGCCGTCGGTGCCGTTGGCGACAAACGGATTGCCGTAGCGGCCGAGAAAGCGCCGCGCATTGTCGGGCTGGTCTTTGTAATTGATGCCGACGACGCGAATGCGCCGGTCGGTCGCAAGCGCGAGCAGCAGCGGGGCTTCGTCGCGGCACGGCACGCACCACGAAGCCCAGACATTGAGCACCGTCACCTCGCCCTTGAACTGGGCGCTGTCGAGGCCGGGCACGGGCTTGCCGTCGCGCTCGAGGCCGGGCAGCGGCGGCAGATCGGTCGCGGGCGCGGGATGTCCGATCAGGGCGGAGGGAATGCGCGACGGGTCGCCGGCGCCGAGCCGCAGCATGAACAGTGCGGCCAACGCAAGAAAGGCGACGAGCGGGATGGACACGATCAGCCGGCGCCGCCACGCTCCGGCATTGTTCGGAACGCTCTGGCTTTGGGCCATGTTGTTGTCAGCCGCGCTCAAGGCTTCTCCTCGCGTCCTCGTTGGTGCGCCCCGAGCGCCGGGTGAGTCCCTGTGCTTCGAGAGCATCGAGCATGCGGGTCAACTGCCGCCGATCGAGCACGACCCACACCACCAGTCCCGCCACGATCGCGATCGCGGCGACATAGGCGCTCATGATGAACGCCGCATGCGGGCCGAGATTCATGGTCACGATCCCACCGCGGCGTCCGCCTGCATCATCAGCATGGTACGCACGCGCCGGCGCAGGATCTCGTTGCGCATGGCGGCGAGATGCAAGGTCAGGAACAACAGCGTGAACGCAACAAGCATGGTGATCAGCGGCATCAGAATGGTCGGATGGATGGTCGAGCCGCCGAGCCGGAGCACCGACGCCGGCTGATGCAGCGTGTTCCACCAGTCGACCGAGAACTTGATGATGGGGATGTTGATCGCACCGACCAGCGTGAGCACCGCCACCACCCGTGCCGCCCGTGTCGGGTCTTCGATCGTCCGCCACAACGCCATCACACCGAGATACATCAGGAACAGCACCAGCACCGAGGTGAGCCGCGCATCCCAGACCCAGTAGGCCCCCCACATCGGCCGGCCCCACAACGAGCCGGTGATGAGGCACATGAGCGTGAAGGCGGCGCCGATGGGCGCGGCGGCCTTGGCCGCGACGTCGGCGAGCGGATGGCGCCAGACCAAGGTGCCGAGGGCGGCGACGCTCATCAGCATCCAGGCGAAGGTGCCGAGCCACGCCGCCGGCACGTGAATGAACATGATCTTGACGGTCGCGCCCTGCTGATAGTCGTCGGGTGCGACATAGGCTTGGCCGATGCCGATGGCGAAGGCGACGACCGTCGCCGCCGCCAGCCACGGCAGCACCCGACCGGTGAGCGCGAGGAAGCGGGACGGATTGGCGAGATCGACCAGGGTCATCACGACGCTCTTGGAGTTGCGCCAATTCTTAGTTGCGCCCCGCGTCGGGGGCAATGTGGCGAACGATGGGAACTTACGCTTTCACGATCACGTCATTGCGGCCTTTCATTCCAGCACACCCTCATTCCAATCCTTGCCGCAGCGCGATGGCGGCAGCCACGGGGCCGATCACGAGGCTCATCAGCGTCAACGCGCACAGAATGCTGAATGGCGTGCCGAACGGCACCGGCCCCACGATCGCCGCGTTCGCCGCCGCGACGCCGAAGATGAGCACGGGCACCGTCAGCGGCAGCACCAGGATCGCCAGCAGCAGTCCGCCGCGCCGCAGCGCAACCGTGAGCCCCGCGCCAATGAGGCCGATGAAGGTCAGCGCCGGCGTGCCGGCGAGCAAGGTGAGCGCTACCGCTCCCGTCGCTTCCGGACCGAGATTGAGCAGGAGGCCGAGGAGCGGTGCGGCAATGACGAGGGGCAGGCCGGTGGTGAGCCAATGCGCGAGCGCCTTGGCGGCGAGCGCGAGCTCGAGCGGCACGCGCGCAGTGAGGATCAGATCGAGCGAGCCGTCCTCGTAGTCGGTCGCGATCAGCCGATCGAGCGCGAGCAGGCTCGCGAGCAGGGCGCCGAGCCAGAGGATCGCCGGCCCGATGCGGGCGAGCAGCACAAGGTCGGGGCCGACCGCGAACGGGATCAGGGTGACGACGATGAGGAAGAACAGCACGCCGATGAGCGCACCGCCGCCGACTCGCACCGCGAGCCGCATGTCGCGTATGAGCAGCGCGCCCAACGCAGTCATCGCCGGTCTCCCAACCTCAGTTCGATGGTCCGATCGAGGCCGATCGGGCCGTGGGTGGCGGCGAGGATCAGCCCGCCCTGGGCGAGATGGGCACGCATGAGCTCGGCTAGCATCGCCTGCCCGGCGACATCGAGCGCGGAGGTAGGCTCGTCGAGCAGCCAGATCGGCCGCTCGACCACGATCAGGCGCGCCAGCGACAGGCGGCGGCGCTGGCCGGCGGAGAGATAGGTCGCAGGCAGGTGGGTCAGGACGCCGAGGCCGACCGCGGCAAGCGCGGCGGCGCCTTTCGTTCGCCCGCCGCCGAGAAAATCCGCCCAAAACGCTAGGTTCTCCGCCACGGACAGCGATGGCTTCAAGGCATCCTGGTGGCCGAGATAGTGCGCCTGCTCGCCGACAGTGAGCTCTCCGTCGCCGCCCGCGAACTCGAGCTGCCCCTCTTGAGGCCGCACCAGGCCGGCGACCAGGCGCAGCAACGAGGACTTGCCGACAGCGTTGGGGCCGGTCACCAGCAGCGCCTCGCCGGCGCCAACCGCGAAGCTCAAGTCCCGGAAGACTTGGCGGCCTCCCCGGGCGCAGCCGAGGTTGGATGCTACCAGGTGCATCAGACAGCCTTCGGCGCGAGCGTGCGTCCCACCCTGCGCCGATGCGAGGATGGCCCTGCTTCGGCGCTTGCTCCCTTTATCGTCGCTGGCGGCGCAAAAACTCCTGGTTTCATGTGGTTGACGCGTGCCGATTTTCTGGAACGACGCAAAAAAAGACCCTATAAGCCATCGTGCCGCGCCCGACTATCAACCCCGCGCGGAACTCGCGACCGATGACGAGGACGCGCCACCGGTACTTCTATACCGGCACCCCGCTGGCCTCCCGGTCGGATGGGAACCGATCGCCATGACGTCACTCGACAGCTTTCGCTGCTGCAAAGCCCTGAAGGTAGGCAACAAGACCTACGCCTATTACAGCCTACCGGCCGCCGAGAAGAACGGCCTCAAGGGCATCTCGCGCCTGCCGTTCTCAATGAAGGTGCTGCTCGAGAATTTGCTGCGCAACGAAGACGGCCGATCGGTCACCAAGGAAGATCTCCAGGCGGTGGCGCAGTGGCTCAAGACCAAGACCTCCGAGCGCGAGATCGCGTTCCGGCCGGCGCGGGTGTTGATGCAGGACTTCACCGGCGTGCCGGCGGTGGTCGACCTCGCCGCCATGCGCGACGCGATGAAAGCGCTCGGCGGCGACCCGAAGAAGATCAATCCGCTCGTTCCCGTCGATCTCGTTTGCGATCACTCGGTGGCGGTCAACTTTTTCGGCACCAACAACGCGGTCAAGAAGAACGTCGAGGAGGAATATCGCCAGAACCGGGAGCGCTACGAGTTCCTCAAGTGGTCGCAGAAGTCGTTCGACAATTTCAGTGTGGTGCCGCCCGGCACCGGCATCTGCCACCAAGTGAACCTGGAATATCTGTCGAAGACGGTGTTCAGCAAGCTGGACGAGGTCAAGCTCGACGGCAAGCGGACAAAGATGGAGGTCGCCTATCCCGACACGCTGGTCGGCACCGATTCCCACACCACCATGGTCAACGGCCTGGCCGTGCTCGGCTGGGGCGTCGGCGGCATCGAGGCCGAGGCGGCCATGCTCGGCCAGCCCTACTCCATGCTGCTGCCCGAGGTCATCGGGGTGAAATTGACCGGCAAGCTCAAGGAGGGCGTGACCGCGACCGACCTCGTGCTCACCGTCACCCAGATGCTGCGCAAGCGCGGCGTGGTAGGCAAGTTTGTGGAATATTTCGGCCCGGGCCTCGCCAATTTGACGATCGCCGACCGTGCCACCATCGGCAACATGTCGCCCGAATACGGCGCGACCTGCGGCTTCTTCCCGGTCGATGACGACACGCTGAAATATCTCACCGATACCGGCCGCTCGGCCGCGCAGGTTGCGCTCGTGGCCGCCTACAGCAAGGCGCAGGGCTTGTACCGCACCAAGTCGACGCCGGACCCGATCTTCACCGACGTGCTCAAGCTCGAACTCTCCCAGGTCGAGCCTTCGCTGGCCGGACCCAAGCGCCCGCAGGACCGCGTCCCGCTCAAGGACGTCAAAACGGGATTCGCCATGGCGATGGAGAAGGAGTTCAACAAGGGCGGCGACAGCGGCAAGGAGGTCTTCGACCTGCATCCGTCGCTGGCGACGTCGTTGGACAAGAGCTTCTCCAAGGCCGGCGCCTCGAAGCGGGTGGCGGTCGAGGGCCGCCAGCATGACCTCGGACACGGCGACGTCGTCATCGCCGCGATCACCTCCTGCACCAACACGTCGAACCCGAACGTGATGGTCGGCGCCGGGCTGTTGGCGCGCAAGGCGGTGCAGAAGGGCCTCACCGTCAAGCCGTGGGTCAAGACCTCGCTGGCGCCGGGCTCGCAGGTGGTGGCCGAATATCTCGACAAGTCGGGGCTGCAGAAGGATCTCGACAAGCTCGGTTACAATCTCGTCGGTTTCGGCTGCACCACCTGCATCGGCAATTCCGGCCCGCTTGCGCCGGAGATTTCCAAGACCATCAACGAGAAGGATCTCATCGCGGCCGCCGTGCTCTCGGGCAATCGCAACTTCGAAGGGCGCGTCAACGCCGACGTGCGCGCGAACTATCTCGCCTCGCCGCCACTGGTCGTTGCCTATGCGCTCGCCGGCTCGATGTATTCCGATCTGCTCAAGCAGCCGCTCGGCCTCGACAAGAAGGGCAAGAAGGTCTTCCTCAAGGACATCTGGCCGTCGAGCCGCGAGATCAACGGCGTGGTGCGCAAGACCATCAACAAGCAGATGTTCACCAAGAAATACGCCCACGTGTTCAAGGGCGACACCAATTGGCGCGCCATCAATGTCAAGGGCGGGTTGACCTACGCCTGGGACAAGAAGTCGACCTACGTGCAGAACCCGCCCTATTTCGTCGGCATGGGCCGCCACCCGACGCCGCTCACCGACATCGTCGACGCGCGCGTGCTCTGCCTGCTGCTCGATTCCATCACCACCGACCACATCTCGCCCGCGGGCTCGATCAAGATCGATTCGCCCGCCGGCAAGTACCTGATCGAGCACAAGGTGAAGCCCGCCGACTTCAATCAGTACGGCACGCGGCGCGGAAATCACGAGGTGATGATGCGCGGCACCTTCGCCAATATCCGGCTGAAGAACCAGATGGTGCCGGGCGTCGAGGGCGGCGTAACCATCCACCATCCGTCCGGCCAGCGCATGGCGATCTACGACGCCGCCATGCGCTACAAGAAGGAGGGCGTTCCCCTCGTCGTGTTCGCGGGCAAGGAGTACGGCAGCGGATCCTCGCGCGACTGGGCGGCGAAGGGACCGAACCTGCTCGGCGTGCGCGCGGTCATCACCCAATCGTTCGAGCGCATCCATCGCTCGAACCTGATCGGCATGGGCGTGCTGCCGCTGTGCTTCGAGGAAGGCACGTCTTGGCAGACGCTCGCCCTCAAGGGCGACGAGCAGGTGACGATCCGTGGACTGCACGGCGAGATCAAGCCGCGCCAGCGCATGATCGCAGAGATCGTTGCCGCCGACGGCGGGCTGCGGCGCATTCCGCTCATTTGCCGCATCGATACTATCGACGAGCTCGATTACTTCAAGAACGGCGGCATCTTGCAATACGTGCTGCGGCAGCTCGTGGCCTAGATTCCTTGCGTTTGCGCATGTTCTACTCGGAACAACCGGTTCCCGCCTCGGCTCAAGTCCGGGGCGGGCGTTTTTCGGAACATGCGCGCCCCCTTGTACCGGGTCACCTCGAATTGAGTGGCGGTTGATCGGGTGTTTGAATATGTGTCGGCAGCGGGATGGGGTGAGGCGGACCCGGCCCGTGGCGACGGGAGATCGTAATGGTAGGTCGTAGCTTCGCCTATGCGGTGGTGGTCGTCTGCACGTCCGTAGCACCACATGCATCCGCGCAAGCCGAGCCGCGCGCCGTCGTCGAATTGTTCACCAGCCAAGGTTGCTCGTCGTGTCCGGCCGCGGACAAGCTCTTGGGCGAGCTCGCCGCCGATCCCTCGCTTGTTCCCATCAGCGTTCCGATCGACTACTGGGACTATCTCGGCTGGAAGGATACGCTTGCCGATCCGCGCAACACGGCGCGGCAGAAAGCCTACGCGCAGACGCGTGGCGATGGCCAGGTCTATACACCGCAGGTGGTCGTGAACGGCAGCGTGCACGTCCTTGGCAGCGACCGGGACGCGATCGAGGCTGCCATCGTAAAGAGCCGCAAGAGCGGCGCCATGGCGGCGCCGCACCTGACGCTTTCCTTCGCCGACGGACAGGTGAAGGTCACCATTCCCGAAGGTGCGCTGGCGCGTCAGGCGGCCGAGGTCTGGCTGTGTGGGTTGACGTCGGCGGCTACGGTCGCGATCGGCCGCGGCGAGAACAAGGGACGCACGGTCACCTACCACAACGTCGTGCGCAAATGGATCAAGCTCGGCGATTGGAACGGCAAGGAGCACACGTGGACCGTCCCGCTGCAGACGCTCAAGGGTGACGGCATCGACGAAGCCGCTGTGCTGCTGCAGAGCGGCACGATGGACAAGCCCAAGACGATCTTGGGCGCGACGCTGGCCGCGATCCACTAGTCGAAAAACTGACGACGGACGAGCGCGGACAGATTGCGTCCGCGGCTTTGCGTCCTCGCATCCTTCCACCATCAAAGAGAAACGGGCCGGCGCTGGGCCGGCCCGCAGTGTGTGAGATTGAATACGCGGTACTCACTCCGAGGTACTCACTCTGGATGAGCGAGCCCGATCCACCTCGAACTCCGGGGGGCTGGGGGGCTGAGAAATCCGGCGCTCGGAGGCGGATCAGGCCCAGTCGTCAAGCTCTCATTTCAGCTGGGCGCGTGCTTGACGGCAATTGGGCAGCAATATGATTCGACTAACGAATCCGTGATGGTGATGGCGGATTTTGTCGCACGCGCGCGAGCCTGACGCGACCGTCGTGCGTGCCCCCTTGCCGACACATCGATCCGGCGCGATCATGGTCGTCATCGACCCGTCACACCTGGGAGGCGCCGCATGAGCTACGGCGAGACCGAGCCGAGCGAGTTTCACGGGGGCGAGGCCCGGGGTGCTTCGCCCCCCGCCCCCGCAAGTCGAGTGACCTTCGACCGGCGCGAGCTCAACCGCATTCTCGGCCTCTACGGTCGCAAGGTCGCCGCGGGTGAATGGCGCGATTACGCCATCGACTTCCTCAAGGACCGGGCGGTGTTTTCCGTGTTCCGCCGCGCGTCCGAGATGCCCATCTATCGCATCGAGAAGAATCCGAAGCTGGCGCGCCGGCAAGGCGCCTACAGCGTGATCTCGGCGACCGGTCTCATCGTGCGTCGCGGCCACGAGCTCGACCGCGTGCTGCGCGCGATCGATACGTCGTTGAGCGTGGTGGCCTGAGAACTACTCCTAGAGCGTGATGACTTCTCTTCGATTCGTCATCCCGCTCTCGCTTATTGTTGGAGCATGATCTTTTCCGAAAACCGGTATCCACCCCGGATCAAGTCCGGGGCAGGCATTTTCGGGATCATGCTCTAAGGGTCCACGGTTGCGCCCTTTCCCAAGGGCCGCTGCATCAACACGCTGTCGAGCCAGCGCCCGAACTTGAAGCCGACATTGTCGAACGTGCCGACCAGGCGGAAGCCGGTGCGGCGATGCAGCTCGATGGAAGCGGTGTTGGCGGAATCGCCGATGACCGCGATCATCTGCCGGAAGCCGCCGGCTTCGGCCTCGGCGACGAGCCGCTCGATGAGCGCGCGGCCGATCCCTCGCCCCTGCGCGTTGGGTGCGATGTAGATGGAATCCTCGACGCTCCAGTGGTAGGCGGGCCGCGCGCGATAGGGCCCGGCATAGGCATAGCCGGCAACCGCGCCGTCGATCTCCGCCACCAGATAGGGATAGCCGCCGTCGCGCAGCGACTTGTAGCGGCGCGCCATCTCGGTGTCGTCGGGCGGGTCGAGCTCGAACGACGCGGTGCCGTAGCGCACGGCGTGGTCGTAGATCGCGGTGATGGCCGCGAGGTCACCGGGGCGGGCGGGGCGAAGGAGCATCGGAGACAGGAGTCAGATGTCAGAGATAAGAAGTCCAAAGGGAATATATCCGGCGCGACGCTCGCTGTCCGTCATCTGTCACCTGACGTCCGACAGCTGACCTCTGGCCCTGTGATAAAAAAACGCCCCGGCACGAGGCCGGGGCGCGAGAATTGCGATTCTGTTTCCGGTGCGTCAGCGGCGGTCGCCGAGGAAGCGCAGCAGGAACAGGAACAGGTTGATGAAGTCGAGATAGAGCGTCAGCGCGCCCATCACCGCCTTGCGGCCGACGATGGTGCCGTCTTCCATCGGGTCGTACATTTCCTTGATCTTCTGGGTGTCCCAGGCAGTGAGCCCGGCGAAGATGAGCACGCCCGCCGCGGAGATCACGAAGTCGAGGCCGGTGCTCTTGAGGAACATGTTGACCAGCATGGCGATGATCAACCCGATCAAGCCCATCATCAGGAATGAGCCGATCGGCGAGAGATCACGCTGGGTGGTGTAGCCATAGAGGCTCAGCGCGCCGAAGGCGGCGGCCGAGATGAAGAACACCCGCGTGATCGAGGCGCCGGTATAGGTCAGAAATACCGACGAGAGCATCAAGCCGAGCAGGCCCGCGTAGACCATGAACAGCGTGAATGCCGTCGACGGCTGCAGCGAGTTGATGCGGAAGCTGATGAGGAAGACCAACCCCAGCGTTCCGAGGAAGAGCACCAGCACCGCCGGTCCGCTGAAGATCATCTGACCGAACGAGGTCAATCCCACGATCGCGCCCGCGGCGTTGGTCTCGACTGCCGCATTGAACGTGAGCCAGGAAACGATGCCGGTGAGGGCGACGCCCATGGCCATATAGTTGTAGACGCGGATCATGTAGGCGCGCAGGCCTGCATCGATCGCAACCCGGTCCGCACCGACGCCGCGTCTGGCAGCCGCGTAGTTCCGGTCGAAATCCGACATGGAAGTGTCCCTCTCTCTGAACTTCGGCCCGCAGGCCGAACCCTGTGGCGTCCACCGGCGAGCGGCTGGCGCCCGATGCGCGGGAATCTAGTGCGGTATTGGTTCCCGCGCCAGATGCCGCAAGCGCGATTTGTTGCCGCCGGCTCGCCCTCCGCGGCAGCCCTTGAGGTTAAGTTTCAGCAATCTAACGCGCGCTGAGAGCAAGCCGGGCGCGGCGTGTTGTCGCTTGCCGAAGCGGCAAACCTCAGAGGTTGCGTAGCACCGCGGCGGGCTTCTGGCCGAGCGCCGTGAAGGTCCCGAGCAGTCCGAGCGCAACCGTCACGACAATCGCGCCGGCGGCGGCCGCCAGCGAAGGGCCGGGCGGCCAGATGAAGGGGAGGCTCATGAGCCTGGTCACGGTGAACGCGGCGGCGGCCGAGCCAGCCGCCACCCCGAACACCGCGGTTGCGATCCCGAGCGCGAGATATTCCAAGCCGTAAGCCGAAAGGAGGCGCATGCGCGTTGCGCCCACGGTCTTGAGGATGACGGCGTCATAGACCCGATGCCGGTGTCCGGCGGCGAGCGCGCCGGCGAGCACCAGCACCGCCACCAG
>JBKPUA010000093.1:0-12751 GCA_046735815.1 Pseudomonadota bacterium
TAGAACTCGTTGTTGACGAGGCCGTTGATGAGGGGGCCGAGCTGTTGCTTGATCCCGGTCACCAAGAGGCCGAGGAAGGCGCCGCCGTAGAGCTTGGGCTTGAACTGCACCTCGCTCGAGGCGCGCACGATGCCGACGGTATCGACCGGAAGCGTCGCCGCGTAGACGATGTCCGGTGCTGCGGCCTGCATCGAGCGTACGATGGTCGCGTATTCGGTGTTGGCGAGCGGATAAGTGCGCTCGAACACCACGTCGAAGCCGAATTCCTTGGCGTTCTCGCGCGCGCCGTCGAGCGCATTGCGCGAGAACTCGACGTCGGCGCCGACGAGCGCCACGCGCGCGGGCTTGGGCTGCTGCTGCAGAGCCAGCTGGAAGAAGCCGCGTGAATAGTTGCGCGGCGAGGCGCCCTGCGAGTTCATCGAAAAATACTTGGTGTATTTGTACTCCTTGTTGGCGCCGAGCCCGAAAATTCCAATGGTCATGCGTCGGTTCTGGATGATCGCGGGAAGCGCCGCCGCGATCACATTGGTGCTGTAGGGACCGATGAGGAGATCGACTTTGTCGACGCCCATCAGCTTGGCGTAGATGCCGGGCGCGTTCGCCGGGTTCGCCTGATCGTCGTAATAGACGAGCTCGACCGGCCGCCCGAGCAGGCCGCCTTGGGCGTTGACGTGATCGCGCCAGATTTCGAGCCCGGTCTGCACTTGCCGCCCGGCGGGAGCGGTGGCCCCGGTCAGGCTCAGGCTCAGGCCGATCTTGATCGGATCGGCCGCGCGCGCGGAAGCGAGCGACAGGAGGAAACCGATCGCGCAGATTCCGGCGAACGCGCACAGCCGCACGGGCGAGTGCCACACTGTGGTGGGCAGCCGCCCGGCCAAACGCCACGCAATGGTGGGCAGAGCCATGTTTTCCTCCCGTCATTCCTCGCCGCCGGCTGTACCGAGCGATCGTTATCTGTATATCTTTTGCAAGGCCTGGACGTAACCGGCTTTCGACGAGACAACACCTCGGGAGGAATCGTATGAAGTCGGCTTGGTGGAGCGTGATCGCGGCGCTTGCGCTCGGGTTCGTGACCGCGCAGGAGGTTCGCGCGCAGGACAAGCCGGTCGCGCTCAAATTCTCGCACTGGGTGCCGCCGACGCATCCGATGCACGCCGCTGCAGTGGCCTGGGCGGAGTCGATCGAGAAGGCATCGAACGGAACCATCAAGGTCACGATCTTCCCCGCGCAGCAGCTCGGCAAGGCGTTCGACCACTACAACATGGCCCGCGACGGCATAGCGGACATCACCCATGTGAACCCGGGATACGAGCCGGGCCGCTTCCCGATCATCGGCGCCGTCGAGCTGCCCTTCGTCTTCTCCAACGCCAAGGAGGGAAGCGCGGCGCTCGACGCCTGGTATCGCCGCTACGTCGAGCGCGAGATGAAGGACGTGCGCTATTGCCTCGCCTTCGCGCACGATCCGGGCACGCTGCATTTCACCAAGAAGAAGGTGGTGGTGCCGGCGGAAATGTCCGGACTCAAGGTGCGTCCGCCCAATGCGGTGATCGCCAATTGGATGACCCATCTGGGCGCAACCAACGTCCAGGCCGCCGCTCCCGAGATCCGCGACGTGCTGGAAAAGGGTGTCGCGGAGGCGGCCGGCTCGCCATGGGGATCGATGCAGCTGTTCGGCATCGACAAGGTCACGAAGTATCATATCGACGCGCCGCTCTACGTCTCGGAGCAGGTCTGGGTCCTGAACAAATCCAAATACGATTCGCTTTCGCCGGCTCAAAGGCAGGTCATGGACCAGCATTGCAGCAATGACTGGGCGCTCAAGGTCGCGACGCCCTGGTCCGAATTCGAGGCGGGCGGCCGCGACAAGATCAAGGCCCAGCCTGGCCAGGAGGTCTATCCCCTGACCGCCGAGGAGCTTGCTGTGTGGCGCAAGTCGTCCGCGCCGGTGACCGCCACCTGGGAAGATTCGGTGCGCAAGGCCAATGGCGATCCGAAGGCGATCTTCGACGATCTGCGCAAGACGCTCGCGGATCACAAGTCCGCGTATTAGAGCCCGCGGGATTTGTTGGTCGCGCGGGTCCTGGGACCTCCTCGGGCTGCGACGATTCCCACCTCTTATCGACACGCATTGGTTGCGCAGGCGTGGTAAGCTGTGTGCTCGAGATCAAGGCGCGCGCCCGCGCGAAGCGACGCGCCATCGACCATAGCTCGCGATCGCCAGGGAGGAACCACGCATGAAAAAATTGCTGCGTATTCTCGTGGCCGCCGGAGCGCTCTCGTTCAGCCCGCCCGTGC
Source organism: Pseudomonadota bacterium (assembly GCA_046735815.1). Taxonomy (GTDB): domain Bacteria; phylum Pseudomonadota; class Alphaproteobacteria; order Rhizobiales; family Xanthobacteraceae; genus VAZQ01. Next base: position 2,296 of record JBKPUA010000093.1, read on the forward strand.
ACGCCGACGACTATCCGACGCGACCGATCACCCTCGTCGCCATTTTCGGCCCCGGCAGCGCCAGCGATACGATCTGCCGCCTGGTCGGTGAGCGGCTCGGCGAGGCGCTCAAGACCACCGTCGTGGTGGAGAACCGCGCCGGCGCCAATGGCGCGCTCGCCGCCATGTACGTCGCGCGCGCAGCGCCGGATGGCTACACGCTGCTGATGGCCACCAACTCCCCGCTTTCCGCCGTGCCGTTCATGATGAAGAAGGTCCCGTACGATCCGATCAAGGACTTCACGCCGGTGACGCGGATGGGAAGTTACACGCTGATGCTGGTGGTGCATCCGAGCATCCCGGCGAACAACGTCAAGGAGCTGATCGCCTACGCCAAGGCCAATCCCGGCAAGCTGTCGTTTGCGAGCGCCAACACCTCCGGCATTGTCGCGGGCGAGACGCTCAAGCACTGGGCCGGCCTCGACATTCTCCACGTCCCCTACAAGAGCGCGCCGCCTGCGCTGCAGGACTTGATTGCCGGACGGGTGTCGATGATGTTCACCGACCTCACCACCGGCCTGCCGCATGTCCAATCAGGCGCGCTGCGCGCGCTGGCGACGACGCGCATCAAGCGCAGCTCCCTCTTCCCGGAGCTGCCGACCATGGACGAGGCAGGGGTCGAAGGCTTCGACATGGATTCGTGGGCCGCCATCGTCGCGCCCGCCCATACCTCGCCGGAGATCGTGACGAAGCTCAACAATGCGTTGCGGCCGATCATCGACGGTCCGGCCATAAAGACGACTCTCGCCCAGGTCGGTTTCGAGGCGTTCTCAAGCTCGCCGAAGGAGCTCGACGACTTCATCAAGGCCCAACTCGGCAAGTGGGAAAAGATGGTCAATGACGCCGGCATCCAGCCGGAGTGAGAGTCGGTTTCGAAACTCATGCTTCCCTCGCAATGCGACGTGAGAGCAGCATGATGGATGCGGCGTACAGGAATGCTCTGGCAGAGGCGATTGTGACCTCGATCACGTCGATCCCAACCACGCAACCTGCCTTTCGAAATGATTTCATTTTGATCATTTCAGAGGAGGAACGCCATGAAACTTCCGCACCGTAGGAAATTTCTGCGTTTGGCAGCGGGCGCCGCCGCGCTGCCGACTGCGACGCGCCTCGCCTGCGCGCTCGATTATCCGACACGGCCGGTGCACTTGATCGAAGGCTTCGGTGCCGGCTCCGCACCCGACATCATCGCGCGCTTGATCGGTCAATCGCTGTCGGAGCGGCTCGGGCAGTCATTCGTCATCGAGAACCGCTCGGGCGCCAGCAGCAATATTGCCACCGAGGCGGTCGTGCGGGCATCCCCTGACGGTTACACGCTCCTGCTGATTACCGTGGTTAATGCCGTCAACACGACAATGTTCAAGCTCAACTTCGACTTCATTCGCGATATCGCGCCGGTCGCAAGCATCGGTCGGGTGCCCTTTGTCATGGAGGTCCCCCCGTCGGTTCCAGCCAAGACCGTGGCGGAATTCATCGCCTACGCCAAGGGCAATCCCGGCAAGATCAATTTGGCGTCAGCCGGAACCGGATCCCTGACCCATGTGGCCGGCGAACTGTTCAAGACGATGGCCGGCGTCGATCTGTTTCACGTGCCTTACCGCGGTGTGCAAGTATTTCCCGCTCTGCTCGCCGGCGAGGCGCAAGTCTATTTCGGTCCCCTACTCTCATCGATCGGGTATATCAGGGATGCCAAGCTACGCGCCTTGGCAGTCACCACGATGACGCGCTCGCAAGCGCTGCCAGACGTTCCGGCTGTGAGCGAAACCTTGCCGGACTACGAGGCGAGTGGATGGTATGGCATCGGCGCTCCGAAAAGCACGCCCGCGGAGGTCATCGAACGACTGAACAAGGAGATTAACGCCGCCATCGCTGATCCCAAATTGCAAGCTCGGTTCGCCAATCTAAGCGTCGCTGCGCTCGCCGGCTCTCCCGAGGATTTCGCCAAGCTCATCGCCGACGAGACCAAGAAATGGGGGAAGGTGATCCGGGTGGCCAACGTCAAACCAGATTAAGGCCGACGATCACGACGCCCGTTCCGAATTCGCCCAAACGGCCTAACAACGCGCGAGATTGGCGGTTTTCGAAACAGGCCCTGAGGCGACGGACTCGGAATTCGGCCCTGGCGTTCGGCTGTGGGAGTAGGCCGCTCAAGCGCGCCAGAAGCCCGGCGCCGCCTTGAACTCCCGCCATCGCTTGCGCAGGCTCTTGTCGACCGCGAGCTGATCGCGCGCCACCCAGCCGATCAATGCCCCGGCAGCCCGATGAAGATCCGGCGTGAAGCCGGCCTCCCCGGCCACGCCGAGAAGCGACCGGGTGGCGGTACTGTCGTTGGCGTGTCCCAGCGCATCCTGCAGCTTCGACAGTCGCGCGACGTAACGCTTCGCCGCAGCCTGCCCGCCGAAGACCGGCAGGAAGAACTCGGTCGCATAGCGCAGCTTTTTCAACGTCACCCGGAGGTCGTGGCGCGCCTCGGGCTGAAGGCGCCCGAAACGCGCTCCCTTCTTGAGCGCCTTGCGATGCAGCCGTTCGAGCACGCGCACCGCCAGCGCCGGCGCCGGCTCCGTCAGAGTTTCCAACGCCTCGCTCGGGACCTCTGTACGCCAGCTGCGGCGCTCGATCCAACGGCGCAACGACAGCTGAAAGCGCGTGTAGCGCGGATCCATAAGCGCCTCGCGCAGTCTGCCGTAGCTCGCGATGCGGTGCGGCTCCGCCGCCCGACGCAAGCCGTCGAAGTCGACATCGCAAGCGCAGGCCGTCTCCAGGCGTGCAAGGGTGGTCGTGGCGAACACATCCCAATCGCGCGCAGGCCCCAGCATGTGCATGAGCCATTTCGCCTCGCCGCCGAATGCCTGGAATGCCGGCGACGGCACTTCCTTCCGCAGCAACGAACAGGCCGTGCGCAGGCGACGCAGCGCGACCCGCGTCTGATGGACGCCCTCAGGCTCGCGGCCGTACTCCAGGATCGCCTGATTGGCCAAGAGATGCTGTTGGCCGGCGCTCATGACCATGGCAATGACGTCATCAACGCTATGCTTCGGGCTGATGGCCGATGTTTCGGCCTTCGTCACCTGCGGCACGGCATCGAATGCCAGCGCATAGCCCCGATCGGCCTTGCTCAAGGTGCCGAGCCGCAGCGGCGCGACCTCGAGCAGCTGCATGCCGACGTCGTAGAGCGCGCTGCTATCGCCGAATTTCAGCTCGAGCTCGATCTCGATCAACGGCTGTCGGTGCTCGCCCGCTTCGACCGTTCCCTCGTCAAAGGCGATTTCGACCTCGGCGCCGTCGAACGCCAGCCGCTGCACATGACGACGGAACCTGGTCGTAAAGACCGCCGCGAGGCCATCTTCGGCAAGGTCGCCGAGCGTCGCGCTGATCTCCGTCGGCAGGCGCGTCAGATCCGGCGTCGGGGTGTCGACCGGCGTTTCCCATTTCTGTCGCACGAAGGGTGATTGGTCGGCGCCAGCGAGTTTCAAGGTTTGAACATAGCGCGTACCGTTGCGTCGCACGCGCAACGCGCTGCGTTGGCGGGAGAAGGCGCGATCCGGCGTGTCGTAGTAGACCGTGTCCAAACGGCGCACCACGCCGCGGTTGCGCGCATGCCGCACGATCACCGGGGCGCCACGCAGCCGTTCGATCGCTGCGGGAGAGGCGAGCAACTTCAACTCGATTTGGGGCTGGGCGATCGGGAGCGGACGTGCGCTGGGCGACACGCCGGGTCGGGACATTGAAGCGGGTTGCTTCTCCATGGAATTCCGCCATTTCGAGCATGAGTGAAGGTTTAAAAGGGAATTCGGGGGTCAGTGGTCAGACGAGTAGGCGCGAAGCGCCTCACGCAACGCCACGCGCGCTTCGCCCCTTCCGACTCTCCGGCTCCGTCAACTTGACGGCGCGGCGTCCAACCTGTCGGAGAAAAGCCTGCTCGTGGGGCTGCGACAGCCGCTCGATCGCCGAGGCCAGCGGCAACCATTCCAACGCCTTGATGTCTCTGGTGAACGTCCGCCCCGGGGCGTCCTTTGCCTGCATCTGCCAGAAATGGACGAGCTTTGGCCGGCCGCTGGCGAAGTAATAGATCACCCCGAGGAACTCGCGCACGGCTACATCGTGCCCGGTCTCCTCAGAGGCCTCGCGTCGCGCCGCCGAGATGGCGCTCTCCTTCGATTTCAGCTTTCCCTTGGGAAGGACCCAACCGTTGTCCTTGCGCCGTTGTACCACTGCAATCCGCGGTCTGGCACCGCCGCGCAATACGATGCCTCCAGCCGCTAGTATAGGCGTCCGCGCCATCCACCCCTCATCGATCTGCTGACCCCAACCGAATCGTCGGTACGGCTTTCGAAACGCCAATGTCGCGAGGTGGTGGTTAATGGCGCGTTAGAGGCGGTGGTTAATGGCGCGTTAAGCCCCTTGTCGGCCGCGGGGTGCATTCCGCGAGCTGCGGCTCAGCGCCACCCGCCGCCGCCGTTCACATAGACGGTGTCCGCGGTCATGAAGCCGCAAGCATCCGAGCACATGAACAGCACGAGCTCGCCGATTTCCTCCGGCTCCCCGAAACGCTTCATGGGGACGTCATCGAGAAAGCGTTGCAGCAATTCCGGCGAGGTCTGCGCCGAGGCTTGGAACGGTGTCCTGACCGGACCGGGTGAAATCGACAGACACCGGATGCCGAGATGCGCGAACTCGCGCGCAACCCCGAGCGTCATCGTCACCACCGCTCCCTTCGCCGCGGCATAGTGCACCGATGACCCCGGCCCGCCGCGCCGGTGCGCCATGCTCGCCATGTTGACGATCACGCCCTGCCGGTTCTTCTGCATGTGCGGCAGGATCGCCTGCATACAGTAGAACGTGCCCTTGACGTTGAGCGCGAACGTATTCTCGAAGAGCGCGTCGTCGATCTCGAGGAATTTGGAGCGACGCAGCGCCGCGCCCGCCGAGTTGAACTGAAATTGCACGCTGCCGAACGTCTCAATGGCTGCTCGCACCATGCCGTCGACCTGCTCGCGCGTGGTGACGTCGACCCGCAGCGCGAGCGCTTTGCCGCCTTTGTCGATGATTTGCCTCGCGATCTGTCCTGCGCCGTCTTCGTTGATGTCCGCGCACACGACGTTGGCGCCCTCGCGCGCGAAGATCAGTGCCGCCGCTCTGCCGATGCCGCTCCCGGCGCCGGTGATGATGATTGTCTTGCCAACGAAATAGTCCGGGGTCTTCGGCATAGCGTGTTTTCCCGTGATGTCCGGCAACGGATGTATGGGAGTGCCGGCGCGTCGATACTTAAGGGCCCGGGAACAAAGTTCCACGGAGTAGTCAAAATCTCAGTGCGAGCGCCTGACGTCTCCTGCGTGCGGCCATGATCCCTGCGCTTTGCGTGTCGATGTTGCTGTGTTCCCTCAGGATTCGACAAGCTAAGCGCGGTTGTAGGTTTCACTGGACCGAGCGCCTGCAGACGACATAGTGTGGCCGCAGCGTGCGGCGAGGGGCCAATTCAACTGGAGGAGATGCGGCTTGCACTCGCGCCTGCGTTTCATAACCGCCGCCTATCTGTGTGTGCTCGGAACTCTAATCGCGGTAGGCGTTTTGGTGTTGCTCCCGGCTGCCCTCAAGCAGGAGGGCGTTGCCACCGTGGAAATTTCCGACGGTTCGGCGGTCGCTTGCAAGCAGCAAACTTGGCTCCATTTCGATCGGAGCTGCCTGTCACGACGCGGCATGCCGTGGATGGCAGAACCCCGGACCTCCAAGACTCCCACCGTCGAGCTCCCGGCCGCCGCCGCCGAGGGCGCACCTGGCGAGCGTCGCGATGAAAATCAGCAGACCGCCGCGACGCCCCAAGAACCGGCAGCGCCCCAAGAACCGGTGCGGGAAACCGACATTGCGACGGAGCAGGAGACAGTAGGGTCACAGTCCTTGCCCGCAAACCCTGGCGTGGCCGAAGCTCCGCCCACGACCGGGCGCGAGCCTGAACAAGCTTCGACAGAGGACGCGCGCAGCGCCGCGCCACCCCAGGAATCGGCGCAGAAGATCGACACCACGACCGAGCCGGGCACAACGGCTGCGCCGGTTGTCGGCCAAGAGCGGCACGTCGCAACCCCTTCGATCCATGCGCAGGCGCGTCCGCCAGCCCGAAAGGAAGCTCGACGACCTCGGGCCACGAGAGAACCCAAGAACGAGGCGCTCAACACCCTAAAGAGGTTTGGTGACAACCTGCCCGATATTCCCGTGAGCGCCTATGCCGCGGACGGCGCGCGGCGGAAGATTATCATCCGCCCCACATCGATACAGGATGTCTACTACTACTCAGCGCCCCGGTAGACCTGCGCGGCGAGCTGCCGGCAAGGGAGGCCCGCATACGGCATGGCTTCTCAGAGACGAGCGTATCAACGATCTATCGGGGGCTCGCCCGCGGCCTCGTCCACCCGAGGAAATGCATTCGCCTTGTCAGCATATCGACCTTTGACACTCGTTGCTTCTCAACAGCGAAGAGGCGCCTTAACGGCGCCTCTTCCGTTTCGGCGCTCAGCTAGCGAAGCTAATGCAGCCCACCGAAGAGCCAGATGAGAAGGATGATCGGAATCGGAATTCCGATCAACCAAAGCAATAAGCCTCGACCCATTTTCTGTTCTCCTCTTTCCGGTGCCAAGACAAACGTCTGGCGTGACGTTAGGTTCCTGCTTCCGGAACCGACTCGCTAGCGCGTCGGTGCGCTATCCGACAAAGAACATACGCACCATTTCATCCGCACGGATCGGCATTGCGGTGCACAGTTCTTTCTAATGAGTCGCGTGCGAACAAGCCGTCGGGTCGCAGAGGGGCGCCGCTACGCCGCCCTCGCTACGCTTCACAGCCTCGCGCCAGTTGGCGTCGCCGGGTGAAGCGGGCAGCGCGGCCACATCGACCTGCTCCTCCCCCGGAACGCGGATGCGCTTGAAGGTCATCTCGCTCGCCGCGAGCGGCTTGGTGGCGTCGAGGCCCATCTCGGCGCCGACGCCGTTGCGGGTGTCGCGCGCGGCGAGATCATCGAGCCAGCCGCGCAGCGGTCATCGGCTGCGGCGTGTTGTCACCGCGCGTGCGCGACGTGGTCGGCTTGCACCGCGGCGCAGAATCGGGCGCATGGACCCGCTTGTCTTTATGCCAACGGCTTTGCACAGATGTATCATCGCCGCCGGGCGCGGCCAACTCGAGGGGGCGGCCTGCCGCCGTCGGCTGCGAGAGGACCATCGCGAGATGCTTGATCTCGGCACGAGCTTTCTGGCTAGCGTCGCGCGCGATCCGGAGGCGCTGGCGATCGTCGATGGCGACGTCCGCTTGAACTATCGCGATTGGTATCGCACCATTTCGGCGCTGGTTGCCGGCTTCGACGAGCTTGGGCTCAAGCCCGGCGACCATCTCGTCACCGTGCTGCAGAACCGCTGGGAAGCGGCGACCATCCATTGGGCCTGCCAGTTCGCCGGGGTCATCATCACGCCGCTCAACTGGCGCTCGTCCGCGGACGAGCTCGACTTCTGCCTCGCGGACGCCGAGGCCAAGGCTCTCGTCTACGAGGGCGTCTCCGCCGTGGCCGTGCGCGCCGCGACGCAGGCGCGCAGCTGCCCGCGCATCGCGGTCGGCGAGGCGCGCGCGCCGGACCTCGCTTTCGGCTCCCTCATCCGCCATGAGGCCGAGCCCGCTCAACCGCGCGTCGACGCCGAGGCCTGGTCGGTGATGCTCTATACTTCCGGCACCACCGCGCGCCCGAAAGGGGTGCCGCGCCGCCAGCGCGCCGAACGCGCGGCCGCGCTCGCGCACGTGGCGCAGAACCTCTATCGCCAACACGAGCGCACGCTTGGGGCCATGCCGCTCTACCACACCATGGGGGTGCGCTCGCTCCTCGCAATGTCGCTCATCGGCGGCGCCTTCGTTTGCCTGCCGCGCTTCGACGTCGTTCGCGCGCTGGAGCTGATCGCAGCCGAGCGCGTCAGCAATCTCTATCTGGTGCCGACGCTCTACCACGACCTGTTTCATCACGAGCGGTTCAAGGCCGCGGATGTGAGCTCCGTGCGCAAGCTCGGCTTCGCCGGCGCGCCGATGACCGACGGTCTGCTGCGGGCGTTGCAGGCCGCATTCGAGCCCGAGCTGTTCGTCAATCACTATGGCTCATCCGAAATCTACACCTTCACCATCGACCAGAACGCGCCGGCCAAGCCCGGCTCGGCCGGCCGCGCCGGCATCAACCAGATGGTGCGCGTGGTCAGCCTCGGCGCGCGCTCGCCCGAGGAGAGTGCGCAAGTGGGCGAAGAAGGCGAGATCATCGCGCTGATGGCGGGCGATGAATCGTTCGAAGGCTACTGGCGGCGGCCCGATGCTGACGCCAAGTCGCTGCGCGAGGGCTGGTACTTCACCGGCGATACCGGCTATGTCGACGCCGACGGCGACCTTTTCGTTACCGGCCGGGTCGACGACATGATCATCAGCGGCGGCGAGAACATCTCGCCGGTCGAGATCGAAAGCTGTCTCTCGCTGCACCCCGCCGTGTCGGAAGTGGCGGTGGTCGGGCTCGCGGACGAGCGCTGGGGCAAGGTGGTCTCCGCCTTCGTCAAGCGTTGCGCTGTGGTCGAGCCCGAGGAGCTCGATCAATTCTGCCGCCAGTCGGGGCTCGCCAACTTCAAGCGTCCGCGCCGCTACATCTTCATCGAGGCGATCCCGAAATCCCCGGTCGGCAAGCTCTTGCGCCGCAAGCTCGTCGCGGGTGAATACGAGCCCGAGCGCGGCCAAGCTTCCGCGCGCCAACAGGGAAGTAGAACATGAGCTCGACTTTCGCCGATCCCCGCCTCGCGACCCTCGACGGCTTTCGCGTCGAGATCGACAACGCGCGCGAGCGCGCCGACGTGATCCTCGATCGCCCGCCGTTCAATATCGTCTCCATGCCACAGCGCGACCAGCTCCGGCTCGTGTTCGAGGCGCTCGAAGAGGACGCGCGCGTGCGGGTGATCGTGCTGCGTGCGACCGGCGAGCATTTCTCGAGTGGCGGCAATATCAAAGGCTTCATGGAGGCGAGCCCCGAGGACGTCTCCCGCCTCGCCTGGAACATCGCCGCGCCGGCACGTTGCGCCAAGCCGGTGATCGCGGCCAATCGTGGCTATTGCTTCGGCGTCGGCTTCGAGCTCTCGCTCGCCTGCGACTTCCGCATTGTCTCGGAAACCTGCTTCTACGCCCTGCCGGAGCAGCGGCTGGGCCAGATCCCGGGCTCCGGCGGCTCGGCGCGGCTGCAGAAGATCGTCGGCATCGCCCGCACCAAGGACATCGTGATGCGGTCACGGCGGATCTCCGCCAAGCAGGCCTACGACTGGGGCATCGCCACCGAATGCGTGCCCGACGACAAGCTCGAAGCGGCGACCGACGCGCTGGTCGATGAGCTGCGCGCGTTTTCGCCGCTCGCCCAGCGCACGGCCAAGAAGCTCTTGAACGACACCGAAGACGCCACCCTCTCCGTCGCCATCGAGCTCGAAGGCCACTGCTACAGCCGGCTGCGGCAATCGGACGATTTTCGCGAGGGCGTAGAGGCGTTTCATGCCAAACGTCCGGCGCGCTTCAAGGGAACGTGACGCATCGCGTTCGACACATCGGGAAACGAGAAACTGACACCCAGAGGAAACCCATGACGACGACAAGACGCAACGCACTGACGCTGATCGCGGGCACTGCGCTGACAGCGACGCTCGGACCGCGCATGGCCGCTGCGGAAACCTATCCGACGCGGCCGGTTCAAGTGATCGTACCGTTCGCCGGCGGCAGCGCGAGCGATGTTCTGACCCGTATCCTGCTCGACCGCACCAGCAAGTTGATTGGCCAGCCGTTCATCATCGACAACCGTCCGGGCGCCGGCGGCAATACCGGCACGCTCGCGGCGGCGCGCGCCACACCGGACGGCTACACCTTGGTCGGCAGCGGCTCGGGACCGGTGGCCGCCAACAAGACGCTCTATCGCGACCTCGGCTATGACCCGGAGAAGGATTTCGAGCCGATCGCGATGATCGCGGTCTTTCCCATCGTCATCGTGGCGAGCACCAAGCTGCCGGTGAAGACGCTCAAAGAACTGATCGCCTATGCCAAGGAGCGGCCGAAAGAGCTCAACTACGGCTCGGTCGGCATCGGCAGCTCGCAGCATCTCGCGGGCGCGTATTTCGACCAGGTTACCGACGTCCGGCTCACTCATGTGCCCTATCGCAACATTGCGCAATACACGCCCGACCTGATCGCTGGCACGGTGCCGCTCGGCTTCCAGTGGCTTCCGAACGTGCTGGCGGCGCTCAAGAGCGGCGGCGCCCGGGCGCTCGCGGTCGCGAGCAAGGAGCGCATGGCGGCGCTGCCCGACGTGCCGACCACCGCCGAAGCCGGACTTCCGAACTACCAGGCCTCCGGATGGTTCGTGATGCTGGCGCCAAAGGGAACG
>JBKPUA010000094.1:0-7261 GCA_046735815.1 Pseudomonadota bacterium
GGTGTGCGACATCGAGCTCGAGCGGCTCCTGACCGGCATCCGATCCATTTTTCTTTCCGCCGTGCAGGAAGGACCGGCGACGCCCGGAGAGGACGGGCTTTTGCGCTTCTTTTGCGCTCTGGCGCGCCAGTGCTTCATCAATGAATACGTCTTTGACGTAACTTCGGACGAGGTGGAGGGGCTGCGGCGCCTGCGCGAGAAGCTCACGCGCGTGATCGCCTCGGGAGGCTCTGTTCCCGTACCCTCGATGGTCGCGCTCGCCTGCTACCTACCTTTGCATTCCGTGCCGGGGACGGAGTCGCTGCTCGACAAGTCCTGGTCTCCGGCGGTGACAGCGCTGCTGACGCAGCAGGTGCAGGAGCCGCTGGAGGAGCGGCTCGCACGCAGCTTCATCCCCCATCTCACTGCCGTTGCCGATGAGGTGTCGCTCAAGGTCAAGCAGCAGTACGAGGAGAACCCTTATCCGCGATGGGTGAAGGCGGCACCCGCGGGCGAGCCCGCGAGCATTCGGCAGTATTTCGGCGGCTGGTTCAAATCGCATCCCGATGTTGGGTGGTCAGAGAGCATCGATATTCTCGTTGCCGGCTGTGGCACCGGGCAAAATCTGGTCGAAACCGCACGGCAATTCAGGGGCGCACGAGTGCTGGCCGCCGATCTCAGCGTGGCAAGCCTCTGCTATGCCAAGCGTCAGGCGCTGGCGCTTGGGCTGACCAACATCGCATTTGCGGAGGCCGACATTCTCGAGCTCGCAAGCATAGACCGAAAGTTCGACATCGTGGATGCAAGCGGAGTGCTGCATCTTCTGGCGAATCCCTGGGTCGGCTGGCGGGTACTGCTGTCGTTGTTGCGGCCAAACGGTTTCATGCGCGTCGGGCTCTACAGCAAGCTTGCGCGTACCGACGTCAACGCTGCACGCGCCCTCGTCAGCGAGCGCGGATATGCTGCAACCGTGGAGGACATCCGGCGCGCCCGCCAGGACATCTTAGCCTTGCCGGAGGGCGAGGTCGTGAAGGACGTCGCAAACTCCCTCGACTTCTTCACGACCAGTGAATGTCGCGACATGCTGTTTCATGTGCACGAGTATCAAATGACCCTTTCCGAGATCGCTGACTTCATCGCGGAAAATGGCATCGAATTCCTCGGTTTCACCGCCGATGCCAGCATCGTCCACCAATTCCAGGCGCGCTTCCCGCAGGCCGAGGCCATGGCAGACTTGGCCCTTTGGGACGCCTTCGAGACGGATAATCCCGGCGTGTTTGCCGGCATGTACCAGTTCTGGGTACGCAAGAAAGCCTAACCGCTAATTCTGGGCGGCGCCGCGACGCAGATCCGCCTCGATGAGCAGCTTCGAGCCGCCGCCGAAACGAACGCGGTAGACTTGGAGGTTCTCGAGCACGCGCTGGACGTAGTTGCGCGTCTCGGAGAACGGGATGCGCTCGACCCAGTCGATGGGATCGACCTTGGGGTCGCGCGGATCGCCGTATTTCGCGATCCATTCCTTCACCCGGCCGCGCCCGGCATTGTAGCCGGCGAAGGTGAGGATGTGGGAGCCGCGATAATCCACGTAGAGGTCGCCGAGTTCGGCCGCGCCCAGCTGCACGTTGTAGCTCTGGTCGCTCATCAGCCGTTTCTCGTCGAAGGAGGCGCCGAACTTCTTGGTGACGTAGCGTCCGGCCTCAGGGGTGACCTGCATCAAGCCCATGGCGCGCGCGCTCGAGATCGTCTTCGGGTTAAAGGTGCTTTCCTGCCGCGCGATGGCGTAGACCACCGCGGGCTCGATCGTCGGTCCGATCGGGCGGTATTCGGGAATGCCGATGGCCGGGAAGGCGTAATGGTCGAGCGGAAGGCCGCGCCCGAGCGCGGCCTTGCCTAGCAGCACCATGGCGCGCGCATCGTGCTGCCGTGCCGCGGCCTCTCCGAGCGCCGCGAGCGCCGCCACGTCAGTGGAGCGTTCGCCGAGGTCGGCGAGCGCTCCCGCGATCAGATCGCGCTCGTCGATGGCGTAAAGGAGCTCGATGGCGCGCACGAGCTCGAGCTGGGCGCGGTCGCGCCGATCAGCCTCCGGCGCAGGCCGCAGTACGATATCCTTATGGCCGAGCCGCGCCCGCGCGATCTGGCCGTAATAGGCGGTGGAATAGCGCGCCGCCGCCTCGTAGTAGGCGCGCGCCTCATTCCCCCGTCCCAATGCCTCCGCCGCGCGGCCCTGCCAGTAGCCGGCACGCGCCAGGGTGATGGGATTGTGGTTGCCCTGCGCGACCCTGTTGAAATGCGCGAGCGCGGTCGCCGGGTCGTTGAGGAAGCGCAGCGCGATCCAGCCGGCAGTGAACTGCTGCTCGGCGCGATAGTTGTCTTTGCTCGGGGCGGCGGCGTCGCGCGCCACCCGGTAGGCGCGCCTGGGCTCGTCCAGGTCGAGCAGCTTGCGAGCCACCAGCCGCCGTTCGATCCACCATTGATCGGTATCGACCGCCTGGCTGTGCTCGGAGGGAAGCGCCATGATCAGGTCGGAGGCCTCCTCCGCCTTCTCCGCGCGGCGCAGGAACTGAACGCGGCTGAAGATGTATCCGATGTCCCGCTGTTGTGCGTCGCCCGGCACTGCGTCGAGCAACGTGGCGGCGTTGGCGGCTTTCTTGATGACGGCGATGCGCGCCCTGGCGATGGCCGCAGCGTTGCCGCCGGCGCGATTGGCGGAGCGCAACGCGCCGTCCACGTCCTCGGCGTAGAGGCGCATGTCCATGCGCGCCTTGTGATCGGCCGCCGTGATCAGCTCGCCGAACACGTCGAGCGCCAAGCCCTCGAGCTCGCCGGAAAAATTGTCGTTGCGCCAGGCTTCCCGCACCAGGCTTTGCGCCTCCGCGCGGTTGCCCTGCAGCAGATAAGCGCGGGCAAGGGCGAACTTTCCCTTGGTGGTGATCGGCCTCTCCTTGCCGAAGAACGCCCGCACGTAGGAGGGATCGAGACGGTCGCTCCACAGCGTGGCCTCGGCGCGGCGGCGCAGCATGCCGACGGCCGGCCAGGAGGGATTCTCGTTGATGAAGGCAAGGTAGCGGTTGAGACCGACGCTTTCCGTTTCGTCGCTGCGCAGGATCGCCCATTCGACCAGCTTGCGCGCGGTCGGATCGCTGATCGTCTGCTGCAGGTCGGCCGCGCGCGATGTCTGTCCGCGCCGGGCGGCCGTGATCGCGTCTTTCAGGCCGGCGACGTCGGCCGGAGAGATGGTTTCGCTGCTGGCAAGGGCGACGCGGGCGGGGCGGCTCGCGATGCTGCCGAGGGCGGCGGCAGCCGGCTTTGCGGCGGCTTTTGCGGGCGCGTCCGCGGGCCGTGGCTTCGGCAACGGCGCGCTGCCGGCGGAACCGGCGGCCAGCGTTCCGATCACGGTTCCCGCTGCCAAGAGCAGCGTCAAAGACCGCGCGCGTGGGTGGGTGTGAATGCTCAAGTCCTATCCTGTCGCCTGCGATCCGCTGTCTGCTCGAGCCGTTACTTATTCCTTGACAGGATTGAGGAAAGGTAACCGGTGGAGAATTACCCGCGACCACGGCAAAAAGGCGGCGGCAGGCCTCGCGGGGGCTTTCTTCGCGGCCTGCTTCCCGGTAACAATGATGGGGATGGGGCCGTCGTGGCCACGGCCCCCGAACGACTTCAAAAGGAATCGTGTCATGACCGCCAGGACGAGCTTCAAGGGCTCGTTTACCGCGCTCGTCACCCCCTTCAGCAACGGCTCGCTCGACGAGAAGGCGTTTCGCGGCCTTGTGGACTGGCAGATCGCCGAAGGCACCAACGGCTTGGTGCCCATCGGCACCACCGGCGAGAGCCCGACCCTGTCGCACGAGGAGCATGGACAAGTCGTCGAGTGGTGCGTCGAGCAGGCCAGGGGTCGGGTGCCGGTTATCGCGGGAGCGGGCTCGAATTCGACTCGCGAGGCGATTGCGCTCGCCCAGCACGCCCAGGCATCGGGCGCCGATGCGGTCTTGGTCGTGACGCCGTACTACAACAAGCCCACCCAAGAGGGCCTCTATCAGCACTTCAAGGCGATCAACGACGCCATCACTATCCCGATCATCATCTACAATATTCCGGCGCGCTCGGTGATCGACATGTCGGTCGACACCATGAAGCGTCTGTTCGAGCTCAAGAACATCGCCGGCGTGAAGGATGCCACGGCGAACGTGGTGCGCGTCTCCCAGCAGCGCGCGGCCATGGGGGAGGGGTTCAACCAGCTCTCGGGCGAGGATGCCAGCGCGCTCGGCTTCATGGCCCACGGCGGGCACGGTTGCATTTCGGTGACCTCCAACGTCGCCCCCCGGCTGTGCGCGGAGTTCCAGAGCGCGTGCCTCAAGGGCGACTACCACACCGCGCTCGAGCTCCAGGACAAGCTGATGCCGCTGCACACCGCGCTGTTCATCGAGACCAATCCGGCGCCGGCGAAATACGCGCTCTCGCTGCTCGGAAAATGCGCGGACACGGTGCGGCTGCCAATGGTGCCGCTGGCCGAGAAGACGCGCGCCGCCGTGCGCGAGGCGATGGTCCACGCAGGCCTGACCAACTAGGCCGCTCAAGCCCGTCCGGTGGATGGCAGGGGCGCAGTGCGCCCGAGGTCGACGAACGCGCCGTGGCCTGCAGCTGGCCGTCGGCCGATCATCCCGCCGGCGCAGCGTGGGAGCGTCGTATGCTCGAGGAATTCAAGAAATTCGCGTTGCGGGGCAACGCCGTCGATCTCGCCATCGGAGTGATCATCGGCGCTGCCTTCGGCGCCATCGTCAATTCGATGGTCGGCGACATTCTCACTCCCATCATCGGCGCCATCACCGGCGGCCTCGATTTCGCCAATCACTTCGTTCCGCTGTCGTCGAAGGTGACCGCCGATTCGCTGGCCGAAGCCAGGAAGCAGGGCGCCGTGCTGGCATGGGGAAGCTTTCTTACCTTCGTGATCAATTTCATCATCATCGTGGCGGTGCTGTTCGTCGTGGTCAAGCTGATGAATCGGCTGATGCGGTCCGAGGCCGCAAAGGCACCGACGCCCACGAAGCAGGAGGAACTGCTCACCGAAATCCGTGATCTGTTGAAGAGCGAGCGGAAATCGCTCCCAGACTAGCAAGCGCAACGTGTTGCTGGCGGCATTGCCGCCCGCCGATTACGCATTGCTCGCGCCGCACTTCAGGGAAGTGGTGCTGGAGCAGGGCGCGATCCTGCAGGAACAGGGCGAGCGCATCGACGAGGTCTATTTTCCCCATGATGGCATCATCTCGCTCTTGGCCGTGATGCGGCAAGGCGATGCCGTCGAGGCCGCGACTATCGGCTACGAAGGTGCAATCGGCGTTTTTGCAGGATATGATCGCGCCGGTCGCACAGTCGGGCCATCGTCCAGGTCAGGGGAGCCGCATTGCGCATCTCCACGTCGCAATTCCACGAGGCGGCGGAAGATAGCGAGGCCCTGCGCCGGATCATCGCGCGTTACGGCGAGATGCTCCTCATCTAGGTTCAACAGACCGCCGCGTGCAATGCGCTGCACGCCGTCGAGGCGCGCCTGAGCCGCTGGCTGCTGCAGGCGCGCGATCGTCTGCAGGGCAACACCATCAGGCTCACGCACGAATTCCTGTCGCAAATGCTCGGCGTGCGGCGCACGACCGTGACCGTCGTCGCCAATGTGCTGCAGCAAGCCGGCCTCATCCGTTATCACCGCGGCCACATCGAGATCGTGAACCGAGTCGGCCTGGAGGCGCGGGCGTGCGAATGCTACGCCGCCATTCGCCAGCAAATCGAAGAGGTGACGGCGGTCCCACGCTGACGTCCAGTCGCGAGACGACCGCCAACCCGCGCCCCTCGCACCCGCTGATCCTCTCTGTGATGTCGTCGCCGCAGGCGCGCTCGGGATCCTCCCCGGCGGCGGACTTGGCAGGGCCGTGTCGGTTCGCTATCGGACACGGGTGGAGGCAGGAATGGCTGCGAAATCGGACGACAAAATCCGCGTCGTGGCGCATAACCGCAAGGCTCGGTTCAACTATCAGATCGGCGAAACGGTCGAGGCCGGCATCGCGCTCACCGGCACGGAGGTGAAATCGCTGCGGCAAGGCAAGGCGACGATCGCGGAATCTTATGCCGACTCGCGTGGTGGCGAGATCTGGCTGGTCAATGCCAACATCCCGGAATATCTGCAGGCCGGCCGCTTCAACCATGCGCCCAAGCGCGTCCGCAAGCTCCTCCTTCACCGCCGCCAGATCAACAAGCTGATGGGTGCCGTCGAGCGCGAGGGCATGACGCTCATCCCGCTCAAGCTCTATTTCAACGAGAAGGGCCGCGCCAAGCTCGAGCTGGCGCTCGCCCGCGGCAAGAAGCTCCACGACAAGCGCGAGACCGAGAAGAAGCGCAGCTGGGAGCGCGAACGCGGGCGATTGCTGCGGGCGAAGGGCTGACGGCGGTCGTTGCTAGTGCCCCGAACCCGAAGTTCGCTCGCATCGTGCCGCATCCGCGGTTGCGAACTTCGGGTTCAAAAGGGGCAATAAAATCATACAGTTGCTAGTGTCCCTTTGATTCCGAAGTTCGCATCAGAGGCCGCCGCAAGTGTGTGCGAACTTCGGAATCGGGACACTAGCGTACAGCTGTTTGTGACGGTGCTCGGGCTCGCTCGAGGGACCCCCGCGGTGTTCACGAACACGTGAAGGTCGCCGCCGACGAATCGGCCCGACGCCCCTGCATCCGATCCCTGTTCCTCCTCGTAGCTAGCCGCGTCGGCGTGGACAGTTCGCCCATCCGACGCATGCGGATCAGTCCAGGGAGCGACTCTCATGTTTGCAAGAATGAAAGTACTCGCACTCGCGAGCGCGCTTGGCGCGTCGGCCTTCACCGCGACCAGCGCCCAATCGGCGGGCTGGATCGTCGGCCTCGTCGACGGCAAATCGATCGTGACCATCGACCCGGCAAGCCGCAAAGTCACGTCGACGGTCGACGTCAAAGGCGGTGGTCCCTTGCTCGGGATCGATGTGCGGCCCGCCGATGGCATGCTTTACGGCGTGGCGGGCGATGGCACGATCGTCACCGTCGATATCAAGACCGGACAAGCGACGATGAAGAGCAAGATGTCGGAAACCCTCAAGCCCGGCGTCAGCGCGACCGTAGATTTCAACCCGGTGGCGGACCGACTGCGCGTGATGGGCTCCGATGGCACGAGCCTGCGGGTCAACGTCGATGACGGCAAGGCGATGGTCGATGGTTCGCACAAATACAAGGACGGTGACGCCAACGCCGGCAAGACCCCGAGAGTGATTGC
>JBKPUA010000095.1:0-5035 GCA_046735815.1 Pseudomonadota bacterium
AGGGTACCTGCGCCTTTCACCCGCGCGGCGCGGAGCGCGGAAGCGACACATGGCATATTGCTCCGGCGGCATGGCGCATCCTAATCTCGCGCGCCTCGTGTTTTTCCCGGATCGGGGGCTTCCGGCAGGATGACTGGGGCACGAACCGTCGCAGGCCTTGCGACGGTGGACCGGGAGGGGTCAGGAGACATGCAGCGACGCAGCTTCTTGAGGTTGTCGGCGGCAGCGGCGGCGACCGCGGCCTTTCCGTTGCCAGCGCGCGCGGCGGTGCCCAAGCCCTACAGCTGGGACTCCACCCCGCCGATGAACGACGGTGCAGCGTTCGTGCGGTGGATGCAGGAGAACCGCGGCGAGGATCCGCGATATCTGCGCGCGCGGTTCGAACGCTTTCAGAACATGGTCACTCACGTCGACCTGTGGGAGCCGCGCAACAAGCGCGCCTTCCTGTTGACGCCGCGGGAGGAGTTCTGCCGGCCGGAAAGCCGCGGCGTCATCTACGACGTCAATTACCACGATATCGGCTTCGGCGTGACCATTACGGGGCCGCGCGTGGTGGGGCGCATGACGAGCTCGATCGACGTCAAGATGGGCGAGAAGGTGCTCGAGATCGGCACCGGCTCCGGCTATCAGTCAGCCTATCTCTCGAACCTGACCGACAAGGTCTGGACGATCGAGATCATCAAGCCTCTGGCCGAGCGCACGCGCGGCGTCTACGACGCCCTCATCGGGCGCGGCTACAGCGAATACAAGGTGATCACCAGCAAATATGCCGACGGTTACTACGGCTGGGAGGAAGCCGCGCCGTTCGACAAGATCATCGTGACCTGCGGCATCGACCACATTCCGCCGCCGCTGCTGCAGCAGCTCAAGGCCGGCGGCATCATGGTCATCCCGGTGGGGCCGCCGGGCGCGCAGCACATCCTCAAGGTCGTCAAGGACGTTGCCGCCAGCGGCCAAGTGGCGGTCAAGCGCGCCGACATCTACAACGGCCGGCCGGTGCCTTTCGTCCCCTTCACCAAGCTCGACGGCGACGTGATCAAGGGGACGCACTGACCCCTTTACTTGATGACCCCGCAGGCGATGCGGTCGCCGGCGTTGCCGGCCGGATCGGTCGTATAGTCGTCTTTGTTGGCGTGGATCACCACCGCAGTGCCGGCTTCCTGGAACACGGAATTGGGCTTGTCCTTCTCCAACGTGATGTCGGGATCGACCACCCGCTTCGTGAGGTTGCCGCTGGCCGGGATCACGATGTTGTCCATGTCGCCGGCGTGATGCCCTTCTGGGTTGAGCTTGCCGTGCTTCTTCTGTGCGGGATTGAAGTGAGGACCCGCGGACGTGAAGGGCGGCTCGCATTTGCCGACGGCATGCACGTGGAAGGCGTGCTCGCCCGGCGGCAGGCCTTTGAGCGCAAGATCGAGCCGCACGCCCGCACGGGTCTGCGTGAGCTTGACGGTGCCGACATCTTTGCCGTCCGCCGCCTTGAGCTCGGCCGTGGCGGTCGGCGGCGCTGCCGCACCGGATTTCGGCGCCGCAGTCGCGCCTTCCTTGGCGCGCTGCGCAAACCTCTGCGGCGCGACATCCGCGCTCGGCGTGCTGCTGGTCTCGACTGCGGGCCTTCCCGACGGCTGCTGCAGAGACCCCTCATTCGCCGCCGCCGACGCAGCGACGAGCAGCACAGCCGACGCGGCAATAAATCGATGCATGATTGCGACCTCCGTTGCGAAACAGGAACGCACGATAGCAGCGCGCCGCGCAGCCAGAAAGCTACCCAGGCCGGCTTTCTTGCGACAGTTTTGCTGGAGGGGTTCATCCGCCGCCGCGCGGTGCGCGCATTCGCGCCGACGCGAGCTTCAAATGCCGGCAGACAGGAAGGCGCGGAGAATCTGCTCGCCGGCGCGGAGCTGTCCTGCCCAGCCGGTGGATGACCTCCGCGCAGCGCGATTGCCGGCAGAAGCGTCGGCGCGAGCGCTGCGTTGCCCGCTGCGCGGGGGCCCCCCGTCGCGGCTGCCGGCATTGCCTTTTTCCAAATCGTGCCCGCTGTTCTGGCCACGCCCGGCTCGCAGCTTCCCCTTGGCCGGTGACGCCGACTGCTCCGTCGGCTCGGTCGCCGCCGACGCCGCGGCGGCGGGCTCGGGCGCGAGCTCGACTTTGCGCACGGGAGAAGCGGTAGGGAGCGGCACGGCCTCACCGGGCACGGCATCGCGACTGCTGCTGTTCGGGTTGGAGCCGGAGGCATCCGCAAGGCGCTCGGGCTTGGCCGTGATCGGGGATATAGCGGGCGGCGGAGCGCTGCGACCGAGCGGGATCGTTGCGATCGGCGAGCTGTCGATCGCGCCACGCAGGCCGTGCGGCTTGCGCCTGCTGCCGTCGCACTTGCCGTCGAGATAGGTCCAGGCGTTCGCTGCGCACGCGCTCTTGGTGCCTTCCGGTCGAGCAGGCGCTTCCGTCGCCGGAGTCGGCGCCTTCACGACAGGGATCGTTTCAGCCTCGACCGCCGTGGCGCGGACCGGAGCAATCACGGCGACGCCGGCATCAGCGGTCTCGTGGCCCGACCGCAGCCCCTGCGTTCCGGCAAACGCCCCGAAACCCATGACGGCAAGAGCTATCAGAACCCTGCGGCGGAACCGGCTCGAAAGACAGAAATAGCCGAACTCGGGATGCGCACGATATGCGGGAGACATGGGGTGCGACCTCCTTCGCAATCGACGGCCTCAAGCTCGCTCGATGCCCGCGCTCCTGAGCAGCCCTGCCAGCCGCATGCGAGCGCGTAGCATTCGCGTCTTGACCGTGTTCTTCGGAATGCCGACGATTTCCGCCACCTCGTCCAGCGACTTGCCGTGGTAGTAAGCGAGGTCGATGATCTCGCGATGCCGGGGTGGAAGCGCGGTCAGGCACCTGCGGATGATCGTGTTGGTGTCCTTCTTCTCCAGGGCGATCGCGGGATTGTCGGCCGGGTCTTCGATGGCCCTGGCGATCTGCTCGTCCCAGCTCTCCACGGGACGACGGCGGAGCGATGAGAGCGCCTTGAAGCGAGCGATCCCCAACACCCAGGTTGATACGGTGGAGCGTCCTTCGAAGCGATCGGCGTGACGCCACACCTCGAGAAACACCTCGCTGATGAGGTCTTCCGCTGCGGACTGATCCTGGACGAGACGCTGCACGAATCGAAACACGCGAACGTGGTGGCGGGCGTAGAACGCTTCCATCGCCAGCCGGTCGCCGCGGGCGATCCGCTCCATCAGCGCGTCGTCGGAGGCTGCCTGCGGACGGATCGCGCGGACGCGTGAAGGCGGCGGCGCTGCGGTCGTGCGCACCGCTCGCACGGTGCCGGCGATCTCCTTGGATTTCGTCAACATGGTCGTCCCCCGTGCCGTCAGTTGGTGGACCATCGTCATCTTGCGGCCGACCGTAGGGATGCCCACTGCGGTACGATGTGACGGCAGTCACAAAACTGCGCTTCGCGCGAAAATGCAGATTCTCGTGGGGCGGCGCGCTGGGCCCCTCACAGGGCGCAGGTGCGAAAGCCGGCCATGACGTCGTTGCGATCCGGCGTGAAGAAGTTTCGATAGCCGGGGCGCGCGATTCGCGCGCTGGTCGCCCAGCTACCCCCGCGCAGCACCTTGCGGGTATTGAACCACGGCTGCGAGTAGTCCTCGTACGGATCGGGGGTGAAGCCCGGGAACGGCACAAAATCCGAGCCCGTCCATTCCCACACATTACCGACCATCTGCCGACAACCGAAGGCGCTGTCGCCGGCGGCAAACGCAGCGACATCGAGCGGTCCGTCGCATGCGAAATCGAGGTTGGCGAGGTCGGAGCGCGCAGGCGCGTCGCCCCATGGCCAGGGCCGCTTATGCGCGGCCAGGCGGGAGCCGTCTGCGGTCGGCTGGCCGAGCGCTGCGGCCTCCCATTCCGCCTCGGTCGGAAGGCGGCGCTTGGCCCAGCGGCACCAGGCTTCTGCCTCGTACCAGCTGACGAACATCACCGGCGCGTGTGGGGCGAGTTGCTCGACCCGGTCGTAGCGACGCCAAGTCCACCCGCCGTCATCTTTCTCGCGCCAATACACCGGGCGTTCGGCTGCAGCCCGCTCGCGCCACGCCCAGCCCGCAGCGCTCCAGAATTGCCGGTTGCGATATCCGCCGGCATCGACGAACGCCGCGAACTCCGCGTTCGTCACAGGTGCCTTGGCGATACGGAACGGGGCAATTGCGACCTCGTGAGCCCATTTCTCGTTGTCGAAGATGAATCCGTCGGCTGGCGTCGAGCCGAGGCGCCAGCGCCCGCCCGGCACGGCGACATCGCCCGGGCATTCACCCGAGCCGCGTGGCGCAGGACGCCCGAGCCGGTCCGGTTGCGCGTAGCCGAGCGTCTGCCGGGTATAGGTCAGGGCCTCGACGTGCATGTCTTCGTGCCGGATCGAAAGCTCATAGAAATAACGCTGGGGCCCATCGACTTCGCCGCGGAGCCGGTCGAGCTGTCGCTCTAGAACATCCGTCATGTAGCCAAACACGCCTGCGCGATCGGGCAAGTCGAGCGTCCATCGCGTCGCGTGAGCAACCGCGCTCGAGTTCCACAGCTGGTCGGCGCGGTTGAGCATCGGCGCTTCACCGTGAGCATGGCGCAAAGTCCAGTACTCGTGGAACCAGCCGACGTGCCCGATTTCCCAGAGCACCGGATTGACGATCGGCAGCATCGGCCCCATCAACTGTTGGGTCGACAGGTCGTCCGTCAGGCGACGCGTGCATGCGCGAACGTCCGACAGCTGCGCGGCCAGAACATCCGCTGCGGCGCCCGTGATCGGTCGATCCATAAGGCTCTGGTTCATGCGGATCGTCATTATAACGCCGGCGCGATCGTCGTCACGGTCGGGAAACGCAACCACGACCGACCGCTGGATGCGGATCCTGCGCGAACTCGGCCACGAGGTGCGCGTCGCCCAGCGGTATGACGGAGCAGCGGCCGACCTGATGATCGCGCTGCATGCCTGGCGCAGCGCCGACAGCATCCGGGACTTTCGTGCGCGCTTCCCGGATCG
>JBKPUA010000096.1:0-17211 GCA_046735815.1 Pseudomonadota bacterium
TCACGGGCGTGACCACCAATCTCGCGTTTCTCAAGGCGCTGGCGAGCCATCCGCAGGTCGTCCGCGGCGAGATCGACACCGGCTTCATCGAGCGCGAGCTTGCCGCGCTTACCAAGACCAGCCAGCCGGTCGCGCCGCTCGACCTCGCCGCCGCCTGTGTCGCCGTGCTTGTGCGCGAGCAGGGCGCTTCGCCTGCGCAACGCTCGCCCTGGGACCGCAGCGACGGCTGGAGCATCACCCCCCGACGTGGCCGCCGATTGAGCTTCCGGCAGGAGTCCGAGCGCTACGACGTGGTGCTGTGGTACGCCCGCGACGGCTTAAGCTTCCAATTCGGTGGCACTGATGCGCGACTGCAATTTGTTGCCCGCGAGGCTGGGCTATTCGACCTCTGTCTGGGCGACGCGCTGGAACGGGTATCGGTGGTCTGGTCAGGGCGCGACCTCGACCTCACCACGCCGCGCGGGCGCGTCAAGCTGCACTGGATCGACTTGTTTGCCGCCAATCTGGCGGAAGCCGCCGCGGCAAGCCGCATCGCCGCGCCAATGCCGGGCACGGTGACCCGCATCCTTGCCGAGGCGGGCAGCGATGTCGCGCGCGGCGCGCCGCTGATCGTGCTCGAGGCAATGAAGATGGAGCACACGCTACGCGCGCCTAGCGCAGGGCGCTTGAAGGCGCTCAAATGCACCGTCGGCGATTTCGTGCAGGAGGGTACGGAACTCGCCGACTTCGAGCCGGCGGACGAGTAGACGAGCCGTCGGGCTGGCTCAGTCACCGGGAGAGGAGCGCGCCGAGTACGCAGTGCCGCCGTCAACCCAAACGCGGTGGACGGCGTTCAATAATCATGATGGATGCGAAATCACACAGCGGTGAAAAGATCAGAGTATGGACACACAGGTTCTCATTATCGGAGCGGGTCCGACCGGCTTGACCTTGGCGATCGATCTCGGGCGGCGCGGCGTGCGCTGCACCATCATTGAGCAGAAGGAGGCGCCGCAGTTTCTCCCCAAGATGGAGCGTTGCAACGCTCGCACCATGGAGATCTATCGGCGCATGGGCATCGCCGACAAGGTTCGCGCCGCCGGACTCCCCGCGCATTGCTCCATGGACATCTTCATCGTGCTGTCGCTGATCGAGCCGCCGCTGGTGCACCACCCGCATCCATCAGTGGCGGAGGCGAAGGCGCGTATCGCCAAGTCGGAAGATGCCAGCGAGCCGCTCGAGCCCTATCAGCTCATCTCGCAATACACCCTCGAGCCGCTGTTGAAGTCGATTGCGGAGACGCTGCCAAGCGTCACCGTGCGCTACGGTTGCGAGCTCCTCTCGTTCGAGCAGGACGAAACGGGAGTGACCGCGGACGTCAAGGCCAGGGACGGCGCCGCATCGACTATCCGCGCTGCCTACATGGTCGGTTGCGACGGCGGCAATAGTCTCGTCCGCCGGCAGCTCGGGATCGAACTCAACGGCGAGGCCAACATCCAGCAGTTGCGCCAGGCGCTCTATTATTGCGAGGACCTCTATGAGCGCATCCCGATCGGCAAAGGGCGCCACTATCACGTCGCCGACCCCGAAGGCAGCTTTCTCATCGTCCAGGACTCGACGCGGCATTTCACTCTGCATGCCGTGGTCGAGACCGACGCCGATATGGCGCGCTTGTTCGAGCGCGTGGTGGCGATGCCGGTCAAGTACGACATGCTCTATGTCGGGCAGTGGCGCATGAACCTGCTGCTGGCCGACCGCTACGGCGAGGGCCGCGTCTTCCTGGCGGGGGATGCGGTGCATCTCGTCATCCCCACCGGCGGCCTCGGCATGAATACCGGCGTTGGCGACGCCATCGATCTGTCGTGGAAGCTTGCGGCCACGCTGCAGGGCTGGGGTGGGCCCAATTTGCTTTCTTCCTACGAGATCGAGCGCCGACAGGTGGGCGCGCGCAACGTCGCGGCCTCCGGCTTTGCGGCGGCGGGCCGCCGGACCTGGCGCAAGCTCTACCGGCCGGAGATCCGCGCGCAAACCCCCGAAGGCGCCGCGTTGCGGACGGAGCTTGCGCGCGTTGCCGACGTCGAGCAGCACAAGGTGAGCGCGATGATCGGCGCCGAGCTCGGCTATCGCTATGTCGACTCGCCGCTGATCGCGGCGGAGCCGGGCGAGGGCCCTAAGCCCGATTTCATGACCTATGTGCCGACCACCTGGCCGGGCGCGCGGCTGCCGCATGTCTGGCTACGCGACGGCAGCGCCGTCCAAGACCGGATCGGCTACGGATATGGCTATACGCTGCTGCGGCTGGGCGGAGCGCAAGCCGACACAGCCCCGCTGCAACAAGCGTTTGCGGCGCTCGGCGCTCCGCTGCAAGTGCTTGACATCGCCGACGAGCGGCCGCGCGACGTCTACGGCTACAGCCTCCTGCTGCTGCGGCCGGACATGCATGTGGTCTGGCGCGGCAACGATGCTCCGCGTGAGCCACAAAAGCTGGCGGGGCTCGCCACCGGGCACTGAGTCATTATTCCGCCACCAGCACGATCGAGCCGGTGGTCTTGCGCGCTTCCAGGTCGGCGTGGGCGCGTGGCGCGTCTGCCAGTGGATAGGTTCTGCTGATCTCGATCTTGATCTTGCCGCTGCCGACCATGGCGAAGAGATCGTTCGCGGCGGTGAGCAATTCATCGCGGGTGACGGTGTAGTTCGACACGCTGGGATGCGTCAGGTAGATCGAGCCGAGCGCGCCCAGCCGGCGCGGCGGCATGGGCTCGGGATCGCCGGAGGCTTCGCCGAACGACGCCATCACGCCGCGGCGGCGCAGGCATTTGAGCGAGTCCTCGAAGGTCGCCTTGCCTACGGAATCGTAGACTACCGGCACGCCTTCGCCGCCGGTGAGCTCGCGCACCCGCTCGGCAAAGTCCTCGCGCGTGTAGACGATGGGGTAATCGCAGCCGTGGGTGCGCGCCACCGCCGCCTTGTCGTCGCTGCTCACGGTGCCAATCACGGTGGCGCCGAGATGCTTCGCCCATTGGCACACGATCAGGCCGACTCCGCCGGCGGCGGCGTGGATCACGATGGTATCGCCTGGCTGCACCTTGTAGGTCTCTTTGAGCAACATGCGCGCCGTCATGCCGCGGATCATCATCGCGGCGGCGGTGCGCTCGTCGATGCCGGCCGGCAACGGAATGACGCGCGCCGCCGGCACGATGCGAAATTCGGCATAGGAGCCCTCGGGCATGCCGGCATAGGCGACACTGTCGCCGACCGAGAACCCATCGACCTCGGGTCCGACCGCGTCGATCACGCCCGCGCTTTCAAGCCCGATGGCGGAGGGAAACCCTTTGACCGCATGGATGCCGCGTCGCATCAGCACGTCGCGATAATTGATGGCGACCGCCGTGTTGCGGATGCGGACCTGTCCGGGGCCGGGAGCGCCCACCTCGACCTCCTCGAAGCGCAGCACCTCGGGTCCGCCGTGCCGATCGAAGCGAAAGGCCTTGCTCATGACGCACGCTCAGGGCGCGACCGGCTCGAGGTCGAGCTCGAGCGCCTGCATCACGCGCGCATTCATGTTGTAGCTGCCGA
Source organism: Pseudomonadota bacterium (assembly GCA_046735815.1). Lineage (GTDB taxonomy): Bacteria > Pseudomonadota > Alphaproteobacteria > Rhizobiales > Xanthobacteraceae > VAZQ01. Next base: position 3,556 of record JBKPUA010000096.1, read on the forward strand.
TCAGCACGGTCAATTCGACGATGCGGCGGGCGTCGAAGTGGCGCTTGACCTCGGCGAACACGGCATCCGGCACGGTGATGTCGCGCGTCATGGTGTCGGCATAGGCGAGCGCGGCGCGCTCGCCCGCGCTGAAGAACTCCGAGGCGCGCCAGTCCGCGAGCGCGTCGCACTCTTCGAGTGAAAGTCCGTCGGCCACGGCTAGCGACGGCACGTGCTGGCGCAAGACGTATTGTGATTTGGTGAGATGGCCCATGCGGATGATGATGATCTCGCGTAGCCGGCCATCGAGCGTGGTCTTCCACCGCACCGCGTTGGAGTGATTGTACCAGCTCTCGGCGAGCGCCGGGCTGTTGAGCAGCATACGATAGATGTTGATCAGCTTGCCGCGCCGTCCGGCGCGGTATTTCTCCATCACCTCCGCGAGCTCCGGATGGTCTTGCTCTTGGATCAGGGGCACGCGAGCCATTACTCACTCCATCTTGAAGCCGGTGGCCTTCATGATCGGCGTCCAGCGCGCGAGCTCCTCGCTGATGAACTGACGCGTGGCCTCGGGGCCCGAATCGAGGATCGGCTCGAAGCCCGAGGCGATCAGCACGCGCTGAAGGTCGGTGTCGGTCATGCTTTGGCGCGTCGCTTGCGCGATCCGATCGACGATCGCCGGCGAGATGCCGGCAGGCGCGAACAGCCCGTTGAGATTGCCGGCGATCATGCCGGGCAACCCGGCTTCTATCGCGGTCGGAATGTCGGGCGCGGCTTTGATGCGCGTGGTCGAATTGACCGCGAGGATGCGCACCTTGCCGGCACGATGGAAGTCGATGAGCGGACCGCCGACGTTCGGGGTCATCATCGGAATGTGGCCGCTGGCGAGGTCGGCGACCCCGGGCGCCGAGCCTTTGTAGGGAATGTGCACGATGTCGGGCGCGCCGATGAGTTGCTTGAACAGCTCGCCCGCGAGATTGGTCAGCGTGCCGGCACCGGCCGAGCCGTAGGAGAGTTTGCCCGGATTGGCCTTGGCATAGGCGATGAGCTCCGCAAGCGTGCGGGCGGGCACGGATTCGTGCACCACGATCGAGGTCGGCGAGTTGCACAGGATGTAGATGCCGACGAAGTCCTTGAGCGGGTCGTAGGGCGGATTGCTCAGGATCGCGGGGATGAGCACCTGGGTGCTGGTATTGCCGAACAGGAAGGTGTGGCCGTCCGGCTGCGCGCGGGCGACCTCGGCGGCGCCGGTGACGCCGCCGCCACCGCCGCGGTTCTCGGTCACCACGGTGCCGAGCACGGGCTTCATCTTCTCCGCCCACAGCCGGCCAACCACATCGGTGGCGCCGCCGGGCGAGAACGGCACGACCAGCCGGATGGCGCGATCGGGATAGGCGCGCGCAATGGGCGGCGCCAGCAGCGCGGCCGAGGCCAAGCCGGCGGCCAGCACGTCACGTCGATTCATGCATGATCCTTGAGTTGTCGAGTGCGGACGGCCGCGGAGCTTGGTCCGGACCGCGCGTGTTGTAAATCGTTGCTCACGTCGTCGCCTCGATCATCGCGCGCAGCTCCGGCGTCACCTCGGGCATGATGCCGAACCAGGCGCGGAAGGCGGGGCGCGCCTGGTGCAGCAGCATGCCGAGTCCGTTCACCGTCGGATTGCCGCGCTTGCGCGCCGCGGCCAAGAGTGGGGTCTCGCGCGGAATATAGACGATGTCCGAGACGAGCGCGCGCGGCGGCAGGGCATCGAGCGCGAGCTCGAGCGGTGGCGCGCCCACCATGCCCTGGCTGGTGGTGTTGACCAGCATGGCTGCGCCGGCAAGCGCAGCGGCCCGGTCCTCCCATGGCAGCGCTTGGATCGGTCCGCCCAGCTCCCGTTGCAGCGCGGTCGCGCGCGCGGACGTGCGATTGACCAGGCGAATCTCGTGCGCACCCTGATCGATCAGGCTGACCAGCACTGCGCGCGCCCCGCCGCCGGCGCCGATCACCACGATCGGCCCGGAATCGGCGCGCCAAGTCGGCTGCATCTCGCGGATGCTCTCGATATAGCCGAACGCATCGTGGTTCTGTCCTTCCAGCGATTCGTCGGGCGCCACGACCACGCAATTGATTGCGCCGATGCGGCGCGCGACCGGATCGACCCGGTCGACGATCTCGAGCGCGGCCTCCTTGTGGGGGATGGTCAGGTTGCAGCCGGAGAAGCCGAGCGCGGGCAATGCCCGCAACGCGGCGCGCAGGCGTTGCGCCGGTATGGCCAGCGGGAGATAGGTGCCGGCAAGCTTATGCTGCGCGAGCCAATAATTGTGCAGCTTGGGCGAGCGCGAATGCAGGACTGGGGAGCCCATCAGGCCCGCAAGCAGAAAGCGTTCAGGATGGGTCATGATTCCAGTTCACTGCAGATTGGGAACGAGCTTCTTGACCGTCTCGATCAGCGCCGGCGGGGTCTCATAGAGGTTGGCGACGAGCCGTTCCAGCTGATCCGGCGGGCGATAGGTCATGTCCATTTTCATGCGGGCGGCTTCGGCCGTGAGCGCCGGGTCGGCAACTGCGTCGGCAAAGGCCTTGCGCAGTATTTCCACGCGCTCCTGCGGTACCTCCGGCGGCAGAACGTAGGGCCGGCCGAACTCGGTGCTGGAGAAGATGAACCGCATGAGCTGGCGCTGCTCGTTGCTCTTGGCGTAATCGAAGATCGAGGGCACGTCGGGGATTTCCGCGATCGGCGTCTCCTCGGCCCGCAGCAGAAAGACGAGCTTGCCGTCGCGGATCAGCTGCTCGTAGATGCGGAACTGCCCATACGAAGCGCAGGCACCCTGCACCTCGCCGCGCTCCATGGCGAGCACCGTGTCGGTCGTGCCCTTGTAGCCCTGCACGACGCGGAATTTGGTGCCAAGCACGTGGTTGAAGACGGTCGGCAGGATGCTGAGCGAGGAGCCGGCGCCGGCACCGCCGACGATGAACTCCTGCGTGAACAGATCGGCGGGGGTTTTCACCGGCGCGGTGATCCAGCGCACGCAGGTCCGCGCCGGTAGCGAGGTGGCGCCCAGCCAGTTGAAGCGGCGGGGATCGACTTCGACGTTGGTCTGTCCCATCAGCGCCTGGCTCGGCACGTTGCGCGAGAACGAGCCGAACACCGTCCCGTCATGCGGTGCCTGCGCATAGAGGAAATTGGCCGCGGCGACGCTCGCCGCCGCCGGCATGTTCTGGACGATGATGGTCGGCTCTCCCGGAATGTGCTTGGCGAGATAGCGGGCGAGGAAACGGCCGGCGAGGTCGTAGTCGTTGCCGACCGGATGACCGATGATCATCCGGATCTGCTTGTTGCGGTAGAACTCCTGCGGTGTTTGGGCGTAAGCGCCACTGGACATGCCGAAACACAGGACTGTCGTTCCCGCGAACGCGGGGACCCATCGTGCCGCACACTCCAGCCTCTGGAATATGGGTCCCCGCAATGGGGTCCCCGCGATGCGAGCGTCGCGGGGTGCCCCGCGCGGGGACGACACTAATGTGCTGCTGGGCAAACCAGTCAGATTCCGCATAGCTCGTGTCGTGAACACCTACTCCGCGGCGCGTTTGCGCGCCAGTGCGGCCGCCGCCTGGTCGTAGCTTTCCTCGCGCGCCAACATCGGCTTGAGCCCCACGAGCGCGTAATAGTCGTCGAGCGGGAGCAGGTGCGGCTGGCAGGAGGCGAGCGAGTTTTCGCGCTTGAGCAGGCCGAGCACGTTGCGCACCGCCTGCGCCGCCGCGAACAGCGCGAGCGATGGGAAGGTCGCGGCGCAGACTCCCGCCGCCTCCAACTCCGCGAGGCTGCGCGCCTTTGGACCCGCGGCCTGCGACAGCGTCGCCATGTGCGGCCCCTCGACCTCGCGCAGCACGCGCTTGATGTCGGCGACGGTATCGACACCCATGGGCTTGGCCATGTCGGCGCCGGCCTCCATGAACAATTGGCAGCGCGCGATCGCCTGCTCGAGCCCTTCGACCCCGGCAGCGTCGGTGCGCGCCGCGATGAAGAAGTCGCCGTCGCGCCGGGCATCGAGCGCGGATTTGATCTTGGCCAGCATCTGCTCGACCGGCACGATCTGCTTGCCCGGCAGATAGCCGCAGCGGTTGGGAAACACCTGATCGCTGATGAACAGGCCGGCGACGCCCGCCGCCTCGAAGGCGCGCACCATCTGCCGCACATTGTTGACGCCGCCGAAACCTGTGTCGGCGTCGACATAGACCGGGATTTCGACCGCGGCGCAGATGCGCCCGTAATGGTCGGTGTAGTCGCGCATGTTGGATTGACCCATGTCGGGCTGCGCCAGCATGCTGCCGACCGCGGCGTAGCCGCCCGCGACCAGCGCCTCGAACCCTTCGGCCTCGATGATGCGCGCCGAGAGCGCGTCGTAGGCGCCGGGCATCAGCACGAGGCGCTTGCCCGCCATGATCGCCCGCAGCTTCTGTCTCGCGTTCATGCGTTTCCTCCGATCGATCCGCGGCGCAAGCGAATAGGCTATCCGCGGCTGTCGCAAGCCTGCTGCAGCCACGGCTGTGCGGCGGCCGTGCGCTTTTCCCAAGCCGCGATCTCGTCGGCGTGCTTGAGCGTGAGCCCGATGTCATCGAGGCCTTCAAGCAGGCGCATGCGGTCGGCGGCCGAAATCTCGAAGCCGATATCGGCGCCGCCGGGACCGCAGATGCGCTGCGCCGGCAGATCGACGATGAAGGGAGCGCTGCCGTTCACCGCCACCACCCGCTGCTCGAATGCTTCCACGTCCTGCGGCGAGAGCACGATCGGCAGCAAGCCGTTCTGCAGGCAGTTCTCGCGGTAGATGTCGGCGAAGCTTCGCGCCACGATCACGCGGATGTTGTTCGCCAGCATGCCCCACACCGCCGCTTCGCGCGAAGAGCCGGCGCCGAAATTCTGCCCGGTGACGAGGATGCCGGGATTCCTGAACTGCGGCTGGTTGAGCACGAAATCGGGGTCTTCGCTGCCATCGTCGCGCTGGCGCGCGCGCATGAACAGCAGCGCCTTGTAGTCCGGCTTGAGCTGGCGCATCGACTGCACCGGCGCGATCTGGTCGGTGTTGACGTCGTCCTTGAGTAGCGGAACGGCGACGCCGGTATGGGCGATGAACGGCTGCATCACGGCTGGCCCGACGCGAGTTGCCGCACATCGGCGATGCGGCCTGCCACCGCGCTCGCCGCGGCGGTCGCCGGGCTGACGAGGTGGGTGCGCACCTTCGGGCCCTGGCGATGCTCGAAATTGCGGTTGGTGGTGGAGACGCAGCGCTCGCCCGGCTCGCCGCGATCGCCATTGCCGCCGGCGCACATGGAGCAGCCGGACTCGCCCCAGAAGAAGCCGGCGTCGCGGAAGACGCGGTCGAGACCGATGGCCTCCGCCGCGCGCTTCACCGAGGTCGAGCCTGGCACCACCATGGCGACGACGCCGTCGGCGACGTGGCGTCCGCGCACCACCGCGGCAGCAACTTCGAGATCCGGCAGTCGGCTGTTGGTGCAGGAGCCGATGAAGACGCGGTCGATCGGCAGTCCGACGAGCGTCATGCCGGGCTTTAGCCCCATATAGGCGAGCGCGCTTTCGACCGTGGCGCGCCGGCTCGACTCGACGGCGGCGGGATCGGGGATCCGGTCCGAAATGCCGAGCACCTGGCTCGGATCGGTGCCCCACGTGACCTGCGGCTCGAGCGTGCCGCAGTCGAGCACGTGCGCGCGATCGAACTCGGCGCCGTCGTCGCTCGCGAGCGTGCGCCATTGGGCAAGCGCCTGTTCCCACTTCGCGCCCTGCGGCGCGTAGGGACGCCCTGCGAGCCAGGACAACGTGCTGTCGTCCGGCGCCACGAAGCCCGAGCGGCCGCCCATCTCGATATTGAGGTTGCACAGCGTCATCCGGCTTTCGATCGACATCGCACGCACTGCCGCGCCGGCATATTCGACGGCGTAGCCGCGCGCGCCCGCCACGCCGAGCTCGGCGATGATGCGCAGCGCCACGTCCTTGGCGCTGACGTGAGCGCCGAGCTTGCCGTCGAGCCGGATCAACATGCGCTTCGGCCGTTTGAGCGCCATCACTTGCGTCGCGAGAATATGCGCGAGCTCGCTCGTGCCACAGCCGAACGCAAGCGCCCCGAGTCCGCCGACCGTGCTGGCGTGGCTGTCCGGCACCGCGTGGGTGGCGCCCGGCAGCACCATGCCGAGCTCGGGCGCAACCACGTGCGAGATGCCCTGCTCGGGGTCGTCGATGTCGAACAGCCGGATGCCGTTGCGGCGGCTGCCCTCGCGCATGGCCTTGAGAAAGGCCGCGCCCGATGGATTGGTCGTGTCGTCGCGGCCTGGCCTGGTGGCGACGGTATGATCCTGCATGGAGAAGGTGAGGTCCGCCCGGCGCACCGGCCGCTGCTGCCTCTCCAGTTGCTCGAAGGCGTGGGGCGCGTGCAGCTCGTGCAGCACATGCCGGTCGATATAGATGAGCTCGCGGCCGTCGGCGCGCTGCGCCACCAGATGGGAGTCCCAGATCTTGTCGAATAGGGTCTTGGGCATGGCCTCGCCGCTGGCGGCTCAAGCTTTCGAACGATCGCTCGGGCGCCGTTATTTGCAGCCATCTTGGGCGTGCGGGCGGCGTGACGCAAGCGGCCCTTCCCGACCTCCGTCGCACCAATTTCTGCCGTGAACTGGCTCCGATCGGAAACTCGCCATCAGGCGAAACCGGCGAAGTCCCCGCGGCGTTAAGAACAGTCCTTTGCGTGGAGGTGCCGAATGCCGACCAATTCCTCTTTTGCACGTCACCGGTTCGTCTTTGCGTTCACTGCACTGCTCGCGTGGCTCATAGCATTGCCGTGCGCCGCGCAGAGCGTGGCGTGGCCGTCGTTCGGTCCGGAGCGGAGCTTGCTGCGGCTCGATGGCCTGACCGATACACTGCCCGACTTCGTCGGCCCGCTCGACGGCAGCGCCGAGCTCACGATCTTAACTGAAGGCAACCACTATCCGGTGCTGCTGCCGCTGGTGCTCGATGCGTTTCCGGCTTGGTGCAGAACGAGCAGGGCATGCGAGGCGGATGCGGGCAAGATCCTCATTGTCACACTGCCGCAGCCGATGGTGGTAGACATGCTGCTCAAAGGCGGCGTCCGGCTCGGCAATGCGATCATCCCCGTTGGACGCGATCAACGCATCTTTCCCGACCTGGTCATGGGCGGACCGGCGCCGCTGCGCCAGCTCGCGGACGCGGGAATTCTCGAACCGCACGCCATGGTGTTCGCGCGCCATCGCGGGCTGGGACTGCTGCTCAAGCACGATCTCATCGAGGTCGGCGACGTCGAGAGCTTTCGCGCCCGCGCCGCGCGCATCGTAATGGCGAGCGACAGCGAGCCGGGCGCGCGCAATCAGTATCGCGCGACGCTCGAGGCGCTTGCGGGCAAGCAGGCGACGGCCGAGCTGCTGGCGCACGAGATCAGCACCTTCCCGGGCCGACTGGGGATTCAGCACCGCGACGTTCCCTATGCGGTTTTGAACGATATCGCCGACGGCGGCATCATCTTCAGCCACCTTGCGGCGTTCTATGCGCACACCTACCCGGATCGCCTGCGCGCCGTTGCCGTGCCGGCCGCCGAGTCGTTCGGGCAAGAGCTTGCGATAGCCAGAACGGTGCGCGCGCCCGGTCCGCTGACCGCGGCGTTCGAGCGCTTCTTTCGCGACGCCGCGCGCACCGCCTATCCCGCGGGCGGTTTCGCGGACGTCACCAAGTTCCACTATGGAGCAGAGCTGAATTTGCACGGCGGGTGAGTGACGGCTTCGCGACGAGCCGTTGTGAAAAAAGCCCCCGGGTTTTTGCCCCGGGGGCGATGCTTACGCGTCAAAGCGGCGCGGCGGTTTTAGACCAGCCGCACGTTCTTCAGCGGCAGGCTGCGCACCGGCTTGCCGGTCGCGGCGTAGATGGCGTTGAGCACGGCGGGCGCGACCACGCAGATGGTGGGCTCGCCGACGCCGCCCCAAAAATCGTGGGTCGGCACGATCACGGTCTCCACTTTCGGCATTTCGGCGAGGCGCATGATCTCGTAGCTGTCGAAGTTGAGGTCGACCATGCGCCCGTCCTTGACCCGACACTCGCCGTAGAGCGTGGCGGTGAGCCCGTAGGCCACCGAGCCCTCGACCTGCGCGGCGATCTGGTCGGGATTGACTGCATGGCCGCAGTTGAGCGCCAACACCATGCGGTGAACCTTGACCTTGCCGCGGTCGCTCACCGAGACCTCGGCCACCGCGGCCGAGTAGCTGCCGTAGCCCATGAACTGCGCGATGCCGCGGTGCACGCCGGGCGGAAGCGGCTTGCCCCAGTCGCCCTTCTCGGCCGCCGCCTCGAGCACCGCGAGGTGCTTGGGGAATTGGCCCATGAGCGTGCGGCGGAACGCGAGCGGATCCTTGCCCGCCGCCCGCGCCACCTCATCGATGAAGCACTCCATATAGACGCCGTTCTGGTTGGTATTGACGCCGCGCCAGGGGCCGACCGGCACGTGTGTGTTGCGCATGACGTATTCGATCAGCAGGTTCGGCACGGCGTAGCCGAGCTGGGCGTCACCCGGCTCCTCCCATAGCCCCTGCAGCTGGCGCATGTCCTTGCCGCTGGCGATCGCCGCCTGGTTCAAGGTGGCGTTGATCGACTGCCCGGACACGCGCACGTGGAGGCCGACGAGCTTGCCGTCGGCATCGAGACCGGCGGAGAGCCGGCATTGCGAGATCGGGCGGTAGAAGTCGTGCGCCTGGTCCTCCTCGCGGCTCCAGATCAGCTTGATCGGAAGGTCGGGAAACTCCTTGGCGATCGCCACCGCCTGATGCACGAAGTCCTGCGTGCCGCCGCGCCGGCCGAAGCCGCCGCCGAGATCGAGCCGATGGACGTCGCACTTGGCGAGCGGAACGCCTGATGCCTCCGACAACGCCGCCAGCGAAGCCTCCACGTTCTGGCTCGGCACCCATGCCTCCGCCTTGTCGGCGGAGATTTTCACCGTGGCGTTCATGGGCTCCATAGTGGCATGGGCCAGGAACGGCGTGCTGTAGACCGCCTCGACCTTCTTCGCCGCGGTCGCGATGGCGTTGGGCGCGTCGCCATTCTGGCGCGAGCCGTTGGTCGCGGTCGCGCCGAGCCCCTCCTTGAGGTGATCGGCGATGGTCGCGTCCGATTGCGCCGCGCCAGCGCCTTCGTCCCAGACGATCGGCAGGGCATCGAGCGCATTCTTCGCGTGCCACCAGGTGTCGGCCACCACCGCCACGCCGGTATCCTTCACTTTCACCACCTTGCGCACGCCTGGCATGCCGGCGATCTTCGCCTCGTCGTAGCTCTTCACCTTGCCGCCGAACACCGGACAATCCTTGATCGCGGCGCACAGCATGCCCGGCAGCTTGACGTCGATGGCGTAGACCTTGCTGCCATTGAGCTTGTCGGCGGTGTCGAGCCGCTTCAGCGGCTTGCCGGCAATCTTCCAGTCCTTCGGGTCCCTGAGCTTGATGCTCTTGGGATCCGGCGGCTCGAGCTTGGCGGCCGCTGCCGCGACCTTGCCGTAGCTCACCGAACGCCCGGAGCCGGCGTGGGTGATGATGCCGTTTGCCACCGTAAGCTCGCCGACCGGCACTTGCCACTCGTTGGCGGCGGCCTGCAGCAGCATGATGCGCGCGGCGGCGCCGCCGCGGCGGACATAGTCCTGCGAGGTGCGGATGCCGCGGCTGCCGCCGGTTCCCATCTCGCCCCAGGCGCGCTTGCGGGCAAGGTTGGTGCCGGGCGTGATCTGCTCGGTGGTAACCTTGCTCCAGTCGCATTCGAGCTCCTCGGCGACGAGCTGGGCGAGGCCGGTCAGCGTGCCCTGGCCCATCTCCGAGCGCGCGATGCGGATGACGCAAGTGTCGTCGGGCTTGATCGCGACCCAGATGTTGACCTCGGCGCCGCTGCCGGCGCCCTGTGCCGTCGCTCGGCCGAAGCCGGACGGCAGGTTGAATCCGAGCGCGAGTCCGCCGCCGGCGGCGGCGGTGCCGATGATGAACTTGCGGCGCGAGAGTTTCGCGGCTTTGCCGCGGATGGTGCTGGTCATGGCGGCCTCCCTCAGGTTCGCGACGTATCGTCGGCCGCCATGTGGACGGCGGCGCGCACACGCTGATAGGTGCCGCAGCGACAGATATTGGTCATCGCCGCATCGATGTCCGCGTCGCTCGGCTTCGGCGTGCGCTTGAGCAGCGCCGCCGCCGCCATGATCTGTCCCGACTGGCAATAGCCGCACTGGGGCACGTCGACCGCCGCCCAAGCCTTCTGCACAGGATGCGAGCTGGTGGCCGACAGGCCCTCGATGGTGACGATCCGGTCGGTCGCGCGCAGATCGCCGACGCGAATGGAGCACGAGCGCTGCACGTCATCGTTGATGTGCACGGAGCAGGCGCCGCATTGGGCGACCCCGCAGCCGTATTTCGTGCCGGTGAGGCCGACCTGTTCGCGGATGACCCACAACAGCGGGGTCTCGGGCTCCGCCTCCACGTCGCGAATGCTGCCGTTGATGTTGAGCTTTGCCATGAGCTTCCTCTTTGCGAGTTGCCTTGACGCGAATCGCACCCCTCGCCGGCGCCGGGCCGAGCGAAATTAGACACACTTGAAATTTCCCCTCAGGTTGTTGTGAAGCATAGCGTATTCAGCACGGCCTTGCCTACGGCCCCCTCGCCCTCAGCGGCGCGAAGCCGCATCGACGTCGCACGCGAGCGCAAGCTGGTCCCGGATTGCGCTTCACTCCATCCAGGCTACGCTTCGCCCATGGAATCACTGCAAGCGGATTTGGAGAAGCGAAGCCGGATGCCGCCGGGGCCGGAGCGAACCCTCATTGCGCGCGGCGATGTACGCATCGAGGTCCTGGCGCAGGGACACGGAAACGTGATCGTGCTGCTGCCATCGCTCGGGCGCGGCGCGGGCGATTTCGACATCGTGGCGGACCGGCTGGCGGCCGCCGGCCATCGGGTGCTGCGGCCGCAACCGCGCGGCATTGGGCAAAGCCGCGGCCCGCTTGCCGGCATCGATCTGCACGACTGTGCCGCCGACATCGCCGCGGTGATCGAGCACGAGAATAGCGGCGCTGCGTTCGTGGTCGGCCACGCCTTCGGCAACCGCGTCGCGCGCATGCTTGCGACCGATCGCCCGGAGCTGGTGCGCGCGGTGGCGCTGGTCGCGGCCAATATCGGCAGGGCTCCGAGCCCGCCGCAGGTCCGCGCGGCCATCCGTGCCAGCGCCGATCCCTCGCTGCCCGATGCGGAGCGCATCGCGGCGCTGCAATTCGCCTTCTTTGCGCCCGGCAACGATCCGCGTGACTGGCTCGCGGGCTGGCATCCCGAGGTGCTGGCGGCGCAACGCATTGCCGGCGATCGCACCTCGCGGGAAGAGGACTTCGCCGCCGGGCGAGCGCCGGTGCTCTATCTGCAGCCCGCGCACGATCCGTTGGCGCATGTCGAGGATGCGAAAGCCTACAAGGCGCAGCTCGGCGAGCGCGTCACCATCGTGGTGATCGAGCGCGCGAGCCATGCCGTCATCGCCGAGCAGCCGGATGCCGTCAGTACCGCGTTGATCCGCTATGCGCGCGAGCTGTGGCCGCCCGCCTGATCATTCGCGCAACATCGGTGCCAGCGCCGCACCAGATAATTGAACACGTTGACGTGCAGATCGGTGCGATTGGCGCGTCGGCTCTTCTGCCGCAGGTCGTCGCCATCGGCGAGCAGCTTGGGGCCGCCGGCGGCCTCTGCCAGGAGCTGCACCCGGCAGGCGCGCTCGAGCTTCAGCGCCATCCACACCGCCTCCTCGATGCTGCGGCCGGCGGTGACGATGCCGTGATTGCGCAGAATGAGCGCCTGATGATCGCCCAGGCAGCGGGCGACCGCCTGTCCGCGCGGCTGATCTATGATGAGGTCGGTGGTCTCGGAGAAGGTCGGCACCCCGGCGCTGAAGATCGAGCCGTCGTTGCCAACCGGCAGCAGCGGTCGACCGAGCGAGGAGAACGCCACCGCGTGCGGCGGATGGGTATGGACGACGGCGACGATGTCCGACCGCGCCCGCAGGATCTCGGAATGGATGAACACCTCGTTGTGGCGCGGCATGCTGCCGTCCACCCGCTGGCCCTCTCGATCGACCGTGATGATGCTGTCCGGCGTCATCTCCTCGAGCCCGATGCCGGCGGGCTTCATCAGAAAGCGCCCCTCGCCGCCGGGCAGGCGCAGGGTCACGTGGCCTGCGACATAATCACCCTGATCCTCGCTCACGAGCACGCGGCCCGCATCCACAAGTTTGTCCCGCAAAGCATCGCTCATGTCCGCAAAGCTCTCCCATTGTGGCGGTCTGCCGCGTTCCCTACATAGCATCGACCGCAGTCCTGACCGCGAGACCGCTATGGCTCAATCCGGACGAGAAGGCGATCGACCCCGCGTCGAGCCGGAGATCATCCCTCCGGACGCGCGCCGGGATCCGCGGATGTCGTTCGATGGCCGCACCACCCAGCGGGTCTATGTGGCGCAGGTCAGCCCCTTCGGGTTCGCCATGGCGGCGCTGGTGGTCGCCATGCTCGTCGCCCTCGTGATCCTGTTGGTGGTGGGCGCGTTCATGGTCCTGCTGCCGGTGGTCGTCGTGCTGCTGGCGGTCGCCCTCGTTTACAGCATCTTTCGCAGGACGTTTGGGCGGCGGTACTGAGGCGGCCCCTTATCAAAGCTGCATCCCTGCCTCGATTGTCATTCCGGGGACCGAGCGCAGCGAGGGAGCCCGGAATCTATAACCACTGCCTGTGAGTATGGATTCCGGGCTCGCGCCTGGCGGCGCGTCCCGGAATGACCGCGTCAGATGTGCCTCATTCGGCCCCGGTGGCCCAAAATTATTGCGGGCCGGTACCTGAGGTACCGGCCCGCGAGCCTGATCATGGACATTTAACGGAGGTAGAGATGCGCCCGAGGGGTACGGGCGCCGCGATCAGAACGCACTCACGCCGGACTGCTTGAGCAAATCGGCCATCTTGCTGCGCGCATAGAACATGCGAGTCTTCACGGTGGCGGCCGGGACGCCCACGATCTGCGCGACTTCGTCGACCGACTTCTCGTGGTAGTAGACAAGGTCGATGACTTCGCGGTGGGCCGGGGAGAGCTGGGTCAGGCACTTCTGGATGAGGGTGGCGCGATCCTTGGTGTTGACCACGGTCTCCGGATCATCGGCGGTGTCCTCGATGGACGCCGCCATCTGATCGTCCAGATGCTCGTCGGTCCGCCGGCGCAGCGCGGACAGCGCCTTGTAGCGCGCGATCGCGAGCAGCCAGGTGGAGACCTGCGACTTCGACTCGAAGCCCTCGGCCTGCCGCCAGACGTCGAGGAACACCTCGCTCACGAGGTCCTCGGCCAGCGACTGGTTGCCGGTCAGGCGAAGGATGAAGCGATACACGCGCACATTGTGCCGAGCGTAGAGGACCTGCATCGCGCGCTTGTCGCCATCGGCGATCAGCTCGATGAGTTCCTCGTCGGAGGTTTCCTGCGCAGGCGCCCGGAAGTGCGGCGGCGCGACATCGCGCAGCGCGTATTGGGTTTGCATGACGATCCCCTATTAATCAGCCCTTAAGCAAACTGATTAGCAAAGGCCTGTTGCTTGGATGTTACGTGGGGGAGGAAAAATGGTTTCGCCGTTATGGGCAATTATTTCGTCGC
>JBKPUA010000097.1:0-8356 GCA_046735815.1 Pseudomonadota bacterium
GAACATTGCCATGAGAGACGCGATCGCGTTCGCACTCGGCAACTTCACGCTCACGTTTTTCGTTCTAGGCTTGCTGGTCTCCGCCATCGCGCTCTGGCGCAGCCGCCCACCGCGCAGCTTCGCGATCGTGGTCGAAGCCCTGTTCGCCTATTTCCTCCTGTTCTCAATTGGATTTGCCAACCTCTACAATTTCGTCATGCACGTCTTCTTCGGGAAGCAGGCGGCGGCCTTCATCGGCTGGGACGACAGTCCATTCCAAACGGAGGTTGGCTTCGCCAGCCTGGGCATGGCGGTGGTGGGCCTCTTGGCCTTCAAAGGCAGCTTCGACCTGCGGCTCGCCGCCATCGTCGCCCCGGCGTGCTTTCTGTGGGGTGCGGCCGGCGTGCACATCTATCAGATGGTCACGGCGCACAATTTTGCCCCCGGCTTCATATTTCTCTGGCTGCAGCATCGCGTAACGCTAGAGCAAAGGCACCGCTCGGGTCCGGTCTGATGCGGAAAAACCCGTGCCTGGGGCATTGCCTTGGTCGACATTGGATGCTAGAACAAAAAGAGAACAGAGGCAAAATCGCGCCGCCCCGAACCCGCACTGCGGAACAAGCCTGCACTGTGGAAAAGGACGATGAAGCCGAGGCGAGTAGCGACGCGGCTGCGGAGTTGGGATTAGGGTGACGACAACAGACAACAGGAGAGCGTCATGGCCAGCAGCGTGAACAAGGTGATCCTGATCGGCAATCTCGGCAAGGATCCCGAGGTTCGGCGCACGCAGGATGGCCGTCCGATCGTGAACTTGAGCGTGGCGACCTCCGACACCTGGCGCGACAAGGCAACCGGCGAGCGGCGGGAGAAGACCGAATGGCATCGCGTCGTCATCTTCAACGAAGGGCTTTGCCGGGTGGCCGAGCAATATTTGAAGAAAGGAATGAAGGTCTATCTCGAAGGCTCGCTGCAGACGCGTAAATGGCAGGACCAGTCTGGCCAGGACCGGTACAGCACCGAGGTGGTGCTGCAGGGCTTCAACTCGCAGCTCACCATGCTCGACCGCGCGGGCGGCGGCGGTGGCGACGTCGGCATGGACGAGGGTGGCGATTTCGGTTCGTCAGGCCCCTCGACGCGCGAGCGGAAGCCGGCACTGGCGGGCGCCGGTGGCGGCAAGCGCGGCGACATGGATGACGAGATTCCGTTTTGACGGTCGCGGCCCGGACATCGCCGCCGAACTCGCCGCGCAGTTCAGGGAATCGCGCAAGCGGCACGAGCGCTGACGACACGAAGCCTAAATTGTATTGAGGTATCTTTTTCCCAACACTAAAGTTCCTCACTCATACACACGAGGGAGGATGACGTGGCTGGGAGAGCTTGGCTTACGCTGACAATTGCGGTTTGCGGAGCGCTGGCGGTGACGGCGGCAGAGGCCGCTGCCAAGAAGAGAGTCAAGGTCGCCGCCAAGGGTCCTCCGCCGATCGCGAGCGGATGCACGTACTTTCAAGCCCCGCTGTGCCTCGGCCTCGCAACCTCGACCAAAGCGAGCTACTCGTTGTGGGATGCGAAACCCTGGATTCCTCCGCGCACCGGGGTGGACATCTGGGGCAAGACCACGGGCACGGGCCCCTGCGGCGTCCCATCGATCCAGGTCACCTCCTGGAAGCCGAACAAAACTCTCAAGTGCGGGGCTTGAGCGCGGCGCGCGCTTTACGGGTGCTGTTCAGCGCGGCCCGCGCTAACGGATACTTGATACAACGTGTATGCGAGCGGGCACGGAGCGCGATTGCATTTGCGCGATAGATTGGGCCAAGTCGCGCCATGCCGACGCTCGCCACCTCGCTGCTGCACGGCCTCAAGGATCACGGCGCCCGTGAAATCTTCGGAATTCCGGGCGATTTCGTGCTGCCGTTCTTCAAAGTCATCGAGGAAAGCGCGATCCTGCCGTACTACACGCTGAGCCACGAGCCCGGCGTTGGCTTCGCGGCGGATGCGGCGGCGCGCTACCACTCCGGTCTCGGCGTGGCTGTCGTCACCTTCGGGGCGGGCGCCTTCAACCTCGTCAATCCCATCGCTGGCGCCTATGCCGAGCGCTCGCCCGTCGTGGTCGTCGCCGGCGCGCCCGGCGCGCACGAGCGCGCCAGCGGCTTCGGCGTCCACCACCAGGCGGGCTCGATCGACACCCAAACGGCCGTGTTCCGCGAGATCACCTGCGATCAGGCGGTGCTCACCGACGCGGAAACCGCGCCCGCCGAGATCGCCCGTGTGCTGCGCAGCGCGCGCGAGCGCTCGCTGCCGGTTTATATCGAGCTGCCGCGCGACATGACGGCGGCGCCCACGGCCGCCGTTCCGATCCTGCCGCAGCGCTCGGCCGATCCGGAGGCGCTCGCCGAATGCGCCGAGGAGATCATCGAGAAGCTCGCGCAGGCGAGCGCCCCGGTCATCCTGGTCGATGTGGAAATCCGCCGCTACGATCTCGAGCCGCGCGTGACAGCGCTGGCGCGCAAGCTCGGCATCCCGGTGGTCACCACCTTCATGGGGCGCGGGCTCTTGGAAGACGCGCCCGACGTTCTCCTCGGCACCTATCTCGGCGCCGCGGGCGACCCCGCCATCGCGCGGCTGGTGGAAGAGGCCGATGCGCTGCTGCTGCTCGGCGTGATCCTCTCCGACACCAATTTTGCGCTCTCGCAGCGCCGGCTCGATCCGCGGCGAACGATGCTCGCCTTCGATCGGCAGGTGCGGGTCGGGCATCATGTCTATCCGGACGTGCCGATCGGCGACCTGATCGAGGCGCTGGCGGCGCGCGCGCGACCGCTCGGCGCAAGCGACGCGCGCGCCAATCGGCCGGTGGTGGACTATCCGCGTGGCTTGCAGGCCGACGCCAACCCGATCGCGCCCTCCGACATCGCTGCAGCCATCAACGATTTGTTCGATCGCCACGGCGCCATGCCGATGACCGCCGACATGGGTGATTGCCTGTTCACCGCCATGGAGATCGAGAACACGGCGCTCGCGGCGCCCGGCTATTACGCCGGCATGGGTTTCGGCGTGCCGGCTGGCATCGGTGTCGCCGCCGCGACCGGCCGCCGCCCGCTCATCCTGGTGGGCGACGGCGCCTTCCAGATGACCGGTTGGGAGCTCGGCAATTGCCGGCGCTACGGCTTCGATCCCATCGTGGTGCTCTTCAACAACGCCAGCTGGGAGATGCTGCGCGCGTTCCAGCCGGAATCGCGCTTCAACGATCTCGACGACTGGAACTTCGCGGCCCTGGCGCCGTCGCTGGGCGGGGAGGGCGAACGGGTGACGACCCGGCGCGAGCTCGAGAATGCGCTCGAGCGCGCCGTGGCGCGGCGCGGCAAATTTTCGCTCGTGGAGGTGATGCTGCCACGCGGCGCGACCTCGCGCACGCTCAGCCGCTTCGTGTCGGGTTTCGCCGCCGCAAGAGCGCGCGGCGCACCGCCACGATGACGCCTCGAATTGGCCGAGGTCGTTATGTGCTCATTGGACGCAAGACCGTGTCGCTGGCACCGCTGTTGAACGCCGCCCCCGCCATCCAGCTGCATGCGTTCGCAGCGCTCGCCGCGTTCGCGCTCGGCGCGGTGCAGTTGAGCGCTCCCAAGGGCACGCTTCCCCATCGCACCGCTGGCTGGATCTGGGCGCTGCTCATGGTCGTCGTTGCCGGAAGCTCATTCTTCATCCATGAGCTGCGCGTCTGGGGCGAGTGGAGCCCGATCCATCTGCTCTCGATCTTCACGCTGGTGACGCTCCCACTGGCGGTGATGCATGCCAGGCGCCACCGCGTCGAGCGCCACCGCAATGCCATGATCGCGATCTTCACCGGCGCGCTGGTGATCGCCGGCATCTTCACCTTCTGGCCTGGGCGCATCATGCACGCGGTGCTGTTCGGTCATTGAGCGCTAGTGTCCCGGTTCCGAAGCTCGCACACCCTTGCGGCAACCTCTGATGCGAACTTCGGTTCGGGGCACTCGCGGCAGAGCCGTGAGACGAGCCCAGTCCCGACGCCGGAGGAAGGCTTGGACCGAGCCTCTGAGCAGCCTCGCTGGCTTGAAGTTAAGCCACTGAATTGCCATATGAATTAAGCTTCGTCCGCAGGCGTTTTTGGGTGGCGCATGGCGGCTGAATCGGCTAAGCATCGCCGCAAATCCACCCGCATGGAATCCTTCCTTGGCTGACAACGACGATCAACAGCCGGAACAGCCCGGCCCGTCCGATATTCGCCCCATCTCCATCACCGAGGAGATGAAGCGCAGCTATCTCGATTACGCCATGAGCGTGATCGTGGCGCGCGCGTTGCCGGATGCGCGCGACGGCCTCAAGCCCGTACATCGGCGCATCCTTTTTTCCATGCACGAGAACGGGCACACGCCCGATCGGAAATACGTGAAGTCGGCCCGCGTGGTTGGCGACGTGATGGGCAAATACCACCCGCACGGCGACCAGGCGATCTACGACGCCCTGGTGCGCATGGCGCAGGATTTCTCCATGCGGCTGCCGCTGATCGACGGCCAGGGCAATTTCGGCTCGGTCGACGGCGATCCGGCGGCGGCCATGCGGTACACCGAATGTCGGCTGGCGCGGCCCGCGATGGAGCTGCTCGACGACATCGACAAGGACACGGTCGATTTTCAGCCCAACTACGACGGCAACGAGAAAGAGCCGGTGGTGCTGCCGGCCCGCTTCCCCAACCTGTTGGTGAACGGGGCGGGCGGCATTGCGGTCGGCATGGCGACCAACATCCCGCCGCACAATCTGGGCGAGGTGATCGACGGCTGCATGGCCCTGATCGAGAATCCCGGTCTCGGGATCGACGACTTGATCGCCATCATCCCTGGCCCCGACTTTCCTACGGGGGGCATCATTCTCGGCCGCTCCGGCATCCGCGCCGCCTATCATTTCGGCCGCGGCTCGATCGTGATGCGCGGCAAGGTGGACATCGAGACGCTGCGCGGCGACCGCGAGGCGATCATCGTCAGCGAGATTCCCTACCAGGTGAACAAGGCGGCGATGGTCGAGCGCATCGGCGAGCTGTGGCGCGAGAAGAAGATCGACGGCATCGCCGCGTTGCGCGACGAGTCCGACCGGGAAGGCTATCGGGTCGTGATCGAGCTCAAGCGCGACGCCATGGCCGAGGTGGTGCTCAACCAGCTTTATCGCTACACCCCGCTGCAATCGACCTTCGGGGCCAATGTGGTCGCGCTCGAGGGCGGCCGCCCGCTGGTAATGAACCTGAAGGACTTGCTGCAATCCTTCCTTGCGTTCCGCGAGGAGGTGATCTCGCGGCGCACCAAGTATCTGCTCGGCAAGGCGCGCGACCGCGCCCATATTCTGGTCGGTCTCGCCATCGCGGTGGCCAATATCGACGAGGTGATCAGGCTGATCCGCGCCTCGACCGACGCCAACGCGGCGCGCGAAGCCTTGATGGAGCGCGACTGGCCCGCGACTACCGCCGCCTCGCTCATCGAGCTCATCGACGATCCGCGCCACAAGGTCACGACGACTGGCACCGCGCGGCTTTCCGCCGAGCAGGCCAAGGCGATCCTCGACCTGCGCCTGCAGCGCCTCACGGCGCTAGGCCGCGACGAGATAAAAGCCGAGCTCGACAAGCTCGCCGCGGAGATCGCCGACTATCTCGACATCCTGCGCTCGCGCGCGCGCATCCAGTCGATCGTGAAGGACGAGCTCAAGGCCGTGCGCGAGCAGTTCGCCACGCCGCGCCGCACCGTCATTCTCGAGCAGGAGGGCGAGGTCGAAGAGGAAGACCTGATCCACCGCGAGGACATGGTGGTCACGGTCTCCCACCTCGGCTACGTCAAGCGGGTGCCGCTGTCGACCTATCGCGCGCAACGCCGCGGCGGCAAGGGACGGGCGGGCATGCAGACCCGCGAGGAGGATTTCGTCTCGCGGCTGTTCGTGGCCTCGACCCACACCCCGGTGCTGTTTTTCTCCTCCCACGGCCGCGTCTACAAGGAGAAGGTCTGGCGCTTGCCACAGGCGGCGCCGCAGGCGCGCGGCAAAGCGCTGATCAACATCCTGCCGCTCGAGCAGGGCGAGTTGGTCAACACCGTCATGCCGCTGCCCGAGGACGAGAGCACCTGGGGCGAGCTCGACGTCATGTTCGCCACCACGCGCGGGACCGTGCGGCGCAACAAGCTCTCCGACTTCGTCGACGTGCGCCGCTCCGGCATCATCGCGATGAAGCTCGACGAGGGCGAAGCGATCGTCGACGTGCAGATCTGCACCGAGCGCGACGACGTGCTGCTGACGTCGGCCGCGGGGCAATGCATCCGTTTCCCCGTCACCGACGTGCGCGTGTTCCAGGGACGCACCTCCATGGGCGTGCGCGGCATCGCGCTCGCGGAGGGCGACAAGCTGATCTCGCTGTCGATCCTACGGCACGTGGATGCGACCGCCGACGAGCGCGTGGCCTATCTCAAGCGCGCCAGTGCGGTGCGGCGCGGGCTCAACGGCGAGGCCGAGGAAACCCCGCCCGAGGCCGAGGAGGCGCCAGAATCCGCGGCCGGCGACACCATCGAGCTCGGCGAGCAGCGCTATGTGGAGATGTCGGCGGCCGAGCAATTCGTGCTCACCATCTCGGAACGCGGCTTCGGCAAGCGCACCTCGTCCTACGAATATCGGATCACTGGTCGCGGCGGCAAAGGCATCGTCGCCATGGACGTGCGCGAGCGCGACGGCTCGATCAGGCGAAAGACCGGCAAGCTGATCGCGTCGTTCCCGGTCGAGGAGCAGGACCAGATCATGCTCGTGACCAACGGCGGCCAGCTCATCCGAACGCGCGTGGACGGCATCCGCATTGCCGGGCGCTCGACGCAGGGCGTGATCGTGTTCGACACGGCGGAAGACGAGCGCGTGGTCTCGGTCGAGCGGTTATCGGAAGAGAACGGCGACGATAGCTGAATTTAGCGAGAGGGAAGGCGATAGCATCAAATGAATTGGGAACTGTTCGCCGCGTTCTTTCTCATTACCGTCGTTCTTGTCATCACTCCCGGTCCGATCGTGACCTTGGTCATTGCCACCGGCGCAAGTCGCGGCATTCGTGCGGCCCTGACCACGGTGGCCGGCACGACGCTCGGCAACGCCGTCCTGCTTACCGCCATCGCCTTCGGTTTGAGCTGGGTGATGAAGAACATGGCCGTGCTGTTCGAGCTGCTGCGCTGGGTCGGCGCCGCGTATCTGATCTGGCTCGGTATTCAGGCCTGGCGCCACGCCGGCGAAGTCGGCGCGGCGGTCGCGCCGCGCAACCACGTGCATTTCTGGCGCGGTTTTGCCGTGGCGCTGTTCAACCCCAAGACAATCGCGTTCTTCACCGCATTCCTGCCCCAGTTCATTGATCCCAGCCTGCCGGTGGAGCGGCAGCTCGCGGCGATGTGCGCGGTTTCGGTCCTGCTCGCCGCGTTCACGGATTCCGGCTGGGCGGTGGCGGCGGGTCTCGGACGGGCCTGGTTCCTGCAGTCCTGGCGGGCGAAGCTCTTGGGACGTGTGTCCGGCCTGGCGCTCATCGGCGGCGGCGTCTGGCTGTCGCTGGCGCGACGGCCCGCTTGAGGCTCTGCCGCGACGGCGATCAGGAGCCGCTGCATTCGTTCATTGCTCCGCCTTCAGGTTGAGCGCGCGCACGATCGGCGCCCACTTCTGCTGTTCCGCCATCAGCATTTGCGCCAGCGTCTCGGGCGATCCGCCGAGCGGAACATTGCCGATCTTGGCGAGCGCGGATTGGAGCTCGGACGACCGCAGCCCGGCGTTGATCGCGGCATTGAGCTTGCTGATGATCGCAGCATCGGTCCCCGCGGGCGCGAACAAGCCGGTCCAGGTCGTCACGACGAGCGCGGGATAGCCGCTTTCGGCCGCCGTCGGGACATCGGGGAGGTCGGGGATGCGGGCCTTGCTCGTCACGGCGAGCGCGCGCAGCCGGCCCTCGCGGATGTGCGGCAGCAACGGGCCCGACGCCTCGAACGTCAGTTGCACGTTGCCGCCGATCACGTCGGCGATCGACAGCGCGCCGCCGCGGTAGGGCACATGCACAAGGTCCACGCCCGCCAGCGACTTGAACAATTCGCCGGTGAGATGCGGCACCGATCCGGTTCCGGCGGAACCGTAGTTGAGCTTGCCCGGATTGGCCTTGGCGTAGAGGACGAGCTCCGGCAGCGACTTGAAGGCCAGCGCCGGGTTGACCACGAGAATGATCGAACCTTCCGCGACCAGGCCGATCGGCGCGAAGCTCCTGATCGGGTCGTAATCGATGGTCTTGTACACCAGCGGGCTGACAACTTGGCCGGAGGCGCTGCTCATCAGCAGCGTATAGCCGTCGGGATCGCTGCGCGCGGCTTCGCGCGAGCCGAGC
>JBKPUA010000098.1:0-4872 GCA_046735815.1 Pseudomonadota bacterium
GATCACGAGCGCGATCCGGCAGCCGGTGAGAACCGATGGCAGCGCGGCGGGTAGCACGACGGTAAACAGGCAGCGTATCCGGGAGACGCCGACGGCTTGCGCCGCCCATGCAAGCTTCGGCTCGACCGCGGACGCGCCCTGATAGGTCGCAAGCAGAATCGGAAACACCGCATCGGCGACGACGAGCGCGATCTTCGAGGCATTCTCGAAGCCGAGCGTGAGAATGAAGGCCGGGTAGAGCGCGATCTTGGGAACTGGGCCGAGCACGCGCACGATCGGCATGAGGCCGCCCTCGACCAGGCGCTGGCCGCTCGCGGCGACGCCGAACGCGATGCCGACCACGACCGCGATGCCGAAGCCCGCGAACAACCGAAACAGCGTAGTCGCCGCATGCCCGAGAAAACTGGGCGAGCCGAGCTGCTCGATGAGCCGCCACAACACCGCTAGCGGTGCCGGCAAGAGCGACGGTGGTGCGACGCCGGCGCTCACAATAAGCTGCCACAGGCCGATAATGAGCGCGATCGGGATCAAACCGACCAGCGCATCGGTGAGCGCTGCCGAGCGCGCGGTCATGTGGTCCCCACCACGATGTCATGCGCCGGCGCGGCCCACGCCACCAGCCGGCCGCGCAAGCGCTCGAACGCGAAGTCGAGCGCGAAGCCGAGCACGCCGATGATCACGATCATGGCGTAGACGGTGTCGTATTGCGCCATGTCGAGAGAGTTGAACAGGATGTTGCCGACGCCGGTCTGGCGCGCGATCATTTCGCTGGTGACCATGGTGATGAGGGCGAGCACGAGCCCGGTGCGGCAGCCGACCAGGATCTCCGGCAGCGCCGCCGGCAGCACAATGCGGGAGATTCGCGCAAATGGCCCCATTCCCATGGCGGCCGCGGACCACAGAATTTTTTCCTCGACCGCGCGGCTGCCTTGATAGCTGTGATAGATCACCGGCAAGGTGACGCCGAGAAATATCACCAGCGTCTTCGAGGCGTCGCCGACACCCAGCCAGAGCATGATGATCGGCATCAGCGCGGCCTTGGGCACGGGATAGATCACCATCAGCAGGGGATTGAAGAACGCCGCGACGTGGCGACTGCGGCCCATGATCAGACCAACCGGAATCGCCACGACGAGCGCGAGCGCGAAGCCGATGGCCATGCGCCGCAGGGAGTCTCCGATATTCAAGAGCGATTCTGGATCGCCGAGGATGGCGGGAATCTGCGCCAGCGCCTCCGACGCGGGCGGCAGGCCGGCAATGCCGATGGCACGCGCGGCGCATTCCCACAGCGCCAGCAGCGCCGCGCAGGCGAGCAGCGGCGCCACGCCCGGAATGGATGCGATCGATCTCACGGCGTCTGCGCTTCTTCGGTCGGAGTGTCCATCAGCCGCTCGATGCGGACCACGTAATCCTGGTAGCGGCGGTCGAGCAGCAGCGCGGCGCGGTCGCGTGGCCGCGCTAGCGCGATCGGGATGATCTCCTTGATGCGGCCGGGCGAGCGCGTCATCACCGCGACCCGGTCGGAGAGGAACACGGCCTCCTCGACGCTGTGCGTCACGAACAGCACCGTCTTGCGGTCGCGCTCCCAGATATCGAGCAGGTCGTTCTGCAGCCGCGTGCGGGTCTGCGCGTCGAGCGCGCCGAACGGCTCGTCCATCAACAGGATGCTCGGGCCGTAGGCGAGCGTGCGCGCCAGCGCGACGCGCTGCTTCATGCCGCCGGAAAGCTCCTTGGGGTAGAACTTCTCGTAGCCGGAGAGATGGACCAAGGCCAGAAGCTCGCGCGCGCGCTTTTGTGCCTCGGCCTTCGGCGCACCCCTGCGCTCGAGCCCGTACATGACATTGCCGAGCACGTTCTTCCAGGGAAACAGCGCGAACTCCTGGAACACCGGGCCGCGATCCGGGCCCGGCCCAGTGATCGGGCGTCCGTTCACCACGACCGAGCCGGTGGACGGCGTGACGAAGCCGCCGACGATGTAGAGCAGCGTCGATTTTCCGCAGCCGGAGGGCCCGAGGATCGAGACAAACTCGCCCGCGGCCACGGCGAGGGAGACGTCGGCGATCGCGAGATGACGCCGATCCCGCTTGGTCTCGAACGTCTTCGATACGTCTTCGATCTCGATCATGGCGGCATTGGGTGCCGCCGCCACATTGCGTCCGGCAACGACCGGCACGGCCTACTGCAACGGCGCAACGATCGAGGGATGCTTGAATTTGTCGGCGTCGAGTTTCTTCGACAGCATGCCGGTCTCGGCGTAGACATCGAGCATGGCCTGAATGCCGGCGAAGTTCGGCTTGGCTCCGGGCTCGCGCGCGAAATCGTTGGGCTTGAGCAGGTAGGTGTCGAGCACCGGGATCGGCGCCTTGGTCACCTCGGAAACGACCTTGAGCGTCTCATCGCGGTCGGCCATGGCCATGGCCATGCCGGCGGTAAGGTCGCGCACATAGTGTCGAACGAGCTCCGGATTCTTGTCGACGAAGTCCTTGCGGCAGACGTCCATGATATGCACGACGTTGGGCAGCTGGTCGGCGATGGAAAAGAGTTTGCGCAAGCCGCCCTTGGCCTCGGCGCGGGCGGCGAACGGCTGGTTGAGCACACCGACGTCGACGCGGCCGGAGCGGATGGCGT
This sequence comes from Pseudomonadota bacterium, assembly GCA_046735815.1. Taxonomy (GTDB): domain Bacteria; phylum Pseudomonadota; class Alphaproteobacteria; order Rhizobiales; family Xanthobacteraceae; genus VAZQ01. Next base: position 2,629 of record JBKPUA010000098.1, read on the forward strand.
CCTCGGAAGCCGGGAAGCCGGTCTCGACCAGCTTGATGTCCTTCTCCGGATCGACGCCGTGCCGTTTGAGCAGCAGCGCCATCGGGCCGTAGATGCCGGAGCCGAACACGTTGATGCCCACGCTCTTGCCCTTCACATCGGCGATGGTCTTGATCGGGCTATCCTCTTTCACCGCCCAGTAGACCGAGAAGCTGCCGGGCTTCTCGCCTACGTGCTGGGCGATGACATAGGTTTCGAGATTGGCCGAGATCGCGCCCTGCGCCATCGACAGCACGCCCTGGGTCGAGCAGTCGAGCGCGCCTGCAGCCATGGCCTGCACCATCGGCGCGGTGCCCTGGAACTGTACCCATTCCACTTTGTAGTTCTTGCCGAGCGCCGGGAAGCGGTCGGGGCGCCGCATCATCCAGTACTTCGCCTCTTCCGCCGGGATGGTCCAGCCCACGCGGATGGTCTGCGGCTGCTGCGCGAAAGCGTTCGACAAGCCTAGCAGCAATGTTGCCGCGGCTAACGCGATGGTCCTGGTCATGCTGTTCCTCGCTCTCATGTGCCCGGTCGAACCGGCTCGGGCCGCGGGTGTCTCGTTTCCAAACACTATCAGGAGCAGTCCGGGTTGGGCCACTGTGCGCGCGGCGCGACACAGGCGCACGCGCCACTCGATCTGCCGGTCCATGCAAATGTCACGCTCGCCCCAAAGTAGCACCTCGGGGGAACTGTACTACGACCAAGGCTTATGAAAAGTCATGTTTTTAAACTTAAAGCATTCGCGCTGCATCTTTTGTTTGCGTTGCTGGCGACGCGTTGAGCAGCGCGGGCAACCGTCGATCAGACGCGCGCCAGCGCGGTGTGCGCAAGCTCCGACTTGCCGCCGTCGCCCGGGAATGTAGCTCGTGCCGGCGCGTGCTGTGCGCGCAGCAGCGCGAGCGGAAGCGCGTCGAACAGCTGCGATACCGACACTCTTGGCCCGGCGATCTTCTCGCCGGCCGCCAGCACATCGGTGATGTCGGCGAATTCCTCGAGCGCGAGACTCGCGTTCCAGTCCGTGCCCGATGGCCACCGCCGCCCGCCGTCGGTCGCGCGCCCGAACAATCGGCCACAGGCGACGATGACGGCGTTGCGGCCGCTGATGCGTGCGAAGGCGATGACCTCGTTGGCGTGCGGGCCCGTGACCTTGAGCGGGCGATAGGAACCATGCGCAAACACGTCCTGCAGGTGCGCCCGCAGCGCCAGGTGCCGGCGCGTGACGGCGAATTTGATGCGGCCATCCGACCAGCTGGCCGCGAGCGCGCGCCAATCCGCCGCCGCATCGAGGGATGGCAGCAGCGAGGCGCGCGTACCGAACTCGACGGGCCGCCGATTGTCGGGGTCGACCAGCGACAGATCCCAAAGCTCGGTGCCCTGGTAGAAATCGGGCACGCCGGGCATGGCGGTCTTCAGCATCACCTGGGTCAGGCTGTTCAACGCGCCCATCAATGCCGCCCGGCGGGCGAAAGAATCGAATGAGGCGATGAACCGCTGCGAATGCGCGGGATCGAGCAGGCGCGCGACAAACCGCTCGAGGCCGGCCTCGTAGCCTTCATTGGGCGCAAGCCAGCTGGTTTGCTGCTTGCCTTCCCGCGCCGCTTTGACGGCATAGGCGAGCATTCGCTCGACGAAGGTCGCGTCCGGACCACCAAGCGGCCAAGCGCCGAGCAGCGCCTGGTAGAGCATGTATTCGTGCGCGGACGACGGGATTGGGGAGGGCCCCGAAGAGGCAATCAAGTGCGCGTTGAGCTCCCGCCATTCACGCACGTGCTGCGACCATTCCTCCGCAAGCTCGGACAGCGCGAGCAGGCGCGCCCGCGCATCCTCTCCACGCTTGGTGTCGTGGGTTGCGGTTGCGGTGAGGCCGCGCGGCGACTTCTCGGCGCGCTCGCTCATGCGCTCGTGAAAATTGGCAATCGACAGCGCGCCGGCGGCAGGATTGCCGCCCACCTCGTTGAGCGCGAGCAGGCGATGGTAGCGGTAGAAGGCCGTGTCCTCCAGCGACTTCGCCATCATCGGGCCGGTGAATTGCTGAACCTTGAAGGCAAAGCGGCGGGTGCGCGCAATGCTGTATCCGGTTCGACCCGGGGCGATGAGGTCGAGAGTGAGCGCGTCGTGCAGGAAATCGAAGATACCGATATCCGCCCCGAACCAATCGGCGCGTGCGTTGGCGAGCGCGGTCTCGATGATGGCGCGGTCGTCACGGCTCGGGCCCGAACCGGT
>JBKPUA010000099.1:0-2464 GCA_046735815.1 Pseudomonadota bacterium
GTGCACCAGCGGGATGTTGTAGCTGTCGCGGAACAGCGCCACCACCTTCTCCGCCTCGGCGAGCCGCAGCAGGCCATGATCGACGAACACGCAGGTGAGCTGCTCGCCGATCGCCTCGTGGATCAGGACGGCGGCGACCGCGGAATCGACGCCGCCGGACAATCCGCAGATCACGCGGGAGCGCCCGACCTGCGCGCGGATTTTCTCGATCGCCTCCGCCTTGAACGCGCGCATGGTCCAATCGCCCTTGCAGCCGGCGATCTTGCGCACGAAGTTGCGCAACAGCGCGGCGCCGTGCGGCGTGTGCACCACCTCGAGGTGGAACTGGGTGGCGTAGTACTTGCGACGCTCGTCCGCGATCATGGCGATCGGCGCGTTGGACGAGGTGCCGACCACGCGGAAGCCTGACGGCAATTGCGTCACGCGGTCGCCGTGGCTCATCCACACCGGGTAGCGCTCGCCCTTGCGCCAGACGCCCTCGAACAGGGGCGAATCCTCGGTGACCAAGACTTCCGCCCGACCGAACTCGCGGTGATGGCCGCCCTCGACCACCCCGCCGAGCTGCGCCGCCATCGCCTGCTCGCCGTAGCAGATGCCGAGGATCGGCACGCCAGCGTCGTAAATCGCCGCTGGCGCGAGCGGCGCGCCCGGGTCGAGCACCGAGGCGGGGCCGCCTGAAAAGATCACTGCCCTCGGCCGCATCGCGTTGAAGGCTTCCTCCGCCTTCTGGAACGGCACGATCTCGCAATAGACCTTCTCCTCGCGCACGCGCCGCGCGATGAGCTGGGTGACCTGCGAGCCGAAATCGACGATGAGCACCTTGTCGTGGCCGCCCGCCCGGTCGGAGCCGGCGGTGCGCACGAGCGAGGAATCGAGGATGGTCATCTCGAACCTATGTGCGGCCGGGCGCGGGGGCGGTCAAGGCCGCCGGCTGCGTTCGCCACAACTTGGGTGATCACCCACAAGATGCATCCGGTATCGCAGGCATACGGAAGCGACTGAACCTCACCGGATCGTGAATTCTCCCGGGCGTCCCGACCCCCGGCCGCCGCGTAGCTGCCCCCGACGCGGATCGGTCGAGCGCATGGAGGGCGAGGCGGATGCTCGGGGCGATGGGAAGACTGGCCTGCCGACAGAGTGTCGGCGCCGCAAGCGAGCTCGAAGCGCGGGGTCCGCTCCGGAACTTCTGGCACGGCGCGCGCGGCTTCTGGGGCGAGCACGGGACCTGGCTGTCGTGGGGCCTGTCCGGGGCATTGCTGCTGATCATCCTCCTGAACCTCGCCGCCTCCTACGGTATGAACGTCTGGCATCGCGTCATCTTCGACGCCCTGCAGAGCAAGGAGGCCGACACGGTTTTGTCGCTCTCAGCGCTTTACCTGCCGCTGCTGGCGGGCAGCGTGCTGCTGAGCGTCATACAGATTTGCGCGCGCATGACCCTGCAGCGGCGCTGGCGCGCATGGCTCAACAATCGCCTGATCGCTCGCTGGCTCGACCGCGGCCGCCACTATCACCTCAATCTCGCGGGCGACGGGGGTGGTGCCGGCAAGAACCCGGAATATCGCATCGCCGATGACGTGCGCATTGCGACCGAGGCGCCGATCGAGTTCGCGATCGGCGCTGCCACCTCCGTTCTTTCGGCGGCGACCTTCATCGTGGTGCTGTGGACGATCGGCGGGGCGCTGACGGTCCAGGTCGGCGATGCGGCGCTGACCATTCCCGGCTTTCTCGTCATCGCCGCGGTGATCTATGCGATGGGGGCGACCGGAACCATGTTCGTCATCGGCCGCCGTCTGGTCACGGTGTCGGAATCCAAGAACCAGGCCGAGGCCGAGTACCGCTACCTGCTCACCCGGGTGCGCGAGAATGCGGAAGGCATCGCGCTCCTCAAAGGCGAGGATGAAGAGCGCCGCGGAGTGGACCGGTCCTTCGCAACGGTGCTCCGCACGTGGCGGCACGTTTGCATCCAAAGCATGCGCACCACCATCGTCTCGCAAACCAGCGGCTACATCGCGCCGATCCTGCCGATCATTCTGTGCGCGCCCAAATTCCTCGACGATGCGATGACGCTGGGCGAGGTCATGCAGGCCGCCTCGGCCTTCGCCATCGTCCAATCGGCGCTCAACTGGCTGGTCGACAATTATCCGCGGCTCGCGGATTGGGCCGCCTCTGCCCGGCGGGTGGCATCGCTGCAAGCCTCGCTCACCACGCTCGAGCAGACGGAGCTGCGACGTCGCAGCCGCCGCGTCAATCATGGCGAGGGGACGAGCGCGGCACTGCGCCTGCGCGATGTTTCCGTCACGCTCGAAGATGGCACCGCCGTCATCGCCGGCGCGGAGCTTGTCGTCATGCCAGGCGAGAAGGTGTTGCTCACGGGCGATTCGGGAACCGGCAAGAGCACGCTCGCGCGCGCTTGCGCCGGCGTGTGGCCGTGGGGCGAAGGCGAGGTCGAGATTCGGGCGGGGGC
>JBKPUA010000100.1:0-3138 GCA_046735815.1 Pseudomonadota bacterium
GGCGGCGACGTCCAGAAGCGGTCCGCACGCCTGATTCGAGCCGGAGGAACACTGGTGTCCATCGTCGGGCCGACCGAGGCGCGGCCCGCCGACGGCCTGACGGTCGACTTCGTTGTCGAGTCCGATCGTGCCCAACTGAGTGAGATCGTCCAGCGGGTGCGGGACGGACGACTGCGGACGAACATTGGCAACGTCTCGGCCCTCGACGATGCTGTCGCCACCTTCAACGCGACCGAGCGACGCGTGGGGAAGACGGTCATCCGCGTTCGTCCGTGAGCGACACGGCTTTCACGTTAAAGATCAACGGCACACCCCATGAGGTCGATGTCGACGGCGACACCCCGCTGTGGGTGCTGCGCGACGCGCTCGGTATGACCGCGACCAAGTTCGGCTGCGTGCGGCGCGGCGTCTCGAACCATGAGGCCGCCCCCGATGTTCGTGTCGGCGGCCGGGGACACGGGCCGCCCCGTACTTCGAGACGCGCGCCACGCGATGGCCGAATTCTGGACAGGCTTTGTGCCTGCGCGCCCTCAGGATGAGGCGGAATGTTGGCCTCCCGATCCGACGAGACATGCTGTAGAGTTCTCTACCGAACGAGGAGCCGACGATGCTGCGAACGGGCGCTGAGCATCTGGAATCGCTGCGCGACGGTCGCGTGGTCTATGTCGGCAGCGAGCGGGTCGACGACGTCACCCGCCATCCTGCCTTCCGCGGCGGCGCCGCCACCGTCGCCGCCATCTACGACATGAAGGCGGATCCGGCGAGCCGGGACATGCTGAGCTACGAAGAGGATGGCGGGCGTCATTCCATCTATTTCCTGCGCCCGCGCACGCGCGATGACCTGCAGCGGCGGATGGAGGGGCATCGCCGCATCGCCGATGCCACGTTCGGAATGTTCGGCCGCTCACCCGACCACGTGGCCTCGTTCGTCACCGGCATGGCGATGAAGCCCGACGCCCTGCCGGCGCCCTGCGCGCATGCCGACAACCTCGTCCGCTATTATCGCTACATCCGCGACAACGACGTCTACGTCGTCTACGCCGTCGTGCCGCCGCAGGCTGCGCGCAATCCGGAATTCTATCATAAGCAGAACATCCCGGTGCCGACCTTGCGGGTGGTGCGGGAGGATGACGACGGGGTGGTGATCGCGGGCATGAAGATGCTGGCGACCGGCGCGCTCTATGCCAACGAGATCTGGATCGGCAACGTGATCCCGCTTGCCCCCGACCAGAAGAAGGAGGCGATCACCTGCGCGGTGCCGTGCAACGCGCCCGGCTTGTCGCTGTGGTCACGCAAGCCGGCCGTGTTTTCCGCCACCTCGGAGTTCGATTCTCCACTCGCCTGGCGTTACGACGAAAGCGACAGCATGGTGCTGTGCGACAACGTCAAGATTCCGTGGGAAAAGGTGTTTGTGCACGATGACGCGCTGCTCTCGCGCGACATCTACATCAAAACGCCGAGCCACTGCTTCGGCAATCACCAGTCCAACGTGCGCTACTGGTCGAAGATGCGGCTGTTGCTCGGGCTGTGCAGCAAGATCGCGCAGGCGACCGGCGCCGATCAGGTCCCGGCGGTGCGCGAGACGCTCGGCAAAATGGCCGCGGTCGAGAGCACCATCGGCGGACTGGTGCACGGCCAGATCAACGCCTGTGAAAGCTGGCCGCAGGACTACGTCTGCTTCAACCGTCGCTTCATGTATGCCGGGCTCGATTGGTGCACGCAGAACTACAGCAAGTTCGTGGACGAGCTGCGCGAGCTCTGCGGGGGCGGCGTGTTCCAGATGCCGGCCGATATCTCGGTCATGGACGATCCGGCGCTCGCCAAGCAATTCTCGACTTTCTGGCAGACGCCGCAGGCCGACGCCGTCACCCGCATGAAGCTGTTCAAGCTCGCCTGGGACATGGTCGGCTCCGAGTTCGCCGGCCGCCACCTGCAATACGAGAAGTTCTACGCCGGCGCCTCCTTCATCATCCGCAACCATTCCTACCGCGAGACGGATTGGAGCGAGTTCACCACGTTGGTCGAGAATCTGATGGCGAGCTACGATTATCGAACGGCGGAGACGAAGGGCGTCCGCTTATCGGTGGCTCGATGACGTCGCAGTCTGGGTTGAGCGCGAACCCACCGCGGCGCTTGGTGGGCGAGCAGCGAAGGGTTTCGCTTGTGCACAACCCGCCAGCACGACCACATCATTGTTGGTCGGCACGGTCACGCCAGCATGAAAGGCCTAAAGGTTGATTTAGACAGCGGCTCCAATGTCCGCTGTTGAGTCGATAACGAACACAATTGAGCCGCTCAGCGATGTCGGCGAGGTGCCGGGCGCGGACTCTTGTGCGGCAAGAAAAAAGAAGATGCCCCCTTCCGCCTGCGCGCAAGCCTAATGTAGCGTTTCCTTGGAGCCGCCAGCGGGAAGTGCCGAACCCCAATGATGTCAACGGCGGCAAGGGTGCCCATCGGCGGGCCTCCACTCAAGGGGTACCGCGCCCATGCCAAAACTCTACGAAGCCCTCGCAGAAGCGTTCCTTGCGGAGGGAGTCGACACGCAGTTCGTCCTGATGGGCGACGGCAACATGCACTGGTCCACCGCCTTCGCCAAACTGCCGGGCGTACATACCGTCCACGTCAGGCACGAGCACGCCACCGTTGCGGCGGCGACAGCCTACAACATAGCCACCGGCAAGGTCGCCGTTGCTTCCGTCACGTGCGGCCCTGGCGTGACCCAGTTGATGACAGCGCTGCCGGCCGCGGTTCGCGCCCGCCTGCCGATGGTGGTGTTCGCCGGCGAGTCGCCGATCAACGCCAAATTCTACAATCAGCACATCGACCAGGCGCCCCTGGTGACGGCGACCGGGGCGCATTACGTCGCCGCGCATAGCGTGCCGCGCATGATGGACTACGTGCGCGAGGCCTTCCACGTCGCCAAGTACGAGCGGCGGCCGGCGGTGCTGGGCATTCCCTACGACCTGCAGAAGGTCGAGCACATGGCCAACCAGCCCCACGAGACCTCGGCGATGTACCAGCCCAAAGTCGGGCGCATGCACCCCGATCCCGAGGTCGTGGCCGAGGCCGTCGAGCGGCTGGCCGCGGCAAAGCGGCCTATCGTCCTTGGTGGCCGCGGCGTGTTGTGGTCCGGCGCAC
>JBKPUA010000101.1:0-3814 GCA_046735815.1 Pseudomonadota bacterium
TCCCCTTTGCCGACACGGAGCGAGACGCCGTGCAAGATGTGACTCTTGCCGTAGTAGGTGTGGAGGTCCTCGACCGCGACGAGGGGGTCAATGGCGGCGTCCGACGCGTTCATGTCTTGAGGTACACCTCCAGCACCCTGGGATTCTGCTGGATCTCCGCCGGGGTGCCCTCCGCCAGCACTTCGCCGTAGTGCAGCACGGTAATGCGCTGGGCGAGGGACATGACCACCTGCATGTCGTGCTCGACGATCAGAATCGTCAGGTTCTTCGCGATGCGGCGCACCAGGGCCATGGTGTCATGGGTCTCGGCCGCGCTCATTCCCGCCGTCGGCTCGTCGAGGCACAGCAATTGCGGCTCGGTAGCCAGCGCGATCCCGATTTCAAGGTTGCGCTGCTCGCCGTGCGAGAGATTGGCGGCCAGCTCTTCGGCCTTGGCCGAGAGGCCGACGGCTTCCAACACCGCCTTGGCCTTTTCGATGATATCCAGATAAGCGCTGTGGTGGGTCAGCATGCTCCAGCCGTGCCGGCGCGACTGGGCGGCGATGCGAACGTTCTCCAGCGTGGTGGCGTTGGGAAGGATATTGGTGATCTGGTAGGAGCGGGCGATCCCTTTTTGGGAGATGCGGTTGGCGGGCAGGCCGGCGATGTTTTCACCGTTGAACAGAATGCGCCCCGAGGTGGGACGCAGGACGCCGGTGAGGCAGTTGAAGAAGGTGCTCTTCCCCGCGCCGTTCGGCCCGATGATTGCCCGGATCTCGCCGCGCGGGATTTCGAAGTTGACGTCGTCGAGTGCGGTCAGGCCGCCGAAGCGCACGCTCAGGCCTTCGGTGCGCAACAACGCAGCCGAGGTCTCTTCCCGGCCGGCGCAGGCCGGGAAGGACAGATCGATGGAGGGCGTGGCAGCCACTTAGCTGGAGGCGAACTTGCACGCCGGCGGGAACAACGTCTTGTCCTTGGCGACCACCTCGACGATCCGATGCTTGCCGCCCTTCATGTCGAAGATGAACTGGCGCAGGAAGGCTTGGTGGTCCTCCTTGCGCAGGAGCTTGTCACCTTGCGGGAAGTCGTCGCCTTCCTGCATCTCGAGCCCTTCCAGCGCCTCGATCAGCTTCATCGTGTCCTCGCGGCCGCGGAAGTTCGACTTCTCTATCCCGAGCTTGAGCGCGTTGATGGCTTCGTAGTTCGACTGCACGTAGCGGTCGGGCAGCGGGGCCGATGGATCGATGGCCTTGAGCCGCTTGCTGGCTTCGTCAAAGAACTTCTTGTGCGCCGCGGTATTGAGCGGGGGGTCGAGAACGGGGATGTAGCGGTTGATCCCGACGAAGCCCTCGATCTTGTCGCCGAGCGCCGGAAGATTGGTGGACTCGGCGATGGCGCCATCGCCGGCCCATTTATACTTCCTGGTGAGGCCCAGATCGTAAGCCTGGTTGCCGATGGTCACGCCGTCTTTGCCGAAGAAGATGCCGAACAGGCCATCGAAGTTCCCGGTGATCTTGGAAAGGAACGGCGTCATATCGGCGACGCCGAGCGGGATGCCAGTGGTGCCGACGACCTCGCCGCCCGCCTTCTTGATCTCCTGCGCATAGGCGTCGCGCGTCGACTGGCCCCACGAATAGTCGGCGTAGGCGATGTGCCACTTCTTGCCCATCTTGCCGACCAGGTAAGGCGCAAACGCCACGGCCTGAGAGGGGGCGTAGTCGAACGGGCGGAAGCTGTAGCGGTTGCATTTGGTGGTGGTGAGCGTGGTGTCGAGGCACACGCTGATCATGTTGACGATCTTGGCCTCCTCCCACACCGGCATGCAGGCGAGGCATATATTGGAAAGAAAACCGCCGACCTGGACGTCGATCTTGTCCTCGACCACCAGCTTCTCGGCCTTGCGGCGGCCGACATCGGGCTTGGATTCGTCGTCCGCCACGATCAGCTCGATGGGCCGGCCATTGATGCCGCCCGCCTTGTTGATGCGATCGACGGCCATCTGCACGCCGACCAGCGCGGTCTTGCCGCCAGCGGCGCCTGCGCCCGAAAGCGGCTGCAGCGTGCCGATTTTATAGGGCTTCGCCTGGCCGAAGGCGGCCTGCCACGGCGCCGGCACCAGCATGGTCGCTCCCAGTGCGCCCGCGCCTGCCGAGCCGTATCCGATCAAGCGCCGGCGCGTGACCTTGCCGCTGCGCCCGAATTCCTCACTCCAATGTGGTGCATTCCCTTTCTCAGCCATCGCGAGCTTCTCCCAGATTCGAGACCGACCCGTTGCGCTGCCGGGTTCTTGCTTGTCCAATGTCTTTAGCAAACGCGATCCCGGGCGCATATTCAACAGATTTTCCCCGCCTGACGTGATGATAAGATAGCCACAACCGCTCCAGCGATGGCTGCCTTCGTGGTCCAGTTTGCCGTCATCGCCAATATCCGTGCTGTGCGAGAGGTGTCATGACTGTTGCCGCTATCCCCCGTGCCGGCGTCCTGCAGACCGGCCGCGCCGCGCGCCTTGCCGCCCGCGCCGGTGAGTTCAAGGGGCAGACCGCCGGCGTCGCGCCCGGCTACGTGCAGGGCAATCTCGCCATCCTGCCGGGCGCGCTGGCCGGCGACTTCCTGCGCTTCTGCCAGCTCAATCCGAAGCCCTGCCCGTTGCTCGCCGCCTCGTCGCCGGGCGACTTTCGGCTGCCGAACCTGGCCGACGATCTCGACATCCGTACCGACCTGCCGCGCTATCGCGTGTTCCGGCAGGGCGAGCTCGTCGACGAGCCGGCCGACATCCACGCCTATTGGCGCGACGATCTCGTCGCCTTCGTGCTGGGCTGCTCGTTCTCGTTCGAGGAGGCGCTCACCGCGGAGGGTATCGAGCTGCGCCACATCACCTGCAGTGCCACTGTGCCAATGTATCGCACCTCGATCGCCACCGCGCCGGCGGGTCCGTTCCATGGTCCGATGGTCGTCTCCATGCGGCCGCTGAAGCCGGCCGACGCCATCCGTGCCATCCAGATCACCACCCGCTTCCCGGCCGTGCACGGCGCGCCGGTGCATATCGGCAAGCCCGAGCTCATCGGCATCGCCGACCTGATGCAGCCCGACTACGGCGACCCGGTGCCGGTCAACGACGACGAGATCCCGGTCTTCTGGGCCTGCGGCGTCACGCCGCAATCGGTGGTGGCAACGGCGAAGCCGGAGTTCTGCATCACCCACTATCCCGGCAGCATGCTGGTGACCGATCGGCGCAACACCGAATTCGCGATCATGTGAGGGCTTCCCCGCGCGCCGCAGCCGTTCCGTGTCTCGCGGCCACGAAATGGGCTCACCCCTTCGGCTCAGCGTCGAGCCGTACCACCCAGCCCTCGAGCCCGGGCTTGGCCGCGGGATAGCGCGCGAGCACCAGCGGGTCGTGGCCGGGGACCACGTGCTGCGGTGACGAGGCGAGGCGCTGCAGCGTGGCATAGCCTTCGACCACCTCCGCTACATTGTAAGTGATGGGAAAAATGCGGCCGGATTCGAGGTGCGCATAGAGGTGCGCGGCGTCGGCCGCCAGCACCACGTGGCCGCGTCGGGTCTTCACCCGTACGCTCTGCAGGCCCTTGGAGTGGCCGCCGATGTGATGGACGGTGACGCCCGGTACGATCTCGTCTTCGCCGTCATGAAAGACGACGCGGCCGGCGAACACTTTGCGCACCATCGCCACGACATCGTCCGCCTCGAACGGCAGGCGCAGCGCCGCATGGCACATGCAGCGCCCGGTGGCGTAGGCCATCTCGCAATCCTGCAGGTGATAGCGCGCATGCGGAAACAGATCATAGTTGCCGACGTGATCGTAGTGCATATGGCT
>JBKPUA010000102.1:0-7539 GCA_046735815.1 Pseudomonadota bacterium
TCGGCCAGGATCTTTTCGGCAACCACGTAGAAGCCGCGGCTGCCGGCGGGCTCGCTGACGTCGATCAGGCGTTGCAATCGGCGAAAATACTGGTGCGGGTCGCGCAGCCCATCGATGTGGTCGAGCCGCAGTCCCGCCAGCCGCCCCTTCGCAATCAGCTGGCGGACGCGCGCATGCACTCTCTGGAAGGTCTCGGCGTCTTCCATCCGCAATCCGGCGAGCGCATTGATGTCGAAAAACCGCCGGTAATTGATCTCGCTGCCGGCCAACCGCCAATACGCCAACCGGTAATGCTGCCGCTCGAGCAGATAATGCAGCGCGAGCGTCGCTCCGGGGCCGGCCGACTTCGGGTGGTAGGCGCGCAGCCCGCGGCTGATCACGTCCTCGCCCCCTGCGATGGCGGCGAGCTCGGCCTTGAACGCCGGCGCCTGATCGCGCGGTGGGTTGTGCGCTCCGCGATAGCGCGCCGCCAGCTCGAGCAGCTTGCGGCCGGCGGGCGTCTCCATCGCCTGCGCTTCGCTCACGACTTTCTGCAGGATTTCGCCGTAGCGGCCGGGCGCGATGGGAAGCCGGTGCTCGTAGTACCAGGCGGAGAAGCTCCCCTCGCTTGCATCGTATCGAAGCTCGATGTCACCGCCCTCGAGCGCTTCGCCGTACGAGCTTCCCAGAACCGGAATCAGTACGCCGCCGCCCGGATGGCTGGGCAGCGATTGCCAGTCGATATCAAAGGAGGCGGCGTAAGGAGATCGTGGTCCCCATTCCAGCACGTCGAGCCACCAGGGATTGTCGGCGTAATGAACCCCCATGTGGTTGGGTACGAAATCGAGAATGAGGCCGATATCCGCTGCCTCGAGCGCACGGCAGAGGCGGTCGAAGGCCTCTTCGCCCCCGAGCTCGGGGTTGAGCGCATTGTGGTCCACGACGTCGTAGCCGTGGCTGCTGCCCGCGCGCGCCTTGAGAAAGGGCGACGCGTAGAGATGGCTGATGCCGAAGGCCTTGAGGTAGGGCACCGCGGCCGCGGCCTGATCGAAGCCGAAGCTCGGCGTCAATTGCAAACGATAGGTGGCGACCGGGACGACGGGCGGCATCATCCCCCTCCGATGCTCCAATGCACCGCCCATGGTGCGAGCTTGCCCACGGGATCACCGCCCCAGATCGGCCGCGTCGATCGAAAACGCGCGGGCCGCGCTGCTTCGGCATCTGACAGATTGGCCAGCAGGAGGAACTCCCCGCCATCATCGAGCGACCAGCTCGCCGTCAGCACCGTCTCGTCGCAATGCGACGACGCGAACTTCACGCTGGCGAGGTGCGGGATGATCTCCCGCCGGCGGATGCTCAAGAGCTCGCGCACGAGCGCCAGCCGCTTGCGGCCGGCAGGAGTCGCGCGCCCGTCCCAGTCAAGCTTTGCCGAGCGAAACGTTTCTTCAGCAAGCGGATCAGGAATGGATTGGCCGAACGCTGCATAGGCGGTCTTGAACTCTTCTCGCCGCCCGTTGCGGACAGCAGCCGCGAGCGGCTCGGGGAAGTCGCAAAAGAATGGAAACGGCTCCGTGGCCCCCCATTCTTCTCCCATGAACAACAGCGGCGGCATGGGGGCGAGAAGGGTAACAGCGAGCGCCGCCGTGAGCGCCGCTTCGTCCGCCTGCTTCACCAGGCGGTCGCCCAAGGGGCGGTTGCCGATCTGGTCGTGATTCTGCAGGAAGTTGGCAAACGCGAGCGGCGACAGCGAAGCGGACGGCTCGCCGCGGCGCCGGCCTTGGCGATGCACAGAGGTCTCGCCCTGATAGGCGAAGCCCGAGCCGAGCGCGCGCGCGATGTGACTGCCGGGTGCTGCGGCATAGTCCTGGTAATAACCCTTCGTCTCGCCGGTCAGGAGCACGTGCCAGGCGTGGTGGTAATCGTCATTCCACTGGGCGCGGAATTTTCCGAGCGGAGGATCCGTGCGCGGATCGAGCAAGCTCGCGCGGTTGTCGTCGTTCTCGAGCACGAGATGGATCTTGCGCTCGCTGGCGGCGGCGAGATGGCCGACGACCAGGCTGAGGTCGTGCAGGATCGAGGGCTGCCCGGGCTGCGCGATGGCGTGGACGGCGTCGAGGCGCAGGCCGTCGAAGCGATAGTGCGTGAGCCAATGCAGCGCATTCGCGATGGCGAAGGCGCGCACCTGCGGAACGCGATAGTCGATGGCGTCACCCCACGGCGTCTGCGCGGGGGCGAAGAAGGCCGCCGCATAGCGGTGGAGATAGTTACCTTCAGGGCCGAAGTGATTGTACACCACGTCGAGCAGCACCATGAGCCCGCGCGCATGGGCTTCGTCGATCAGGCGGCGCAGATCGTCCGGACGGCCGTAGCTGCTGTCAGGGGCATAGAGCAGAACGCCGTCATAGCCCCAGTTTCGGCCGCCGGCAAAGTCGGCGACCGGCATCAATTCGATCGCGCTGATGCCCGCGTCGACGATGTCGTCGAGCCGTTCGACGGCTGAGAGAAACGTGCCGCCTGGCGTGAAAGTGCCGACGTGCAGCTCGAGGATCGCAGCCTCGTGCCATGGCCGGCCGCGCCAGCCACGACTTCGCCATTGGAATCGCGCGTGATCGATGACCTCGCTCGGTCCCGACACATCGCGGGGCTGGAAATGCGAGGCCGGGTCCGGGACTTCGATCTCGCCGTCGATGCGGTACGTGTAGAGCGCGCCCGCGCCCAGGCCCGGGATCGTGACCTCGTACCAACCCGCTGCAATGCGCTGCATCGGATAAGCGCCATCGAGCATGACCTCGACACGCTTCGCAGCCGGCGCCCACAGGCGGAAGGTCACTCCGGCCCGATGCAGCTCCGCACCGAAGCGGACGTCGGCGATCATGCCGTCCCCGCAAGGACCAGGATCGAACGGGGTGACGCTTGCAGCACCGAGCCGGACGCGAACTCCTTGCCGGGACGGGGCGTGGACGTGGTTTCGAGGATGACGGCCCAGCGTCCGTATTGGGGGATGGTGGGGAGCGTGAACTCGATGGTCTCCAACGTGGCATTGAGCACGATGTAGAGCGGCGGCGCTCGTTCCACCGAGCCGAGGACATAGGACAAGAACCGCCCCTCGGGAAAATTCCAGTCCTGTTCCGTCATCTCGGTCGCCTTCGGCGTCAACCAGAGCACGCCGAATGAGCCGTCGGGGCGGCGCCCACCGACCCAGCGTCGGGGGTGAAGCTGTGGAAAGTGCCTGCGCAGCGTCGCAAGCTGTGCCACCATCGTGCTCACATCTTCGCCCTCGCGTCCGAGGTTGGACCAGTCCACCCATCCGATCGGATTGTCCTGGCAATAGGCGTTGTTGTTGCCGTTCTGGCTGTTGCCGACTTCGTCGCCCGCCAGCAGCAGGGGCACGCCTTGCGCCAACATCAGGCTGGCGAGGAAATTGCGCCGCAACTGCTGTCGCAGCTCGAGGATGGCGGGATCGCTGGTCGGCCCTTCGACGCCGCAATTGGTGCTGTGATTGTCGTCGGAGCCGTCGCGGTTATCCTCGCCGTTGGCCTCGTTGTGCTTGCGCTCGTAGCTGACGAGATCGGCGAGCGTGAAGCCGTCATGCACCGTGACGTGGTTGATGCTCGAGCGCGGCCTGCGATCGTCGTGGTCGAACAGATTGGCGGAGCCGGTCATTCGGCCGCCGAGTTCGCCGATCAGGTTGCCTTCGCCCGACCAATAGCGCCGCAGCGTGCGCCGGAAGTGATCGTTCCATTCCGACCAACCCGCGGGGAAACCGCCGACCTGATATCCCCCCGGCCCGAGATCCCAGGGCTCGGCGATCAATTTTACGCGGGCCAAGGTGGGATCCTGGCGGATGGCGGCGAAGAACGCAGCGCTGCGATCGAAGCCGCTCTGCCGGCGTCCGAGCGTGCTGGCGAGGTCGAAGCGGAAACCGTCGACATGGCAGGTCTCCACCCAATAGCGCAGCGAGTCCATGACCATCTGCAGCACGCGGGGATGAGTCAGATTGAGCGCGTTGCCGCAGCCGGTGAAATCGTCGTAGTAGCGCGGTTGATCGGGCAACAGCCAGTAGTACGACGTGTTGTCGATGCCGCGGAAGCTGAGAGTGGGGCCGAGGTGATTGCCTTCCGCGGTATGGTTGTAGACGACGTCGAGGATGATCTCGATGCCGGCATCGTGCAGCCGCGAGACCGTGGAGCGAAACTCGTCGAGCGGATCATCCAGGGCGTAACGGCGCTCGGGCACGAAGAAGCACAACGTGCTGTAGCCCCAATAATTGCTGAGCCCGCGCTCGATCAGATGCCGGTCGTCGACGAAGGCGTGGATGGGAAGAAGCTCGATGGCGGTCACGCCGAGCCGCTTGAGATGGTCCACCATTGCGGGGGCGGCGAGTCCGTGGAAGGTGCCGCGCGAGGCCGGGGGGACGTCCTCGCGCTGTTGGGTCAGGCCTTTGACGTGAGCCTCGTAGATGAAGGTGTGCTCCCATGCGATGGCGGGGCTGCGCTCCTCACCCCAGGTGAAGGCTTCGTCGACGACCACGGCTTTCGGCATTCCGCGCGCGTTGTCACGTCGATCGAAGGAGAGGTCGGCGCGCGCGCTGCCGGCGCGATAGCCGAAATGGGCGTCGCTCCACACCAGCCGACCGACGAGCCGCTTGGCATAGGGATCGACGAGCAGCTTGTGATGATTGAAGCGAAATCCACGCTCGGGGCTGTAAGGTCCATAGACGCGGTAGCCATAGGGCTGGCCGGGGGTCACGTCATTGAGGTAGCCGTGCCAGACGTCCTCGGTTCGCTCCGGTAGCACGATGCGCTCGATCTCGCGGCGGCCGAGGCGGTCGAACAGGCAAAGCTCGACTTTTTCGGCGTGCGCGGAAAACAGTGCGAAATTGGTTCCGCGCCCGTCCCAGGTGGCCCCGAGCGGGTGCGGTGCCCCGGGCGAAAGGCGCATGCTAGCGCTCCGGGACGAGAAAAATTGCAGCAAGGGGCGGAACAACAAGGCTGACCTCGGGAACCGTGCCTTCGTCCAACGTGCCGACAGCGCCGCCGTTCCCGACGTTGCCGCCGCCATACGCCGCTGCATCCGTATTGAGCACCTCGCGCCAGCGCCCGGGGAACGGGACCTTGATCCGGTAGTCGCGATAGACTTCGGGCGTGAAATTGACCACCACCAGGCAGCGATCCTGAGTCTCGCGGCCCTTGCGCAGCCAGGCGAAGACGCTGCGCTCGGCATCATGCATGACCAGCCACTCGAAACCCGCGCTGTCGCAGTCGAGCTCGTGCAACGCCGGCAGCGTCCGGTAGAGGCGATTGAGGTCGCGGATCAGCGCCTGAATGCCTGCGTGGCGCGGGCGCTCGGTGAGATGCCAATCGAGCGAGTGGTCGTGCCGCCATTCGTTTTCCTGGGCAAACTCGCCGCCCATGAAAAGGAGCTTCTTGCCGGGATGGCCGAACATGAAGCCATAGTAGGCGCGCAGGTTAGCGAAGCGCTGCCATTCGTCGCCCGGCATGCGACTGAGGAGCGAGCGCTTGCCATGCACGACCTCGTCATGGGACAGCGGCAGGATGAAATTTTCCGAGAAGGCGTAATGCAGGCCGAACAGGATTTGGCCGTGATGATGCCTGCGATAGATCGGATCCTTGCTGATGTATTCGAGCGTGTCGTGCATCCATCCCATGTTCCACTTGTAGCCGAAGCCGAGCCCGCCCCAATCGACCGGCTTCGAAACCATCGGCCAGGCCGTCGACTCCTCCGCCGCGGTGGTAGCATTGGGAAAGCGTGAAAATACCTCGCTATTGAAGCGCCGAAGCAGACTGATGGCCTCGAGGTTTTCTCGGCCGCCGTATCTGTTCGGGATCCAGCCGCCGTCTGGCCGGCTGTAGTCGAGGTAAAGCATGGACGCCACCGCATCGACGCGCAGCCCGTCGATGCGGTAGCGGTCGAGCCAGAACAGACCGTTGGCGAGCAGGAAGTTGGCAACCTCGGTGCGTCCGTAATTGTAGACCAGCGTGTTCCAATCGACATGCCGTCCCTGCATCGGGTTGGCATGCTCGTAGAGCGAGGTGCCGTCGAATTGGCTGAGCCCGTGCGGGTCGTCGGGAAAGTGTCCGGGCACCCAGTCGAGGATGACGGCGAGGCCGGCGCGGTGGCAGGCGTCCACCAATGCGGTGAAGTCGGCCGGACTCCCGAAACGGCTGGTGGGTGCGAACAGCCCGGTGGGCTGATAGCCCCACGAGCCGTCGAAGGGATGCTCGCTGACCGGCAGGAACTCGATGTGGGTGAAGCCGAGATCACGGGCATAGGCCGGCAGTTCTTCCGCGAGCTCGCGATAGCTCAGCCAGCGGCTGCCCTCGTACGGCCGGCGTCGCCACGAGCCGAGATGCACTTCGTAGATCGAGATCGGCGCATTCAACGCGTTGATATTGGCGGGCGCGGATTGGGGACGCGCAATCGCGTCCTGGTCCACCACGATCGACGCGGTTCGCGGCCGCAACTCCCCTGCGAAGGCCAGCGGATCCGACTTCAGCGGCAGCATGCGGCCATCCGGTCCGATGATCTCGTATTTGTATTTGTCGCCCGCCCTGGCTTCCGGCACGAAAATTTCCCAGAATCCGTTGCCGCGCACGCGCATGGCGTGGCGTCGTCCGTCCCATGCGTTGAAGTCGCCCACGACGCTGACACGGTGGGCCGACGGAGCGAACACCGCGAATGCGACGCCCGTGACCTCGTCCAGCACCATGGGATGGGCGCCGAGCTTGTCGTAGAGGCTCAGGTGCGTCCCTTCGCCGAGCAGGTAGAGATCGAAATCGGACAGGATCGGCGGGAAGCGATAAGCGTCTTCGATCTCGACCTGTCGCTCGCCGTAGCGGGCGCGTAGTCGATAGCGCCGAGAGCCATTCGGCCACTGGCCTTCGAACAATCCGGCATCGTGAATGCGCTCGAGCCCGCGCTCGTGCCCCTGGTCGTCGACGATGGCAACGCCTTCGGCGTCAGGCAGGAAAACCCGCACCACCGGCATGTCGCCTTCGAGATGCGGCCCGAGATAGCGGAAGGGGTCGGAATGGCGCCCCTCGATGACGGCATAAGCCTCGGGCGAGAGCGGGCTCATTCTGCCATAGCCTCCGAACGCCTGAGAATGCGCCAGGTGCCGGCGAGCGGCACCTGCAACCAATCGGGCCGGTGCGCAAGCTCGTATTCGATCTCGTAGAACGCCTTCTCCAGCAGGAAGAAATCGAGCAGGCGGTCGGCATCGTCGACGGCGCGCGGCCAAAGCTTGGCGTCACCCAATGAACGCCGATAGGCGGCGAGAAAGGCGGCGACCGAGTGCTCGCGCCATTTGTCGAGGGCGCGAGCAAGCTTGCTGTTCTCATCGGGCGCCGACTGGAGCGCGCGTTCCAGCGCGGCAGTAGCGGAATAATCTATGGAGCGGATGAGCCCCGCGACGTCCCGCGCGGCGGGCGCTTTGCGCCGGCGCTCCTCGATGCTGCGCCGCGGCTCGCCTTCGAAATCGATGATGAAGACATCGTCCTTGACGATCAGCATCTGTCCCAAATGGAAATCACCATGATG
>JBKPUA010000103.1:0-3405 GCA_046735815.1 Pseudomonadota bacterium
CGGACGCTTCGAGGCGATTCAAGAGCGTCTCGGCCGCATGGCCGCAACCGCCTATCTGCTCGATGCCGCGCGCCGGCTCACCTGCGCCGGCATCGATCACGGCCACAAGCCCGCGGTCGTCACCGCCATCATGAAGGAGCAAGCGACCGAGCGGCTGCGCATCGTCACCAACGACGCCATGGACGTGCACGGCGGCAAAGGGGTGCAGGAAGGCCCGCTCAACTATCTCGGCGCCGGCTATCGCGCGGTGCCCATCGGCATCACGGTCGAAGGCGCCAACATCGTCACCCGCAGCCTCATCCAGTTCGGCCAGGGCGCCATCCGCAGCCATCCCTACCTGCTCAAGGAAATGGCGGCGCTCGAGGATCCCGATCCGGAGCGCGGGCTCGCCGAATTCGACCACGTATTCTGGGATCACGTCGATCACAGCATCGCCAATGCAATGCGCGCCTGGGGCCGCGCCTGGACCGGCGGCATCTTCGCGCCTAACCCCGCGACGGCGGCCGCGACGAGCCGTTTCTACCGCGCGCTCGGCCGCTACGCCTCGGCCTTTGCCTTGATGGTCGACGTCGCGCTGTTGACCTTGGGTGGCGGGCTCAAGCGCCAGGAGATGATCTCCGCGCGCTTCGGCGACATTCTCTCCGAGCTCTATCTCCTCTCCGCCGTGCTCAAGCGCTGGCACGACGAAAATCGCCAGCGCGAAGACCTGCCGCTGGTCCAGTGGTGCATGGAGGAAGGCTTCGCCACCATCGAGGCCCGGCTCGATCAGATCCTCGCCAATTTTCCCATGCGGCCGGTGGCGTGGCTCTTACGCTTTATGCTTTTGCCGCTCGGCCCGCTGCGCCGCGGCCCGTCCGATCGCCTGACGCAGGCCTGCGCCGACATTCTGCTGGCGCCTTCGGCCGCGCGCGACCGCCTCACCGTCGATCTCTTCCACGGCATCGGCGACGACGGCCTCGCGCGGCTCGAACGCGCCTTCGCGCTCACCATCGCGGCGGCGCCGCTGCGCGAGCGCCTGCACAAGTGGCGCGTGCGCGACGTTAACGAGGCGCGCAAGCAAGGCCTGATCAACGACGCCGAGGTGGCAGAGCTCAACGCCGCCGCGGAGGCGGTGTCCGCCGCCGTGGCGGTCGACGATTTCGCGCCGGAGGAGATCGCGCCACGCGTCGCGAAATCCGCGCAAGGAGACGTGCCATCGCAAACGTTACGCCGACCGACGGCCGCGGAATGACGGGCCGGCCGGTCTACATCATCGACGGCAGCCGCACCCCGTTCATCCGGGCGCGCGGGCGGCCGGGTCCGTTCTCGCCGGTCGATCTCGCGGTCGTCTGCGGGCGGCCGCTGCTGCTGCGCCAGCCGTTCCCGCCCGACGCCTTCGACGAGGTCATTCTCGGCTGCGTCAGCGTCATCGCCGACGAGATGAACCCAGCGCGCATCGCGGCGCTGCGCCTCGGCATGGGCGACGCCATGACCGCCTTCACCGTGCAGATCAATTGCGGCTCCGGCATGCAGTCGATCGACACCGGCTACCAGTACATCCGCGAAGGCAAGTCGGATCTCATCCTCGCCGGCGGCACCGATTCGCTGAGCTGGTCGCCGCTGCTCTTTCGCAAGGGCGCGGTCGATTGGTTCGCGCGGCTCAACGGCGCGCGCGATTTCTGGTCACGGCTCCAGGCGCTGGCAGGATTTCGCCCATCGTTCCTCAAGCCCGTCATCGGACTCGAGCGCGGGCTCACCGATCCGGTGGTCGAGCTCAACATGGGGCAGACCGCCGAAATCGTCGGCCATCTCTTTCACATCTCCCGGCGCGACGCCGACGAATACGCCGCCGAAAGCCAGCAGCGCCTCGCGCGCGCGCAGAAGGACGGCAGCTTCAAGGGCGAGCTCGAGCCGGCCTTCACCCGGGACGGCAAGATTTACGACTTCGACGACGGCGTGCGGCCGGACACCACGGTCGAGACGCTCGCCAAGCTCAAGCCGGCCTTCGAGCGTCCCTGGGGCAAGGTCACCGCGGGCAACAGCTCGCAGATCACCGACGGCGCCTCGTGGGTGATCCTGGCGTCCGAGAAGGCGATCAAGGAGCACAAGCTCACGCCGCGCGCGGTCATCGTCGACAGCGAGTGGTCGGCGCTCGATCCCGCGATTATGGGGCTCGGCCCGGTCTTATGCGCGACCGCGATCCTGCGCCGGCATTCGCTTGCGCTCGGCGACGTCGGGCTGTGGGAGCTCAACGAGGCGTTTGCCGCGCAGGTGCTCGGCTGCCTCGCCGCCTGGGAGGACGACACGTTCTGCCGCAAGGTGCTGGGCCTCGATGGTCCCGCCGGCCGCATCCCTCGCGACAAGCTCAACGTCGATGGCGGCGCGATCGGGCTGGGCCATCCGGTGGGCGCGAGCGGCAACCGCATCGTGCTCCATCTCGTGAACGCGATGAAGCGGCTCGGCATCAAGCAAGGCATCGCCACCGAATGCATCGGTGGCGGGCAGGGCGGCGCCATGTTGATCGAGACGGTGTGAGATGGGAAAGGTCTGGGACATTCTCGCGCCGCGCGATCTCGAGCTCGGCCCGGTGGCCGGCGCGCCCGAAGGGCCGTGGCGCAACTGGAAGCTCGCCCGCGACGACGACGGCATCGCTTGGGTCGTGTTCGACAAAGCCGGCGCGAGCGCCAACACGCTCTCGCACGAGGTGCTCGCCGAGCTCAACGAGGTCCTCGCCAACATCGAGGCGCGACCGCCCAAAGGCGTGGTGCTGCGCTCCGGCAAGCCCGCCGGCTTCATCGCCGGCGCCGATATCGGCGAATTCCGCAACATGCCCGACGCCGCCGCAGTCGAGTCGGACCTGATCAAGGCGCACGCGGTGGTCGACCGCCTCGACGAATTGTCGGTGCCGACGGTCGCAGTGATCCACGGCTATTGCCTCGGCGGCGGCCTCGAGCTCGCGCTCGCCTGCGACCATCGCATCGCGGTCGACGACGCGCGCCTCGGCTTCCCGGAGGTGATGCTCGGCGTGCATCCCGGCCTCGGCGGCACGGTGCGGCTGCCGCGCCTGATCAATCCGATCGAAGCCATGTCGATGATGCTCACCGGCCGCAACGTGCGTGCCTCGCGGGCGAAGGCGATCGGCCTCGTCGACGCGGTGGTGCCCGAGCGCCACGTGAAAGCCGCCGCCACCGCCGGGGTCAACGGCGCGCTCAAAGCCGGGCGCGGCGCGCGCGTGCGAAAAATGCTGATCGACGTCGTCAACAGCAGCTGGGGCCGCAAGCTCGCCGTCCAGCGTATGCGATCGGAGACCGCCAAGCGCGCGCCGGCGGCGCATTATCCCGCGCCCTATGCGCTCATCGACCTGTGGGAGAAGCACGGCGGCAGCGCGCAGGACATGCAGCGCGCCGAGATCGTCTCGTTCTCCCA
>JBKPUA010000104.1:0-9315 GCA_046735815.1 Pseudomonadota bacterium
GGATCAACGACTCGTACGACAACTGGACTTACTCGACCAAGCTCGGAGTCAATCTGACGCCGGACTTCACGCTGAACTGGGCGGGCCGCTTCACCGATGCGACGCTGCACTTCACAGGTGATGCGTTTTCGGTCTTCCCGGCCGTGCCGAATGCGGTGCAGAGCATCCAGGCGGTGCATCAGTTCTATCAGCGTGGTGAAGCCGTCTGGTCGCTGCTCGACGGCCACTTCGTCAACTATTTCGGCATCAACTACACCGACGCATGGAACTGGAGCAAGGCGCCCGACCCGGCGGCACCGAACGTCACCAAGGGCGACCGAACCCGTTACGACTGGCGCGGCGTAGTCGAGACGTTTCCCGGACAGATCATGATTCTGGGACTGCAGCAGGAGACCGAGCGTCTCAACAACGAAGCTCCGTCAGCCGGCCAACAGAATCTATCCGCCCAGAATGGCATGAAGTCCGGCTATGCCGAGCTGCAGATGCAGGTGGCTCAGCGGCTCTTCCTCGTCTCGAATGTCCGCTACGACGAAAACGACACCTTCGGCAATCGCACGACTTACCGCATCGCCCCGGCTCTCTTGCTGCCATTCATCGAAACAAAACTTAAGGGCAGCATCGGCACCGGCTTCAAGACGCCGACCTTGAGTCAATTGTTCGCGGACTTCCGGCCCGTTTTCAACTTCGTGGGTAATCCGAATTTGCTGCCGGAAGAGAGCATCGGTTATGATTTCGGCTTCGAGCAGCCGCTCGCCAACGACCGGTTCCGTTTCGGGCTGACGCGCTACCACATCGACATCACCAATCTCATCACCACCAACGCGACGTTCACGTCCAATACCAATATCGGCCGGGCCGAGACGTCGGGCTACGAGGCCTTCGCGTCGGCGGCGATCACCGAGCGGCTCCGGCTGCGGACCGATTACACCTATACCAAGGCGATCGATGCGATCGCGGACCTCGAATTGCTTCGGCGCCCGCGCCACAAATACAGCGTCGCCGCCGAGTGGAATCCCATCGATGCGCTGCAGCTTTCGGCCACGTGGCTGCGGGTGAGCAGCTGGATCGACGGCAATCGCGACTTCTCCATCCCGCGGCTGCACGCGCCGGGCTACACGCTGGTCAACCTGGCCGCAAACTACACGGTCAACCCATACACCACGGTGTTCGGCCGCATCGACAACCTGCTCAACGAGCACTATCAGAACCCGACGGGGTTCGAGCGTCCCGGCTTCGGCATCTACGGCGGGATCCGGATAGCCAATCGATGAGAGCGTCGAAGATGCCGACCAGGGACCTGGTGATGCGGAAGTTGGTCGCACCCGTGCACCGTTGTGCCATCCTCGCTGCCGCGGCGGCGCTCTGCGCGACCGCGCCGCTTCAAGCTGCCGATGCGCCCGGCAAGCCGCAGCGCATCGTCTCGCTCAACATGTGTGTGGATGAACTCGTTCTGCGGTTGGCGCAGCCGCAGAACGTGGCGTCGGTCACCTGGCTCTCCCGTGACCCCGCGAATTCGAACGTGGCGGAAGCGGCCGCCCGCATTCCGGTCAATCACGGGCTGGCGGAAGAGATCATCCCGTTGCAGCCCGACTTGGTCATCGCCGGCGTCTACACAGCGCGGCCGGCAGTCGCGATGCTGAAGCGAACCGACGTACCCGTGTCCGAGGTCGATGTCCCGAAGAGCTTGCAGGATGTTCGGCGGCAAATCCGCGATGTCGCCGCGCTGATCGGCGAGTCCGAAAGGGGTGAGGGCCTCGTCGGCGCGATGGATGCAAGGCTTGCGGCGGTGCCGTCCCCGCCGTCGCAGAGACCGCGGGCCATTGTGCTCAATCCGAACGGTGCGACGGTCGGCAAAGGCACGCTCGTCGACGAGATCATGACGCGCGCCGGGCTCACCAACGTCGCGGCGGAGCTTGGCGTCGACAACTACGGCCAAATTCCGTTGGAGACCGTGGTGGCGAACGCAGTCGACGTGCTGATCCTGAGCGCAAGCCGTGACGGACCGCCTGCGCTCGCGACCGAGATCCTGCGCCACCCCGTCCTTTCAGCGCTCTCGAACCGGACCCGTCTCGTCGTGCTGCCGGGGCGCTTGTGGAATTGCGGCGGACCCGCGGTCGTCGAGGCGATCGAACGGCTCATGCAGGTCGCCGGCGAGGTGCGCGCTGCGGCGGCCGCAAGATGATCGACGCCACCACGATCGAGACGGTGGAGCGCGGCCCCGCGCTGCCGTACGGCTTGCTGCTGGGATGTTTGTCGATCGTTGTCGCCATCCTGTTCGGCGCGTCGCTTGCTATCGGTTACGCCCCGCTCAACCTGGGGCGAGCGCTCGGCGACGTCTTGAGCGGCGAGCGAACGCTCGCCGCATTGGTGCTCGTCGAGTTGCGGCTGCCGCGGGCGTTGCTCGGCGCGCTCGTCGGCTTCAGCCTTGGCGTCAGCGGCGCCGCCATGCAGGGGCTGCTGCGCAATCCGCTGGCCGAGCCGGGCATCATCGGTGTTTCCGGCGCGGCGGCGTTCGGCGCGGTCACGGTGTTCTATTTCGGCCTGGCGGGCGCGCTGTCGCTGGCGCTTCCGCTTGGCGGCATCGCCGGCGCGGCGGTTGCGACGTTCCTGCTCTATGGGCTTTCCGGGCGCGGCGCCGGAACCATGACGCTCATCCTCGCCGGTGTCGCCATCAACAGCTTCGCCGGAGCGCTGACATCGCTCGCGCTCAACCTCTCGCCCAGCCCCTACGCGGTGACCGAGATCGTGTTCTGGTTGCTGGGGTCGCTGGCCGACCGCAGCTTGCCCTATGTCTGGCTCGTCCTGCCCCTGATGACGATAGGTTGGGCGCTGCTGCTCCTCTCGGGCCCGGCGCTCGACGGGCTGACGCTGGGGGAGGATACCGCCAAGAGCCTGGGCTTCGATCTCGGCCGCCTGCGATTGCAACTCATCGCCGGCACTGCGCTCGCGGTCGGGAGTGCCGTCGCAGTGACGGGCGCGATCGCCTTCGTCGGGCTGGTGGTGCCGCATCTGCTGCGGCCGTTGGTGGCGCATCGACCCGGACGTCTGCTGCTCGTCAGCGGGCTCGGGGGTGCTGCGCTCACGCTGGCGGCCGATATCGCCGTTCGCGTGCTCCCGATCCGGCCGGAGCTCAAGCTCGGGGTCGTGACCGCGATCATCGGCGCCCCGTTTCTGTTCGCCCTGATCTATCGCTTGCGCGAGGAGGCCTGATGGAGATCGAGGCGAAGGGCATTGCCGTGCGCTTTGGTGCAACGACGGTGCTGGACGGCGTCGATCTCGCGCTGCATGTCGGCGAGATGGTGGGGCTGATCGGGCCCAACGGCTCGGGCAAGACGTCGCTGTTGCGGGTGCTCGCCAATCTTCGCCCGCCCGAAGCCGGGCGGGTGCACTACGCCGGGCGCACCGCGACCGAGATCGGAACGCGCGGGTTGGCGCGACAGATCGCTTATCTCGCCCAGGGCGGAACCGTGCATTGGCCGATGCGGGTGGAGACCCTGGTGGCGCTCGGCCGCCTGCCGCACCGGCGGCCCTTCCAGGGCCTCAGTGCGGCCGACCACCAAGCCATCGAGCAGGCGATGGCGGCGGCCGATGTCGCGCCGCTGCGCCGGAGAACAATGGCGCAGGTGTCCGGCGGCGAGCGGATGCGCATCCTGTTGGCGCGCGCGCTTGCCGTCGACGCCCGCGTGTTGCTGGCGGACGAACCGATCGCGGCGCTCGATCCGTTGCATCAACTGCAGGTGATGGAGTTGCTCCGGGCCATTGCCGGCACGGGCCGCGCCGTGATCGTGGTGCTGCACGATTTGGCGCTGGCCATGCGCTTCTGCGATCGCCTCATTTTGCTGGCAGGTGGCGGCATCCTCATGGAAGGGCCGCCGGCGCGCGTGCTCACTGATAGCCATCTCGCGCAGGCCTATGGGGTCGAGGTGGTTCGCGGCGAGCGCGACGGGGTTGCTTTCGTGTTGCCTTGGAAGCCGTCGGAGACATCCGCGGGAGGTCCGCCGTGAGCGATCTCGCGAGCAATCTCGAATTCCTTGCCGGCCAGATGGCCGATCACGAAACCAACTGGAGCGTAGGGACGTTCGGGGCGATCGCCGAGTTTGCGCGCGATCAGGATGAAGCCGTCGTCTTGTCGCGCGCTGACCACTCGATCGCTGCGGTGACGGCGCGCGGAGGCATTCGTATCGAGGTCCGTGAGGGTTTGCGACTGTTCGCCTGCGAGACCACGACGCGTGCGAGCTGGAGCCAGCGTGTCGCGCTGTGCCTGTCGCGCAGTCAATGCGCCATGAACGGACGAACCGTGCTCACCGCGCTCGGGCCGGATCGAGACGCCTTGCGCGCACACGACCGGGAGGCCGCGCTCTTCGACCTCGGCCTCGGCGCTTTGCAGCTCGACGCGTGCATCCGCGTCGACGACCCGAATGTGACCGCGCAGCTCCTGTCGCACACCGGGCGGCCGTTGTTCGAGCCGGGAAATCCGGCCATGGGCGCAATTCTCGCCGCCAGCCCGCACCGGATATTCGTGAGCCGGGTCGGGCGAGTCGAAGTCTTTCAGCCGATCCCGCCCGCCGACGGCAAGAGCCCGGAAGGGCCTCACACCCATGTCCTTCCCAAGCTGCTGCAACACCACCGCACCCACTCGGCGACCGAGCCCGTCCCCGAGGGCTTCGTTCCCTGCGCCCATCTCTATCCGGCGCATCCCGCGCAGGATGCATCCGGACGCCACCGGCCGTTCGACGCCGGGCGGCACGCAGCGTTTCAAGCCGTCCTCCAGCAGTTCGGGGATCCCGAGTCGGTTGCGCTCAAGCAGCGCCTGATTGCGGCGATAGCGGCGGGTACGGACCCGTCCACGATCGCGCTCGACGACAATCGCTTCGCGCGTACCAACGTCCGTGTCGTTCTGCGCCAATTGAGCGCGGCAAATGAGGCGTCGCCTGCGCTCGCAGCGTGGTTGGAGGCGCACGAGCGTTCAGATGTGATCAAGCCGGGCGAGGACGACGGGCACGACTGAGCCCGCAAGCTGCGGCGCCCCTGGTGCAACATCGCGGGGAGGGCGATGATTCCTCACAGCTGCGAGGCGTGGCGTTGCGGCACCAAGCTTGCATCAAATGTACATCGTCCGCGTACCCCGTTAGGGTTGCGATGGGGCTGATATGAGCAGGGAGGCCAAACCGTGACCGACGATTTCGAAGACCATTGTTGGCAGGACGTCATCACGCCCGACGTGCTGGAGATCTATTCCAGCTACCGGCGCAAGATCTTCGTCGGCCCGAGCCCGGCCCTGCTCGCGGTCGATCTCTATGACGTGGTCTATCGCGGCGGTCCGCGGCCGCCGGCGGAGCTCGCCAAGACCCATCCCAGCAGCTGCGGCGAGTATGCCTATGCTGCGATCGAGCCGACCAAGCGGCTATTCGCGGCGGCGCGGCGGGCGGGCCTGCCCATCTTCTACTCCACCGGCGACGTGCGGGCTGAGAGCCGCCCCAGCCTGGTGACGGCGACCAAGCGCAACAAGCCGCCGGTCGATCCCGCCGACTACGCCATCCGGCCGGAGTTCAAGCCACAGCCGCAGGACGTCGTCATCACCAAGCAGCGCGCCAGCGTGTTCTTCGGCACGCCGCTCACCGCCCATCTCACCCAGCTCGGAGTGCAGACCTTGATCGTCTGCGGCGAGAGCACCTCGGGCTGCGTGCGCGCGACCGCGGTCGATGCCTATTCGCACGGCTACCACGTCGTGCTGGTGGAGGAGTGCTGCTTCGACCGCAGTATCCTGTCGCACAAGGTCAATCTGTTCGACATGCACCACAAATACGTGGACGTGATGCATGTCGACGCGGTGGTCGCCCATCTCGACGGCATGGCGGTGAAGAAGGCGAGCTGATGCACCCATGAAGCCCGCGCACTATGGTCCGTTTCCCTATTCGCCCATCATCGCCCGCCCGCGGCTGACCTGGCCGGACGGCGCGCAGGTGGCGCTCTGGGTGATTCCCAACATCGAGTTCTTCTCGCTGATGGAGAAGGTGCCGGCCGGCTCGGGCGGTCCCGGCACGCCGGTGCCCGATATCCCGTCGTGGTCGGCGCGCGACTACGGCAATCGCGTCGGCGTGTTTCGTCTCATGCGCGTGCTCGACCGGTACGGCATTCGTGCCACCGTCGCACTCAACAGCGACCTGTGCGGACATCATCCCGAGATCATCGCGGAAGGCCAAAAGCGCGAGTGGGAGTGGATGGGCCACTGCGAGAGCAACACGCGCCGCCTCAACGAAGCGCCGGCGAACGAGGAAGCGGGCATCATCCAGCGCGCGCTCGGCACCATCGCCAAGGCGACCGGCACGCGGCCGGTGGGCTGGCTCGGCTCCGGCCTGCAGGAGACCTGGAATACGCTCGATCTCCTGGCGGCGGAAGGCTGCGAATACGTCTGCGACTGGACCAATGATGATCAGCCGTACGTCATGAGCCTCGACGGCGGGCGGAGCCTCGTCTCCGTACCCTACAGCCACGAGATCAACGACAAGCCGGTGTTCGAGCGGGCGCACCGCACCGCCGACGAATTCCGCGAGATGATCTGCCGTCAGTTCGACGTGCTCTACCGCGAAGGCGCGGAATCCGGGCGCGTGATGGCGATCGCGCTGCATCCCTATCTCACCGGCGTGCCGCACCGCATCGACGCCTTCGACGCGGCGCTCGCCTATATTTGCGGGCACGCGCGAGTGTGGAAGGCGACCGGCGCCGAGATCGCGCGGCACTATCGCGCGCAGATCAAGAGCAAGGAGTAGAGCATGGGACGGTCGCTGGGAGCCGGTTTTGCGGCGCTGCTCGCGGGTGCCGCCATCGTTGCATCGCCGATGGCGAAAGCGGAAACGGTCACCATGGGCTTGGTCGGCGCGGTCTCCTCCACCCATTGGCCGATCTATATCGGGCTCACCAAGGGCTACTACGCCGCCGAGGATTTGAAGCCCGATCTCGTCTTCATCCAGTCGAGCGCCGCGCTGGTGCAGCAACTCACCGGCGGCTCCCTCGACTTGGCGCTGTCGACGGGGCTCGCCGATCCGATCCGCGCCATCGACAAGGGCTCGCCGATCGCGATCGTGCGCGTCGAAATCCAGGCGCCGCCCTACGCGTTGCTAGCCAAGCCGGCGATCAAGACCTGGGCTGACCTCAAGGGCAAGACCATCTCGATCGGCGGCCCGAAGGACATCACCCGCATCTATCTCGAGCGCATGGCGGGGCCGAACGGCTTGAAGCCTGGCGATTACGACACCGTGTTCGCCGGCGCGACCACCGCGCGGTTCTCCGCGCTGCAGTCGGGCGCGGTCGATGCCGCGATCCTGCTCCCGCCGTTCAATTTCTATGCGGAGTCGGCGGGCTTCACCAATCTAGGCCTCACCATCAACTACGCGCCGGAGCTGCCGTTCGCGGGCGCCGTGGTCGCACGCGCCTGGGCGGCATCGCACGCCACAACGCTGGCCAAGGTGCTCTCGGTCCACAACAAGAGCATGGCCTGGTTCGCCGATCCGCAGAACCGCGACGAGGCGATCAAGATCATGGTCGAGGCGAGCAAGCTCAAGCAGGAGGTCGTCGCCCAGTCCTACGATTTCCTACGCGACAACGCGTTCTTCGAGCCAACCGGCCGGGTCTCCAAAGCGAAGATGGGCGAGCTGCTGAAGGCGCTCAAGAGCCTGGGCGACGTCGAGGGCTCGACCGACGTCGAGCGCTTCGTGTTGCCCGGCGTCACTCAGCTAACGGACTAGCGGGGGTGGCCGTGGAAGCAAGCACGGCTTTGGCACGGCTGTTTGATGCGCTCTGCGCGGCGACATGCCTCGCCGTCGGCCGGAGGGCGTGATGGCGCTGAGCGGCACCGAAGAAACCGCGGTGCAGCGGGCAGGGCACTCTCGTGTGGGTCTCAAGCTCGCACTGCCGCGCGGCCATTGGGCGGGCCTGCTCTCGGTGCTGGGCGGGCTGCTGCTGTGGGAGGTGATCAGCCGCCTCTTCGTTGCCAACGCGCTGTTCCTCGCCGCTCCCTCGCAAATCTTTGCGGCCATCGCCGCCCTCGCCAAAAGCGGCGAACTCTGGCGCCATATGTCGATCAGCGCGCTCGAGTTCGCGCTCGGCTACGTGATCGCGAGCGTCCTGGGCATCATCGTCGGCTTCGCCATGGCCGAAAGTGCGACCATGAAGCGCGTGCTGCAGCCGTGGATCTCGGGCCTCTATGCCACGCCGACGATCGCGCTGGCGCCGCTGTTCATCCTCTGGCTCGGCATCGGCATCTGGTCGAAGGTGCTGGTGGTCGTTTTCCTGGTGTTGTTTCCGGTCACCATCAACACCGAGGCTGGCTTGCGCACCACCAGCGAGCGGCTGATCGAGATGTTGCGCTCGTTCGGCGCGACGCCGCGGCAGATCTTCTTCAAGGTGTCGCTGCCGTCCGCCGTCCCGTTCATCCTGGCGGGACTCAAGCTCGGCATCGGACGCGGGCTCATCGGCGTGGTGGTGGCGGAGCTGTTCGGCTCACGTGCGGGGCTCGGCCGGCTGATCGCGCAATCGGCGGACGCCTTCAACATGCCGGAGCTGTTCGCTGGCGTGGTGGTGCTGGCGGCCGCCGGCATCGTGCTCACCGCCGGCTTCGGCTGGCTCGAGAACCGGCTCGTGCCCTGGACCAAGGATTAGGGAGGCATGGCGCCGAAGCTGCAAGTGCGCAATCTCGGCAAGATCTTCGGCGCTCTGCACGCGCTGCAGGGGATCGAGCTCGCGATCGAGCGCGGGCAATTCATCTCGGTGGTCGGTCCCTCCGGCTGCGGCAAGACCACGTTCCTGCGCATCGTGGCCGGACTGGAAGCGGCAAGCTCGGGCGAGGTGCTGCTCGACGGCCGCGCGGTGCACCGCCCGGGCGGCGACCGCGGCTTCGTGTTCCAGACCGACAGTCTCTTGCCCTGGCGCACGGTATTCTCCAACGCCATCATCGGCCGCGAGATCGCCGGCTGGGTCGGCGCAGCCGAACGCAAGCGCACGATGGAGCTGTTGAAGCTCGTCGGGCTCGAGGGGTTCGAGAACTACCATCCGCGCCAGCTCTCGGGCGGCATGCGCCAGCGCGTCAATCTCGCGCGCGCGCTCGCCATCGATCCGGAAATCCTGCTCATGGACGAGCCGTTCTCCGCGCTCGATGCGCAGACCCGCGAGATCATGCAGACCGAGCTGATGCGCATCTGGGAGGAGGGGCGCAAGACCGTGCTGTTCGTGACCCACCAGATCGACGAGGCGGTGTTCCTGTCGGACCACGTGCTCGTCTTCGCCCGTCGTCCCGGCCGGCTGCGCGAGAGCGTCGCC
>JBKPUA010000105.1:0-3721 GCA_046735815.1 Pseudomonadota bacterium
CAAGCGTCACGCCAAGCGGTAGCGGCCTTCGATCGAGGGCTGGCCGTCGGTCGCGACCAGCTTGCGCGTCACCAGGTCCTCGAGATGGGCGAGGACGGAGAGCCCGGCCGCCCGTATGAGCCGCGGATCGAGCCCGATATAGATCGCGCGCACCAAAGTGGGGATGTCGGCTTCGCCTTTGGCCAGCCGATGCAGGATCGAGTCCTCGCGGCCTTGGCGATGGCGGATATAGTGCTCGACGAAACGCGGCGCGTCGCGCACGGCGCCGCCGTGGCCGGGCAGGTAGATCGGCTCGGGGCGGCGCGCCAGCTTGTGCAGCGAGGACATGTAGTCGCTCATCGCCCCGTCGGGCGGCGCCACCACCGGCGTGGACCACGCCATCACGTGATCGCCCGAGAAGATGAGGTTCGCCTCCTTGAGGGCGAACGCCATGTGGTTGGCGGTATGGCCCGGAGTGGTGAGCGCCTCGATGGTCCAGCCCGCGCCGGTGACGATCTCGCCATCGGCCAGCGCGCGATCGGGCCGAAACTCGGTGTCGTTGCTGGCGTCGAGCCGCGGCGCTTCGCCAACATTGAGTGGGCGCGCGCTGCGGTGCGGGCCTTCGGCGAGCACCTCGGCGCCCGTCGCCGCCTTGATGCGCGGCACCGCCGGAGAATGATCGCGGTGGGTATGGGTGACGAAGATGTGGGTGACGGTCTCGCCGCGCACGGCGTCGAGCAGTGCCGCGATATGGGTCTCGTCGAGCGGACCGGGATCGATGATCGCAACCCGCCCGCGTCCGACGATGTAGGACACGGTGCCCTTGAAGGTGAATGGGCTCGGATTGTTGGCGAGCACGCGCCGCACTCCGGGCGCGACCTCCTCCACCCTTTCGGGCGCAAGCTCGAAGCTTTTGTCGAACGGAATATCGTCGCTCATGCCGAGCAACCTCGGCACCCGAGCAGCCACCTGCTCGTCACCATCGGCGCAGATCCCAAACCCGCCGCGCCGCCATCAGCCGAGCTTGCGGCCGATGATGTCCTCGCAGCGGGCATCGCCGGAGGTCTCGTCGCCGAGATAGAGCGCACCGGACATGGCGGCGCGCATGCGGTTCGACGGCGGTCCGGCGATGCCCCAACGATCGGGGTTGGGCATGACCTTTTGCCAATATTGGGCGTCCTGCGGAACGTGGGTGGCGTCGTCGAGCTGATCGAGCTCGGTGGTGTACTCCGCCACGAAGCCGTTCGGCTCGATGAAATAGGAGAACACGTTGCTGCCCGGCCCGTGGCGCCCGATGCCCCACTCGATATCGTACCCGCTCTGCTTGAGCCGGCCCGTGCCGCGCATCAGCCCATCGATGTTCGGCAGCTCGTAGGCCACGTGATTGAGCGAGGGTCCGTTGTTGCGGAAGATCGCGATGCTGTGGTGGTCCGCGCTGCAGCGCAGGAACTCCATCATGTGGGTGCTGTCGGAGAGCTTGAAGCCGAGAACGTCGATGAAGAACGGCACCTGATCCTCGGTGCGGGCGCTGTTGAGGACGACGTGGCTGATTTTGGTCGGCCGCGAGCGGTCCAAAACGACATTAGGGTGCTGCACACTGTCCGACGAGATGCTCATGGGCAGGCCGTCGGGGGTGCGGAACCGGAACCCGTAGCCGCCGCCGGCGACCGGGTCGAGTGGCGCCGGCGCGCCGGCAACCTCGATGCCGTAGCCCTTTGCCTTGGCGCAGAGCGCATCGACCACGGCCCGATCGGGGGCCGAGAAATGCACGCCGAGCAGCGCGGGCTTCGGCCGCTCCCGGATGGTAAGGACATGGTGCTCGCCGCCGGTGGCGCGGAAATGCATCGTGTCGCCCTCCGACGCCACTTCCTCGAGCGCCCAGATCTTGGTGTAGAACTCGGCCGATTGCTGAAGATCGCGCACGCCGAGCTCGATGCTGCGCACGCCGGTGACTGTGCTGTTCATGGTCGTGACCTCTTGCCGTCCCCTGCGTGAGAATTTCGCACAGTCCGCTGCGAAGAGCTAGAGCGCGAGCGCGGGAGTGGAAGCATGGCCCCGCGTTTTGCGCACGGGGCCGGTACTCAAAGCCTTGCCAGCTTGGGCATCACCTCGGTCGAGAATAGCTGCAGCGAGCGCATCGCCTCCGGCAGCGACATCGCACCCATGAACAGATAGGTGAGCAGGTAGTTCACACCAAGCTCTGCCACCTGCCGCTCGATCTCCTCCTGCACCCGCTGCGGCGTTCCGGCGATCACCGATCCGTCGGCCACGCAATCCTCGAAGGTGGCGCCGCGCGGCACATTGAGCCGCGAGGTCAAGCCGGTCACCCCATGCTTGTCGCGCAGCCAGTTTAGCTGCGCCAGATGCAGCTCCATGGCCGGCTTTCCGAAGCGCTTCGCTTCTTCGTCCGTATCGGCCACGAAGATATGACGCAGCACGCCGATCGCCGTGCCGCCGGGAAACTCGGCCTTGGGCTGGGCCGGGCCGCCGCGCTTGGCCAAGGCCTCCTTGAAGGCGTCGATATTGGTCTTGGCGAACGGCGTCGGCCCGAGGCTCACGAAGTGCATCCCGTGCTCGCCGGCCCAGGTGGAGCCGGTGGTGTTGGACGAGCCGTACCAGAACGCGGGATGCGGCTGCTGCAGCGGCCGCAAGGCGATCGGCACGTCCTTGTATTGGTAGTGCTTGCCGGAATAGGTGAGCGTGTCGGTGGTCAAGCCAGCGCTGACGCAATTGAACGCATCGATGAAGATGTCGCGCGAATCCTCGTGCTCGATCTTGTGATACTTGAGCTCGAACGGCGAGACGCCGCGCCCGACGCCCACCTCCATGCGGCCGTGACTGAGATGGTCGAGGATGCAGATTTCCTCGATCAAGCGCAGCGGCGAATAGAGCGGGAGCAGATAAACCAGCGGGCCGAGCCGCATGCGCTTGGTGGCGCGCGCCACCGCGCCGAGATAGACGCCGGGCACCGGCACCATGTTGAGCGGCGTGGCGTGGTGCTCGGCCACGTGCAGGCAGTAGATGCCGGCCTCGTCGGCAGCCTGAACGAAGGCGAGCCGCTCGTCGAAGAGCGTCGCGAGCGGGCGTGCGCCATGCTCGACGTGATCGAAAAGTCCAACTTTCATGGGTCCTCAGCGGGGCGGGTTACGATACGTGTCAGTGGATTTCCGGCTCGGGGATTTGTCCCTTGCCGGCGAGGAAGTCGAAATCGCAGCCTTCGTCGGCCTGGCCGATATGGGCGGAGAACATGGCACCGTAGCCGCGCGAATAACGCGGCGCCGGTTGCTTCCAAGCGGCGCGGCGGCGGTTAAGCTCCTCCTCGCCGACGTCCAGGTGAATACGGCGTGCGCCCACGTCGATCTCGATCGCATCGCCGGTCTCGACGAAGGCGAGTGGTCCGCCGACGAAGCTCTCCGGCGCCACGTGCAAAATGCAGGCGCCGTAGCTGGTGCCACTCATGCGTCCGTCCGAGATGCGCACCATGTCGCGCACGCCGGCCTGCACCAGCCGTTTCGGGATCGGCAGCATGCCCCATTCCGGCATGCCGGGGCCGCCTTTGGGGCCGGCGTTCTTGAGCACGATGACGTGGTCGGGCGTGACTGCGAGATCGTCGCGCTCGATCTCGCGCGCCATGTGGTTGTAGTCCTCGAAGGCGAGCGCGGGCCCGCGATGCTTGAGGAAACGCTGGTCCGCCGCCGCCGGCTTCATCACGCAGCCGCGCGGCGCCAGATTGCCGGTGAGC
>JBKPUA010000106.1:0-6708 GCA_046735815.1 Pseudomonadota bacterium
CTCGACGATCTCGCCGCGGTCCATGAACACCACGCGGTGCGCGACCCGGCGCGCGAAGCCCATCTCGTGGGTGACCACCATCATGGTCATGCCGTCCTTGGCGAGCGCCACCATGACGTCGAGCACCTCGTTGATCATCTCCGGATCGAGCGCCGAGGTCGGCTCATCGAACAGCATGGCGATCGGATCCATGGCGAGCGCGCGCGCGATCGCCACCCGCTGCTGCTGCCCACCGGAAAGCTCGCCGGGATATTTCTTGGCGTGCGCGGTCAAGCCGACGCGTTCGAGCAGCCGCATGGCTTTCTCGTTTGCGTCCTGCCGGCTGCGGCCGAGCACCTTGATCTGCGCCAGCTCGAGATTGCGGATCACCGTGAGGTGGGGAAAGAGCTCGAAATGCTGGAACACCATGCCGATGCGGGCGCGCAGCTTCGGCAGGTCGGTCTTGCGATCGTTCACGCTAATGCCGGCGACGGTGATGGTGCCTTCCTGGAACGGCTCGAGCCCGTTGACGCACTTGATCAAGGTCGACTTGCCGGAGCCCGAGGGGCCGCACACCACCACGACTTCGCCCTTGGCGACCTCGGTCGAGCAATTCTTCAGCACCTGGAAATCCCGGTACCATTTGCTGACGTTGCCGAGCGTGATCATGAAATGTCCTCAACGGATGATCGCGATCCGGCTCTGCAGCGCCCGCACGAGCTGGGAGGCCGCGAACGAGATCACGAAATAGACGAGCGCCGCGAACAGATACATCTCCACCAGCCGCCCGTCGCGCTGCGCCACCTTCGAGGCGGCGCCGAGGAAGTCGGTGATCGAGAGCACATAGACGAGCGAGGTGTCCTGGAACAGGATGATGGTCTGGGTGAGCAGCACCGGCACCATGTTGCGGAACGCCTGCGGCAGGACGATGTAGCCCATGGTCTGCAGGTAGGTCATGCCGAGCGCCTGCGCCGCCGACACCTGGCCGCGCGGGATCGACTGGATGCCGGCGCGCATGATCTCGGCGAAATAAGCGGCCTCGAACAGTGTGAAGGTGACGAGCGAGGAGACGAAGGCGCCGACCTGGATCGGCCGCGACGCGCCGGTGACCCATTGGCCGATGAACGGCACCAGGAAATAGAACCAAAAGATCACCAGCACCAGCGGCACCGAGCGCATCAGGTTGACGTAGCCGGCGGCGGGCAGCGCCAGCAGTGTGAAGCCCGAAAGCCGCATCATCGCAAGCAGCGTGCCGAAAAAGATGCCGCCGGTGGTCGCGAGCGCGGTCAGCAGCAAGGTGAACATCATGCCGTCGTAGAACAGGTAGGGCAGGGAACGGATGATGACGTCGACGTCAAAATCGGAAAACATCGATCGTCCTCTAATGAGTGGCCGCTGCCGGCGCGGCGCCGATCATGCCGGGCACCGCCACGTGCCGCTCGACCCAGCGCATGCCGAAGGTCACGACGATGTTAATGACGATGTAGATGATGGTGGCGGCGGTAAAGGCCTCGAAGACGTGGAAGGAGAATTCCTGCATCGCGCGCGCGCGCGCCGTGAGCTCCATCAGCCCGATGGTGAGCGCGACCGCGCTGTTCTTGATGATATTGAGGAATTCAGAGGTCAGCGGGGGCAGCATGATGCGGTAGGCCATCGGCAGCAGCACGTAGCCGTAGGCCTGGGGCAGCGTGAGGCCGAGCGCCAGCGCCGCCATGCGCTGGCCGCGGGCGAGACTCAAGATGCCGGCGCGCACCTGCTCGGCGACGCGCGCCGACGTGTAGAAGCCGAGCGCGATGACGGCGGTGTAGAACGAGGCGTCGGGAAGCTGCTTGAGCCAGTCGCCGAGCTCGACCGGCAGCAGCTCGGGCAGCACGAAGTACCACAGGAACATCTGCACCAGCAGCGGGATATTGCGGAACACCTCGACATAAGCGTTGCCGAGCCGCACCAGCCAGGGATGCGGTGTGGTGCGGATGACGCCGACGAGCGATCCCATGCCGAGCGCCAGGCACCAGGCGCTGAGCGCGGTGGCGAGCGTCAAGCCGGTGCCGAGCAACAGCGTGCCGAGATAGGTGTGCACGCCGTCCGGCGACATCTGCAGAAAGATGCCCCAGTCCCAGTTGTAGTTCATGCTGCCCCCTGATCGGGAATCAGATGTCAGAGAGCATGATCCCGAAAAAGCCTGCCCTGGACTTGATCCGGGGTGGGTACCGGTTTTCGGAAAAGATCATGCTCCACCAATAGTAATCAGGGGTCAGAAGTTGAGACGAGTTCCGACATCTGACCTCTGACATCTGATCCCTGGCATCAGTAAACCGCTGGATCGCCGCTGTCGGTCGGACTGGCGATCACCTTCTTGAAGGCGTCGCTCATCGGCACATTGAGATTAAGGCCGCGCGGCGGGATCGGCTTGAGGAACCACTGGTCGTAGATCGGGTTGATCGCGCCGCTGCGATAGGTCTCGATCATGGCTTCGTCGACGACTTTCTTGAACGGGGCATCCTCGCGGCGGAGCATGATGCCGTAGGGCTCGACCGACAGCGCGTCGGCGGAGATGGCGTAGGCCTGCGGCGTCTTCGATCCGGCGACCAGGCTGTAAAGCAGGATATCGTCCATCACGAAGGCGGCGGCGCGGCCGGTTTCCACCATCAGGAACGCCTCGGCGTGGTCTTTGGCGGCGAGAATGTTCAGGTTGAGGCCCTTCTGCGCGCCGATCTCGGTGATCTGCTTGATGTTGGTGGTGCCGGACGTCGATACGACGGTCTTGCCCTTGAGATCGTCGACCGTCTTCAGGTTCGCGGATTTCTTCGACACGAAGCGGTTGGCGGTGACGAAATGGGTAATGGTGAAGGAGACCTGCTTCTGCCGCTCGAGATTGTTGGTGGTCGAGCCGCATTCGAGGTCGACGGTGCCGTTCGCCATCAGCGGGATGCGGGTCGCCGAGGTGACCGGGTTGAGCTGGACGTCGAGCTTCGGAAGCTTGAGCTCGCTCTTCACCCGCTCGACGATGCGCCCGCAGAGATCCATGGCGTAGCCCACCACCTGCTGCTTGTCGTCGTAGTAGGAGAACGGCACCGAGGACTCGCGGTGGCCGAGCGTGATCGTGCCGGTGTCCTTGATCTTCTTGAGCGTGCCGGTGAGCTCTTGTGCGAGCACCGGGGAGGCGGTGAAGCCCGCCGCCGCAACCATCGAAAGCAGCATCTTGATGCGCATCGCTGTTCTCCGCTGTGAATCCGGCTGGAATTAGCGTAGTCCCCGGCGGCGCTGCGGCGCCGAAAGGCCGTCAGTCTCGCACTTTGACGTAGCTTCCCGGCGCGTCCTCGATCGGCGCGAGCTTGCCGCCGCCCGGCTGGCGCGCCGGCACCTCGGTCGCATCCTGCGCCTTGATCCATTCGAACCAATCGGGCCACCACGAGCCCGCATGCTCCTTGGCTTTCGACAGCCAGCGCTCGAGATTGGCGCTGGTGGGCTTGGGTCCGGTCCAATACTGGTACTTCATCTTGTCGGGTGGGTTGACCACGCCGGCGATGTGGCCCGAACCGGCCAGCACGAACCGTACCGGTCCGCCCAAGAATTTCGAGCCGAGCAACACTGACGTCGCCGGCGCGATGTGATCCTCGCGCGTGGCCAGATTGTACACCGGAATCTTGATGCTTTTCAGCTTGAGCTTCTTGCCGGCGATTACCATGTCGCCCTTGCTCAGCCGGTTCTCCAGGTAGCAGTTGCGCAGGTAGAACGAGTGGTTCGCCGCCGGTAGCCGGGTCGCGTCCGAGTTCCAGTAGAGCAGGTCGAAGGGCGGCGGCTCCTTCCCCTTGAGGTAATTGTTGATGACATAGGGCCAGATCAGATCGTTCGAGCGCAGCAGGTTGAAGGCGGTCGCCATCTTCTTGCCTTCGAGGTAGCCGCGTCCGCTCATTTCGCGCTCGCGCGCCGTGATCTGCTCCTCGTCGACGAACACCTTGAGATCGCCCGCGTGGGTGAAATCGACCTGGGCGGCGAAGAACGTGGCCGAGGCGATGCGCGGGTCCTGCTTCGAGGCCATATAGGCCAGCGTGGTGGCGAGCAGCGTGCCGCCGACGCAGTAGCCGATGGCGTGCACCTCGCGCTCGCCGGTCGCGCCTTCGATGACGTCGAGCGCCGCAAGCGGGCCCTCGCGCATGTAGTCCTCGAAGCTCTTGTTGGCGAGCTTGGTGTCCGGGTTGACCCAGGAGATGACGAACACCGTCAAGCCCTGGTCCACGCACCACTTGATGAAGGATTTTTCCGGCGTGAGATCGAGGATGTAGAACTTGTTGATCCAGGGCGGCACGATCAGCAGCGGCCGCTTGAGCACCGTCGCGGTCGAGGGCGCGTACTGTATGAGCTGCATCAGCTCGTTTTCGAAGATGACCTTGCCGGGCGAGCAGGCGAGATTGCGGCCGACCTCGAACATCGCGGCGCTCGACTGGCGGATCTTGAGGTTGCCGTGTCCGGCCTCGATGTCCTCGGCCAGCATGTGCATGCCGCGCACGAGGTTCTCGGCCTTGGACGCGAGCGTCTCGCGCAACAGCTCCGGATTGGTGAGCACGAAATTGGACGGGGCGATCGCGTTGGCGATCTGGCGCATGTAGAAATCGGCCTTCTGCTGGATGTGCGGGTCGAGCCCTTCGGCGTCATGCACCAGCCGGTTGGCCCATTGCACCGTCAGAAGATAGGCCTGCTTGAGGAAATCGAAGAACTGGTTGGTCGACCATTCGGGGTCGGCGAAGCGCCTGTCCCTCGAGTCGGGCGCGGCGACGGGCTCCACCTTCTCGCCGGCCATGCGCCTGGCCATATGCGCCCAGAGGTCGAGATAGGCCTTGCCCAGCTCCGTCTGCACTTGCAGCGCGCGCTGCGGATCGCGCAGCCAATAGTCCGCGACTTGGCCGAGGGTTTTCACCACGTCGGTCATCTCGGCGTATTGGTCGTCGACCTGGCCTTCTTCCCGCGGCTTGAGGTAGGCGGCGAGCGCCTTGCCGCCTTCTTCCACCATCCGGGCGACGTTGCGGGCGAATTCCTCGACCTCGACCGAGCTGGTTTTGATCGGTTCTGACGGGGCTCTCACGGTAACGCCTCAATTCGCGGTTCTGGCGTGGGCCCGGCAGCCCTCTTAAGGCCTGACATGGACTTTACCCGTGACGGTCGCAAGACGCATCACCTTTGCGGCGCGCGTGCTTGCCGCACCTCTCCGTTAACCTTGCTTTGGTCATATTGGCATACTAGAGCTTGCGGCCAATTGGTTGAAACGACAGCAATTTCGCAAGCGGACGGGCACTTTTTGCATCGCCGCGACGGTCGGGGCAGGGGTCAGGGGCATGAGGTCGAGATCGCGCTCAGGGCGGACCTGGCTGGGCCGCGTCTGTGCTGCCCTAAGCCTCTTCGCCACTGCCGTGGCGCTTGCGGGTTGCGGAGCCACGATTGGCGATTATGCGCCGACCGCTATCGGCGGCCTGCCCGAGGGCACGCCGCAGCGGCCGAAGCAGTCCTCCGCCTATCCTGCCGTTCACGACATGCCGCCGCCGCGCGCGACCCAAGTGCTCACCGACGCCGAGCGCAACAAGCTCGAGGGTGACCTTGTCGCGGCGCGCGAGCGCGCCGCGGCAGCCGCCAAGCCGGCTGCCGACGCCGCCAAGCCGTGATAGAACGCGCGCGCCGGGTTGCTTGCGAAGCCTCGGCGTGAGGCCAAGGAGCGCCGATCATGGAAGAGTTTCACCGCATCCGACGCCTGCCGCCCTATGTCTTCGAGCAGGTCAATCGGGCGAAGGCGGTGGCGCGCAATGCGGGTGCCGACATCATCGATCTCGGCATGGGCAATCCCGACCTGCCGGCGCCGGCGCACGTCATCGAAAAACTCAAGGAGACGGTCGGCAAACCGCGGACCGACCGCTACTCGGCATCGCGCGGCATTCCCGGGCTGCGACGCGCCCAGGCTGGCTATTATGCGCGCCGCTTCGGCGTAAAGCTCAATCCTGAGACGCAGATCGTCACCACGCTGGGCTCGAAGGAGGGCTTCGCCAACGTGGCGCAGGCGATCACCGCGCCGGGCGACGTCATTCTCGTCCCCAATCCCAGCTATCCCATCCACGCCTTCGGCTTCCTGATGGCGGGCGGCGTGCTGCGCGCGGTGCCGTCGCAGCCGACGCCGGCTTTCTTCGGGGCTGTCGAGCGCGCCATCGTCCATTCCATTCCCAAGCCCATCGCGGTCATCGTCTGCTATCCCTCCAATCCGACCGCGGCGGTGGCTGATCTCGACTTCTACAAGGAGCTCGTTCCGTTCGCGAAGAAGCACGGCGTCTTCGTGCTGTCGGATCTCGCTTACGCCGAGGTCTATTTCGACGGCGCTCCGCCGCCCTCGGTGCTGCAGGTGCCGGGCGCGATGGACGTCGCGGTCGAGTTCACCTCGATGTCGAAGACCTATTCGATGCCCGGTTGGCGCATCGGCTTTGCGGTCGGCAACGAGCGCATCATCGCGGCGCTGGGGCGGGTGAAGTCCTATCTCGACTACGGCGCCTTCACGCCGATCCAGGTCGCGGCCACGGCCGCGCTCAACGGCCCCGACGATTGCATTCGCGAGATGCGCGAGACTTACAAGCGCCGGCGCGACGTGCTGGTGGAATCCTTCGGCCGCGCGGGCTGGGATGTTCCGCCGCCGCGCGCCTCGATGTTCGCCTGGGCGCCGATCCCGGAGCCGTTCCACACCCTCGGCAGCGT
>JBKPUA010000107.1:0-4601 GCA_046735815.1 Pseudomonadota bacterium
CGCGCCCCGGTGGCCTGTGGAGCGCGTCATGAACGGTTGCGCGTGGGAGCACTGCAATGCTTGTGCCACGGCGAGAGATTCGCCGGTCGTGTGAATTCCGTCAAGCGGCCTCCGATTGCTCCCAATAGAATGGTTCGCATCTACGCCGCGGGCGGTTTGAGACGGCATTTGGTTTCCGACAGCTCATCTGCGGTGCGCTGGGCCCCGGACCCCTCGACTTGATCGCCCAAAGGCGAGGTGCAAAATCGCTATGCCGTCGCCCCCCACGGACTGGAGCTCGGACCGAGGAGGCGAAGTTTGGACAACACTGCTGCGGGTCCGTGATCATTCATGAATCATCTGGATACGCTCGAGGCTGAAAGCATCCATATCCTGCGTGAAGTGGCCGCCAACTTCGAGCGGCCGGTCCTGCTCTATTCGATCGGGAAGGATTCCTCCGTTCTCCTGCATCTCGCCCGCAAGGCCTTTCATCCGGCCAAGCCGCCGTTCCCGCTGCTCCACATCGATACGACGTGGAAGTTTCGCGACATGATCTCGTTTCGAGACGAGACCGTGCGACGTCTCGGCCTCAGACTTATCGTCCACGTCAACGAAGAGGGCCTGCGTGCCGGGATCGATCCCATTCGCAGCGGCTCGGCGCTCCACACCGACGTGATGAAGACGCAGGCTTTGCGTCAGGCTCTTGCCGTCCACGGCTTCGACGCCGCCATCGGTGGCGCGCGCCGCGACGAGGAAAAGTCGCGCGCCAAGGAGCGCGTGTTCTCGCAGCGCTCGGCGAGCCAACGCTGGGATCCGAAGAACCAGCGGCCCGAGCTCTGGCGTCTTTACAATGCGCGCCTCGCGCCCGGCGAGAGCATGCGCGTCTTCCCGCTCTCCGACTGGACCGAGAGCGACGTGTGGTCCTACGTGGCGCGTGAAAATATCCCGGTCGTGCCGCTCTACTTCGCCAAATCCCGGCCGGTCGTCCGTCGGAACGGGACATGGATCGTGCTCGATGACGACCGCTTGCCGCTCGAGCCCGGAGAGACACCACAGCTGCGCTCCGTCCGCTTCCGAACGCTCGGCTGCTATCCGCTCTCCGGCGCAATCGAATCGCAAGCCTCCACGCTCGAAGCCGTCCTCACCGAAATGCGGGCGAGCCGCGGCTCGGAGCGCGA
This sequence comes from Pseudomonadota bacterium, assembly GCA_046735815.1. GTDB lineage: Bacteria > Pseudomonadota > Alphaproteobacteria > Rhizobiales > Xanthobacteraceae > VAZQ01. The sequence goes on from JBKPUA010000107.1 coordinate 1,158, forward strand.
AGGCCGGCTGATCGATGCCGACCAGGCCGCATCGATGGAGAAGAAGAAGCAGGAAGCTTATTTCTGATGACGCCGCGGAGCTCGGTTGCAGAAAAGGACCTTTTGCGCTTCGCCACCTGCGGCAGCGTCGATGACGGCAAGAGCACGCTGATCGGCCGATTGCTGTTCGACTGCGGATTGCTTCCGGACGATCAGCTCGACGAGCTGCGTCGCGCCAGCGCCAACCGGCTCACGGGGCCGGAGGGGCTCGATCTCTCGCTGCTGGTGGACGGCCTGATGGCCGAGCGCGAGCAGAACATCACCATTGATGTTGCCTACCGCTTCTTCGAGACGCTGCACCGTCGCTTCATCGTGGCGGATGCGCCGGGGCACGAGCAATACACCCGCAACATGGTCACGGCCGCCTCGCGCGCCGGCGTCGCGGTGGTGCTGGTAGACGCCCGCAACGGGATCGTGCTGCAGACGCGGCGGCATCTCTTCATCGCAGGCCTGATGGGCATCCGTCACATAATGCTGGCGGTCAACAAAATGGATCTGGTCGGGTATGACCGCGCGCGGTTCGCGGACACCGCCGACGCATTCGCCGGCCTGGCCGCAAGCCTCGGCATTGATCGACCGGTCGCGATTCCGATCTCCGCCCTGCACGGCGACAATGTCTGCCGGCGCTCGACTGCGATGCCCTGGTACGAGGGGCCGACGCTGATCGAGACCCTCGAAAGCGCCGAACCGCCGGCGGTGGTGCCAAGCCGCTTCCGCATGCCGATGCAATATGTCATCCGCGCGGACGGCGATTTCCGCGGCTATGCCGGCCTCATCGTCGGCGGCCGGATTGCGGTCGGCGACGAAATCGTGATCCAGCCATCGGGCACGCGCAGCCGCGTCACCCGCATCGCCACCTTCGACGGCGACATCGCTGCGGCCGCGAGCGGGCAATCAGTGACGCTCTGCCTCGCCGACGACATCGACGTCTCGCGCGGCGACGTGATGGCACGCGCCGATCAACCGCCGATCGTCGCCGATCAGTTCGTGGCCAAGATGATCTGGATGGATTCTGATCCGCTCTACCCCGGGCGCTCCTACATCATGCGCCTGGCCGCCGCCACGGTCGGCGGATCGGTGACCGAGATACGGCACGTCGTCGACATGGAGAAGATGCAGGAAAAGGCCGCCAAGACCTTGGTGCTCAACGACGTGGCGTCGGTCAAGATCGCATTGGATCGGCCAATCGCATTCGACACCTACGCCGACAATCGCGACATGGGCGCCTTCATCTTGATCGACCGCATGACCAACCGCACCTCGGGCGCGGGCCTGATCGAGCACTCCCTGCGCAGGGGCGAGAACATCGCCTGGCAGAGGTTCGACAGCGACCGCGTCTCCCGCGCGGCGGCGATGGGGCACCGGCCGGCGATCGTTTGGTTGACCGGATTGCCGGGCGCCGGCAAATCCACCATCGCCAACCTCGTCGAGCGCAAGCTCGCCGCGATCGGCAGCCACTGCTACATCCTCGACGGCGACAATGTCCGCCACGGCCTCAACCGCGATCTCGGCTTCGTCGCCGCCGACCGGGTCGAGAACATCCGCCGCGTCGCGGAGGTCGCGCGCCTGATGGCGGACGCCGGCCTCATCGTTCTGGTCTCGTTCATTTCGCCGTTCGCGCGCGAGCGTGCCATGGCACGCGAGATCGCGCAGGACATCCCGTTCGTCGAGGTGTTCGTCGACGCGAGCCTGGCGACCTGCGAGACGCGCGATCCCAAGGGCCTCTATCGCAAGGCGCGCAGCGGCGCGATCGTAAATTTCACCGGCATCGACTCGCCCTATGAACCGCCGTCTGCACCGGACCTCCGGCTCGATGCGAATAACGAGTCAGCCGAGACGCTGGCCGAATTGGTTTTCGACCACGTGCAGCGCGTCACCTTCCCGACTTAACGGCGCGACAACAGACGCGAGCGGTACCGAACTTAGAGCGCCGCTGAGCGATCGGCGTTCTGCAAACTTTCGGCCAAACTTGCGAAATATTGCGCAATATTGCGCATCTCCATTGGTACCCGACAACCTGTGCACGACCAAATGCGATCAGCTTCCGCCCTTGAAAGGCGTGGCCGCGAGCCTGCAGCAGTCCGGAATGAACCCGATATCGACCCGGGCGTTATCGCGTGGGAGGCCAAATAGGAGTCCTGCCATGTGTGACTACAGCTTGATGCACGTGAAATCGCGCCCAGCCAGCGTTGGCGACAAGCTCCGCACCACCAATTTCGGCACGGGCACCCGCGGGTTTGCGGCGTCGGACGATCCCAGCACCGCGGTCTGCGTCCTGCCTGGAACGGAGCTGGCCTTCAACACGGAAATTTGCATCTACGGCGCCGCCGCGCCCACGCGGCACAAGACTGCGATTTTCCGCCAGGTCAACCGCGCGCAGCAACACATGCATCATGACGCGCTCGAACTGCCGGACGGACACACCGTACTTCTGACCTTCCTCTGCGAGGGTCAAGAAGCGACGGTGTTGCAGCTGCCAGCGCAGCCGACGACCGAAAGCGAGGCACGCGACCAAGAGCGCGTGGCCTACGCCGGCTGACGCAGGCGGCGAGCGTGCTAGCTGCCACGCCGATCTGCTAGTGCCCCGAACCCGAAGTTCGCGCATATCGTGCCGCGCGTTCGACCGCGAACTTCGGGTTAAAAGGGGCACTAGGATCATAGAGTTGCTAGTGGTCCTCGATTCCGAGGTTCGCAAACGAAGGGGCCGCACAAATGATGCGAACTTCGGAATCGGACCACTAGATCGGCCTCAACATCAGCGCGGCGGGAGGCGGACGGCACAGCCAACGCGCCCGCCGACGCAACCTTCTTCGATCAAACCAGCCCTTGTCGGACGTCTTGTCGTGCCGGGCAACACACCGGATCGATTCCGCTCGCACTGTAGCGCTGCTCGAGCGACCGCCGCGACAGGAAGACCTGAGTGCGGCCGCGGCGCAAAGTGTCCTGCCTCAGCGCCGCCGCGTTGCGTGCCAATACCATCAGCGAGATGAGGATGTTCTCGCCGCAACGGCGGGCGTGCTCGGCAAGCGTCACCGCCGTCGCCGCGGGCACGAGCTCGAAGCCGTATCGGCTGATCAGGCGTACCATCTGCGCATTGCGCCCGGGACCCCCGAACGCCATGTTGCAGCGTACGAGGGCGACATCGTCGAGATCGGGTCTGCGGGCGAGATAGCGCGCCAGTTCCTCGAGCGAAAATCGGAAGCAGGCGTTCATCCGCAGCGCCCACGCAATCGACGCGCCCTGCTTCGGCATGCGGGGAATTTGCTCGTTCCAGAGGTGGAGATCGACGACGCGAGCGCCGGCGCGGCCGCGAGTGCCGTCCGAGAGCATGATGTCCTCGTCGAGGCGGCCGAGCTTGATGCGCAGAATGCAATTCGGATCGGAGGTGTATTCGATGATCGCGTG
>JBKPUA010000108.1:0-4954 GCA_046735815.1 Pseudomonadota bacterium
CGCGCCACCGCCTCGATGAGGTCCTCAGGCGTGCCGACGCCCATGAGATAGCGCGGGCGATCGGCGGGAAGCGTGGGTGCCACCTCCTCGATCGTCCGCAGCATCACCTCCTGCGGCTCGCCCACGGCCAAGCCGCCGATGCCGTAGCCGCTAAAGCCGATCGCAACCAAGGCCCGCGCGCTCTCGCGGCGCAACTGCGGATCATCGCCGCCCTGAACGATGCCGAACAGCGCGCGCTGCGGCGGCGCGGTTTCGAAGGCGCGCTTGCTGCGCTCGGCCCAAGCGAGCGAAAGCCGCATGGCGCGCTCGAGCTCGCCGTGCGCCGCCGGCAGCGCAAGGCATTCGTCGAGCTGCATGGCGATGTCGGAGCCGAGCAGGCTCTGGACTTCCACTGCGCGCTCGGGCGAGAGCTTCACCATGGCGCCGTCGAGGTGGGAGCGAAAGGTCACGCCGTCGTCGGCGACCTCGCGCAACGGCGCGAGCGACATGACCTGGAAGCCGCCGGAGTCGGTAAGGATCGCCCGCGGCCAGTTCATGAACCGGTGCAGACCACCGAGCTCCGCGATGCGCTCGGCGCCGGGGCGCAGCATCAGATGATAGGTGTTGGCGAGCACGATGTCGGCGCCGGTCGCCCGCACCGCGTCGGGCGAGAGCCCCTTCACCGTGGCTTGCGTTCCGACCGCCATGAAGGCCGGCGTTGCCACCGGCCCATGCGCGGTGGCGATCTCCCCGCAGCGCGCGGCGCCGTCGGTGGCGATCAGGCGGAAGGCGAAGCGGGCGCCCTCCCCCGTGCGGCCCTCGGTTTCAACAATCTGAGAAATGGCCGGATTCCTTGCGATGTCGGGGCTCCGGCTTCTCGCGCAAATGTCGGGGTACTTCAAGGCAGCCGCAGCAGCGGCTCCCCCATGCGGACGATGCTGCCCTCGCGCACGTTGTCGCACAGCGCAAAGCCGTCCGGCGCGAACACGATGATGGTCGATCCGTGCTCGAACCACCCCATCTCCTCGCCCTTCGCCAGCCGTGCATCGCAGGCGATGGCGTTGGGCCCACGCTGACGCAGCGTGAGCGGTCCGTCCAGGAAGTTCAATCGGATGCCGGCGACGAGCACCGCCGCCACCGGCACCAGAGTCACGACATGGCCGCCGATGGCGAGCCGGGTTCGCAGCACCGCGCGTTCGTTCTTGCAAAACAGCTTCTCGATGCGCTTGAGCGCGATCGGATTGACGTTCCAGGTGTCGCCCGCGATGTAGGTGACCTGCTCCACGCGGCAGTCATGCGGGGCGTGGAAGCGATGATACATGCTCGCGGTCAGCCGCAAGGTGACGTAGCGCCCGTTGCGATGGGCGTTCACCAGTTCCGAATCACCGAGCAGATCCTGCACGGTGTAGGGAAACCCCTTGACCTGGAACAGGGCGGTGCCGGCGATCGCTCCGCAGGCGCCGACGATGCCGTCGCAGGGACTCACCAGAATCGCCGGGTCGGGATCGAGCGGCCGCGCGCCGTCCTTGAGCTCACGGATGAAACAGTCGTGCATGCTCGTGAAATGCGTCTTCTTCGCCTCGCTGAGATCGAGATCGGAGAAGAAGCGCCAGACCGCTATGGAGAGGTCGCGCACCAGCGGCTGCTCGATGCGGCTGAACCAGCCCATGAACCGGGTCGCCAGGCGGCGGGGAATGCGGTTGGTCAACAGGAAATTGAGGTCTTCCTGCTGTAGCGCGTCGAGGATGGCGGATCGCATCGTCATGCAACCGTAAAATCAATGGGATAAACCGCGAACCGATGGGATTCGCTTCCACCACACTTGCGCTCTACGCGGCCGGCGCCGCGGCGGTGACCACGTCGCTGATCAAGCTGAAGCCGCGACTCGAGCTCTCGCAGGCCAAGCACCGCTCGTTGTCCGGCCACGCCCGCATCTCGCGGCGACTTGCCGCACTGGTGCCGTTCTACGAGTACGACGAGGCGCGCTTCTTCTGCTGCGACGACGCGCCGGCGGACGTCGTCGCCCGGCGCCGCGCGGGCTTCGCGCGGCTGTCGGAGCTCTACCGGGAGCGATTCGCCAAGACGATCCAGGCGACCGCCGATGTGGCGGAGGGCATCTCCGACCTGCAGTTCACCGCCGCCTACCGCGTGCCGTTCCAGTTCAGCCGCTATGTGCGCCGGCATCTCAAGGCCGGCGCCTTCGTGCAATCCTCCTCCGGCGTGACGCTGACCGACCTCGACGGCAATCGCTTCTACGATCTCACCGCCTCCTACGGCGTGAACGTGTTCGGCTACGACTTCTACAAAGATTGCCTCGAGCGCGCGCAGCGACGCGTGCGCGCGCTCGGTCCGGTGCTCGGGCCCTACCATCCGCTGATTGCCGACAACGTCAGGCGGCTGAAAGAAATCTCCGGGCTCGACGAGGTATCGTTCCACATGTCCGGCACCGAGGCGGTGATGCAGGCGGTGCGGCTCGCGCGCTACCACACCCGGCGCTCGCACCTGGTGCGCTTCTGCGGCGCCTATCACGGCTGGTGGGGTGACGTTGCGCCCGGCGTGGGCAATCCCGTGCCGGCGCGCGAGACTTACACCTTGCAGGACATGTCCGAGCATTCGCTGCGGGTGCTCAACAGCCGTCGCGACATCGCCTGCGTGCTGATCAATCCGCTGCAGGCGCTGCATCCGAACGGCAATCCCCCGGCCGACTCGGCGCTGGTCGACGGCGCAAGGAGCGCGCATTTCGATCGGGCAGCCTATGCCGATTGGCTCAAACGCCTGCGCGCGGTGTGCAGCGAGCGCGGCATCGTGCTGATCTTCGACGAAGTGTTCGTCGGCTTCCGCCTCGCGCGCGGCGGCGCGCAGGACTATTTCGGCGTCAAGGCCGACCTCGTCACCTACGGCAAGACGCTGGGCGGCGGCCTGCCGGTCGGCGTGGTCTGCGGCCGCAGGGAGCTGATGAAGCGGTTCCGCGATGACCGTCCGGTCGATGTCTGCTTCGCGCGCGGCACCTTCAACTCGCATCCGTACGTGATGGCGGCGATGCTCGAGTTCCTGAACCACGTCGACCGGCCGGAGGTGCGCGCGCTCTACAGTAAGCTCGACGAGGTCTGGAACGCGCGCACGCAACGGCTCAACGCGCGCCTGCGCGCGGAAGGGCTGCCGGTCGAGGTCGTGAACATGTCCTCGATCTGGACGGTCTGCTACACGCGGCCGTCGCGCTACAACTGGATGCTGCAATACTACCTGCGCGCGGAGGGCCTGGCGCTGAGCTGGGTCGGAACCGGGCGCTTGATCTTCAGCCTCAACTACAGCGACGCCGATTTCGATGTGGTGGCCGATCGTTTCATCGCCGCGGCCAAGGCCATGCAGCACGACGGCTGGTGGTGGTGCGAGCCCACGACGACCAACAAATCCATCCGGCGGCGCATCCTGTGGGAGATGATCGCGCAGCGTTTCCCGCTGTTCGGCCGAAGAGACTGATCTCAACGATAAGCTGGTTTCCGACCATCTCGCCCTGACAGCCGTCATTGCCGGGCTTGACCCGGCAATCCATCCTCTTCGCACAACTTCTTTCGAAGAAGGATGGACCCCCGGGTCAAGCCCGGGGGTGACGCATATGGCTAGAGAACGTCGAACCAAATTGAGAAGACGCCGTGTCAGTGCGTCTCCTCCGGCGTCATGTCGTCGGTGTCGAGCAGCTCGCCGCGCAGCAGATAGAGCGGCGCCTTGTGGTAGAGCTTGATGTCGTGGAACGGGTCGGTGAGGATCTTCGTCGCCCAGACCAGACCGGTCTGGACGTCCTTGATGAAGAACAGCTGCACCGTGCGGTAGATGAGCCCGCCCAGCCCGACCACGAGCCAGATCAGCGCGACGTGGCGGACGAACTCGGCGGTGGTGGCGTGCGGCTCGAAGATGCCGAACAGCGTGGGGTCGAAATAGAGCGGGAACGGCGACAGCGCCCAGATCGTCATCAACACGACCTTGCGCTGGAGATTGTAGCCGACCTTGATCTCTTCCTTGTACTCGTGGGTGGCTTGGTTGACCTCGTCGTAGTCCTTCGGCTCGAAGAAGAAATGCCCGATCTGCCGGCTGGTCATCGCGACCAGCCAACCGATCAGCGCCGCCGCCACCGGATCGGTGAAGATCAGCACATAGGCGCTGAGGAAGCTCAGCGCGCTGACCAGGTGCAGGCTCTGATTGATTCGGCTGTGATGATAGTAGCGGTGATCGTCCCAGCGCTGAATTCTGAGAGCTTCAAGGAAACTGTCCATTGATTCCTTCCTCGTTGTATGACGTTTCTTAAACGTCACATATGACAGCTGAACGAAAGCGCGCGGTGTCGATGCGATCGATCCCCAACGAAGTCGTGCATTGACCCACTCGTGCGGCGTTTAGCAGCGCGCAATGGCGCGCAACATTGTAAGGACGAGTCCGCCGGCGCATCGCCGCGGCGCAACACGCGATCCGCGTTTCAGCCGAGGCGCGCCTCGAGGCGATTCGCCCGCGTCACCTCGGCGCCGGAGCTCACTTCTGCGTGGGAGCTCTTGGCGAATCGCACCAGCGAGAAGTGGCCGAGCGGCGGCATGGCGCGGCGCTCGACCAGGCGCACGCCGTGCGGTCGCTCGGCCCAGCGCGCAAACCGCGCCCAGGGAAATTCCGTGCGCCAGCCGAGACGATGCGCCATGGGCGCGAACCAGTGCTCGAAGGCGCGGCGCAAGCCGGCCTCCGCGCCGACCCGGCTGACCAGAATGATCTCGCCGCCGGGTTTGAGCACACGCGCAAACTCGTCGAGCGTCGCCTCCGGGTTCGGCACGGTCGTGATCACGTATTGCGCCACGACGACATCGAACGAGCAGTCCGGAAAGGCCAGGTGCTCGGCGTCCATGACCGCCAGCCCCTCGACATTGCGCAGGCCGAGCTCGTCGACGCGCGCCTGCGCCCGTCGCAACATCGGCTCGGACAGGTCGACGCCGAA
>JBKPUA010000109.1:0-3956 GCA_046735815.1 Pseudomonadota bacterium
GCCGTCGGGCGGCGCCTCGGCGCAGGCGCGGCCCCCGATATTCATGCCGCCGCCGGCGCGGTTCTCGATGACGATCGGCTGGCCCCAGCGCCGGTTGAGCTCCTCGCCCACGGTGCGCATGAAGATGTCGCTGATGCCGCCGGCCGCCGAGGACGCGATCACCCGGATCGGCTTCGAGGGAAAGTCCTGCGCCAGTGCTGGCGACGCGCCGGCCAGCGCCGCGAGCGAGACGGCGAGACAGCACAGGCGATTCATGCGCGGCGTCCTCCGGGACGGTTTTCTTGTAGTTATCGCCCACAATGTAGCAGCACCGGACACGCGGCAAGGCGACGCGGCGACGCGCCTGTCGCAAGCCGCGAAACGCATGACGGTCGCGTCAGGCGCCCGGCGCGGTCAGCAGCGCCTTCACCACGCCGCTCGCCTTGCCGAAATCCATTTTTCCGGAATAGGACTTCTTGAGCGCGGCCATGACCTTGCCCATGTCCTTGATGCTGGCGGCGCCGGTCGCTTTGATGGTTTCGGCAATCGCCGCCTTCGCCTCGGCCTCCGACAGTTGCTGCGGGAGGTAAGCGCCGATGATGTCGATCTCGCCGCGCTCCTGGGCGGCGAGTTCCTGCCGACCGGCTTTGTCGTAAAGCTCGACCGCCTCCTGGCGCTGCTTGATCAGCTTCTGCAACAGGCCGAGCAGGTCATCGTCGGACAGCGTCGGCTTGCCCTGCCCCTGCGCTTCGAGGTCGGCGTTCTTGAGCGCGGCATTGACCAGACGCAGGGTCGACACCCGGCGCTCGTCGCGGGCCTTCATCGCCGCCTTCAGGGCGGTGTTGATCTCGTCGCGCAGCACGGCTATGGCCTTTCGCGAAATCGCGCCGCCCGGATGCTGAGTCGATGCTCGACCGGCGGCGCCGCTCCCAGATTTAGGCGCTCGATGACCGAGAAACAACCGGCGGACGTCCTCCCCGGAGCGTCTCCAGAAGCCGCTCGCCCCGAAGATTCTTGGGCGGAGCCGAAGGCGACGGCGCTGCTGGTGCTCGCCGATGGAACCGTATTCGAAGGCGTGGGGCTGGGCGCGAGCGGCCACGCGGTCGGGGAGGTGTGCTTCAACACCGCCATGACCGGCTACCAGGAGATCCTCACCGATCCGTCCTATGCCGGGCAGATCATCACCTTCACCTTTCCCCATATTGGCAATGTCGGCACCAACGAGGACGACATCGAGACCGTGAACATGGCGGCGACGCCGGGCGCGCGCGGCGTGGTGCTGCATTCCGCGATCACTCAACCGTCGAGCTACCGCGCCACGCGCCACCTCGATCAATGGCTCAAGGCGCGCGGCGTCATCGGGCTGTGCGGCATCGATACCCGCGCGCTTACCAGCCTCATTCGCGTCAAGGGCATGCCGAATGCGGTGATCGCCCACGAGCCGTCGGGACGGTTCGACCTCGATGCGCTCAAGCGCGAGGCGCGCGAGTGGCCGGGCCTCGTCGGCATGGATCTGGTGCCAATGGTGACCTCGGGCCAGCGCTTCACCTGGGACGAGACCGGATGGGAATGGGGCAAAGGTTACGGGCGGCAGCAAAACCCCGAGTTCCACGTTGTCGCCATCGACTACGGCATCAAGCGCAACATTCTCCGCCAGCTCGCCAGCAAGGGCTGCAAGGTGACGGTGGTGCCGGCGCAGACCTCGGCCGAGGACATCGTCGCGCTTAAACCCGACGGCGTGTTTCTCTCCAACGGCCCGGGCGACCCGGCGGCGACCGGCGAATATGCAGTACCGGTCATTCGCGACATCATCGCGGAGGGGATCCCGACCTTCGGCATCTGCCTCGGCCACCAGATGCTCGGCATCGCGGTCGGTGCCAAGACGATGAAGATGCATCAGGGCCATCACGGCGCGAACCATCCGGTGAAGGACCTCGTCACCGGCAAGGTCGAGATCACCTCCATGAATCACGGCTTCGCGGTCGATCGCGCGACGCTCCCCGCCAACGCGGCCGAGACCCACGTGTCGCTGTTCGATGGCTCGAATTGCGGGCTCGCGCTCAAGGACAAGCCGGTGTTCTCGGTACAGTACCACCCGGAAGCCTCACCCGGCCCGCGCGACAGCCACTACCTCTTCACGCGCTTTACCGAGCTGATGCGCAACTCCCGGCGGAAATGATCGCCCGGACGGCGGCGCTTGCCCTATAGTCGGCTGCACGACGATCGGGCGAGCCGGGACTGAGTTCATGGGCGACTGGATCGCCTTCTGGGATTCCGAACATTCGATCTACGTCAATGAACACCATCGCGACGTGCATTATCGCACGATCGCGCAGGATATTCGCGCCTATGTCCCCGAGGGCGCGACCGTGCTCGATTATGGCTGCGGGGAGGCGCTGCATGCCGAGATCGTGGCTGCCCCGGCGCGGACTCTGACCCTGTGCGAGGCCGCACCTGCGGTGCGCGCGAGGCTCGCGCAGCGCTCCGCCGGCGATCCCAAGATCGCGGCGCGCGCTCCCGACGAGATCGCCGCGCTGCCGCCGGGATCATTCGACGTGATCGTGCTGCATTCGGTCGCGCAATATCTCACGCCGAAGGAGCTCGATGATCTGCTCGTGCAGTTTCACCGGCTTCTGCGGACGAGTGGCCTTTTCATTCTCGGCGACGTCATCCCGCCGCATGTCTCAGCGTGGGGCGATGCGTGGGCGCTCATTTGCTTCGGCGCACGCGAGGGCTTTCTCGGCGCCGCGCTCGTTGGGCTCGCCCGCACGTTCGCATCCGACTACTGGCGCCTGCGCTCGCATCTCGGCCTTACGCGCTACGGCGAGGCGGCGGTGATCGAAAAACTCGCCGCCACCGGATTTTCCGCGCGCCGCGCGCCCGCGAATATCGGCCACAACCCCGCGCGCATGACCTTCCTGGCGCAGCCGGTTTGAGGTCCGCCTGCGTCCCGGCGACGCAATCTCAGTTCGGCGTGATGCCGGCGTCGCGAATGACCGCGCCATAGCGCTCGTGGTCGCTTGCGATCAAGTCGCGCAGCGCGTCGCTGCCGGCGAAGTCGATGTCGTAGCCGAGCGCCGACAGCCGTTTGCGCACGTCCGGCAGCCTGGTGATCTCGCTGATCTCGGCGGCCAACCGCTCGACGGTTTCGCGCGAGGTCTTGGCGGGAGCCGCGACGCCGAACCAGACGCCGACATTGAAACCGGGGAACGCGCCCTCGGCGATAGTCGGCACCTGCGGAAGGATCGCGATGCGCGCGAGCGACGCGGTCGCCAAGGGCTTCACCTTGCCGGCCTCGACGAATTGAACCAGCGCGTTGGGGGTCGCCCAGATCAATGGAATTTGTCCGCCGAGAAGATCGTTGAGCGCGGGCGCCGTGCCGCGATAGGGCACGTGGGTGATATCGATGCCGGCGGCGCGGTTGAGCATCGCGGCGGCGAGGTGGTGGGGCGAGCCGACCCCGGGCGTGCCGACCGAGAGCTTGCCGGGATTGTCCTTGGCGTAAACGATCAGCGCCTTGACGTCCGCCACCGGCAGCGCGGGATTGGCGAACAGCAGCAGCGGGGTAGTCGCAACGCGCGCAATCGGGGCGAAATCCGCGACCACGTCGAACGGCACGCTCTTGTGCAGCCACTTGTGCAGTACGGCGGAAATGTCGAGCAACAGCAGCGTGCGGCCGTCGGGCGCGGCCTTGGCGACGTAATCAACCCCGACCACGCCACCCGCCCCGACCCGGTTCTCGACCACGACCGGCTGCTTGAGCCGCTCCTGCAACCGCTCGGCGATGGCCCGGCCGATGGTATCCATGCCGCCACCCGCCGCGATCGGCACCACGAGCGTGATCGGCCGCGCGCCGTCGCCCACGGGCGCTTGCGCGCGCAGCGGCGAGGCGCCCGCGAGCATGGCAAGACTGCCGGCGATGGCGAGCCATCGGACAGCGCGCATGTCGTTCCCTCCCCGCGAGCGAGTGCGTCACG
>JBKPUA010000110.1:0-7159 GCA_046735815.1 Pseudomonadota bacterium
CTGCCGGCCTCGACGCCGAATTGGCCGTTCGGGCCCCATTCGGCGATGTTGAGATAGATTTCGAGCACGCGCCGCTTGGGCAGCACGAGATCGATCCAGAGCGCGAGCGGAAACTCCAGCCCCTTGCGCACGAAGCTGCGCCCCGGCCACAGAAACAGGTTCTTCGCGGTCTGCTGCGTGATGGTGGAGACGCCGCGCGCCCTGCCGATGTCGTCGATATCGTCGAGCCGCTCCTTGAGCTCGCGCCAGTCTATCCCGTGATGGCTGCAGAAGCGCCCGTCCTCGGAGGCGATCACGGTCATCGGCAGCACCGGCGCCATGCGCTCGATGGGAACGAATGCGCGCTCGACGCGCACGCCAGTCGCCCAACGCCAGAGCATCAGCGTGGAGACCGGATCGACCACGCGGTAGAGCGGCACGAGCAGATACGGCAGCAGCACCACGAGCACAACGACGAGCAACAACGTCCAGGCCAGACGGAATGGCCATCGGCGCGCGGGCCGCGCAGCCGCGGCGGAGCGCGCCCGCGATTGCGCTACGGCGGGCATCGGGGCAAGGGTAGCGCGGATGATGCGCGAGCGAAATGCGGATCAAAGCCGCGCTTGGGCGCGGGGACCAAAGGTCGGCGCGGTCATGCCGTCGCGGCTATCCGCGCACCGCCAGCATCGCAACGCCGACCTCGAAATGGAAAGAGTCCGGTTTCCCGGACTCTTTCGACCAGTTTCGTGCGTGAGCGCTCAGCAGTAGGGAGCGGTCTGCGCGCCCGAGGTGTCATAGTGTGGGATGCACTGCTGCGCCGACGAGGCCGTCGCCCCAGCCAGCGACACGGCCGCAGCACTGAGCGCAACCCCACCGGCCAACGCGAGCGCGATCGCCAATTTCGTCACTGTCGTCCTCATGTTCCTTCTCCAGTTCTTCTTCGTCCCCCCGCGCGCAAAATGGCTTTTCGGCCGCCTCGTGCAATGCACAATTTTTTGAGGTTTCCTTGAGTCGCCTGCCCTGAAAATGACATCGTATCAATGCGTTACCGCGCGTAGAGGGTTAATATCAAATTAATGCGACGCAGCACCGAAGACAGCGAAACCGCAAGGGGCGCGAGCGTCACAGAGGCGCTCGCGATCAGCCGACATCACCTGATCCGGATGCGTCGTGCGCGCGCTGCATTGCGACCTGATGGTGGCCGCTGGTAAATCAAAGCAACCAAGCAACCGCGGGGACACCGGTGGCCAAGGACGCGCTCGTCTCGCAGGAGCTGGCGGACAAATTCAAGACCGAGAAGGATTCACCCTATCTGCGCTACGTGCGCGGCGAGGGGTTGGATGTCATCAGCGCGCAATACGTGCCGAACCTGCGCACCGTCGAGCTCAAGCCTTGGGCGCGCACCGGCGGCAACGGCGTGTTCATCAATCACGAGGCCTCGCGCACCTCGAACGATTGCCATGTCTGCGAGATCGCGCCGGGCAAGACGCTAGCGCCGCAGCACCACCTGTTCGAGGCGATGATCCTGGTGCTCTCGGGCCGCGGCTCGACCACGGTCTGGAACAACTCGGGCGCGCGTGTCAGCTTCGAGTGGAAGGCGGGCGCCATATTCGCCATCCCGCTCAATTGCTGGTACCGGCATTTCAACGGCTCCGGTCAGGAGCCGGTGCGCTACGTCGCGGTCACCAACGCGCCCTCGGTCATCAACCTCTACGACGATCTCGATTTCGTGTTCAATCACGGCCACGACTTCAGGAACCGCTTCGCCGGCGAGCCCGACTATTTCAGCGCGAAGGGCGAGCAGGTGGGCTTCCTGCTGCAGACCAATTTCGTGCCGGATGCCATCAACCTGCCGCTGATCACTGCCAAGGAGCGTGGCGCCGGTGGCGGCCATATTCGTTTCAATATGGCGCGCGGCTCGATCGCTAGCCACATCTCGCAGTTTCCCGTCGGCACCTACAAGAAGGCGCATGCGCATGGACCCGGCGCCCACGTCATCGTGCTCTCCGGTGAAGGCTACTCGCTGATGTGGCCGGAGGGCGAGGAGCCGCGCCGTTACGACTGGCAGGTCGGCACCCTCATCGTGCCGCCCAACGCCTGGTTTCACCAGCACTTCAATTCCGGGCCGACACCAGCGCGCTATCTCGCCTTCAAGCACTGGTCGCCGCGCAACGCGCAGGGTGTGCCGATGTCCTGGATCTCGCGCCGGCTCGGTGGAACCCAGATCGACTACGCCGACGAGCATCCGCTCGTGCGTCGCACGTTCGCCGAGGCGCTGGCCCGTCACGACCTGCACTCGCGCATGGACGACGTCTACGCCGCCGAGACGGCGACACTGCCGCCGAAAGCGGCGTGACGGCATCGGCGCGAATACGGTCCTTCACCGCTCGTTCTCCACGGGCAGAAACAGCTGCGCGGAAAACATGATGCAGGCAACTCGACCACGCCGCCGCCTGCCTTATCCTGTTCGGATCATCCAGGCGCATCCGCGGCTCGCAATCTCGATTGCCTTCGGTGTCGCGGTCGCGACATTCTTTCCGTCGCGCGGGTGGCTCAGCACGCGCTTGCTGCTCAGCTGGGATGCCGGCGTGGCGCTCTATCTGCTGCTCGTCTATAGCCTGATGGCACGCTCAACCGCCGAGCATATTCGCGGCCACGCCGCGGGCGCGGACGAGGGACGGTTCGGGGTGCTGGTGCTGACAGTGTTTGCCGCACTGGCGAGCATCGGCGCCATTCTCGTCGAGCTCGGCCGCGACGTCGGAGCCGAACGCAGCGCGGGACAGCTCGCGTTGGCGACTACGACCATCGTGCTCTCGTGGGTGTTCATTCACACCATCTTTGCCCTGCACTATGCCCACGACTATTACGGCGAGCACGGCAACAAGCAGAGCGGGTTGAACTTTCCCGGCGATGACACGCCGGACTATTGGGATTTCGTCTATTTCTCCTTTGTGATCGGCATGACCTCGCAGGTGTCTGATGTTGCGGTGGCAGCGAAGACGATCCGTCGCACCGTAGCCGCCCACGGCATCGTCTCGTTCTTCTTCAACGTGGCGCTGCTCGCACTTATGGTTAACGTCGCGGCAAGCGCGATCTGATTCGAGTTGCTTCTCTTAAGTCATCAATGACATTTATACGCGATGCTTAGGTTGGATGCCCAAAAAACTACGCAAATTTTACGCCTCTCCGCCACGCCGAGGAACTTGTGACGCCGTGATCGCATTGTATGTGAGTACTACTAGGGTTGGTTTTTTGGGGGCGCGCGTCGAGGCGCACAATGGAAAAGATCGTGCTGCTGTGTCTCCTGATCGGGACGATCGGGGTATTGGCCGAGTTCGCACGGACTGCGCAGCCGCGGCAATAGGCGCGCGTTCTTCCAATTCACGGCATGAAATGAGGCGGCGAGGTGGCGTCGCCTATTCCGCCGCGGTGCGGCCGGCGCCGCCCTGCCCGAACCGGCGCTCGATGTAATCGATCACCATCTGCTTGAAGTCGGCGGCAACCGTGGCGCCGCGCAGGGTGACCACTTTTTTGCCATCAATGAAGACCGGCGCCGCCGGCTGCTCTCCGGTGCCGGGCAGCGAAATGCCGATGTCGGCGTGCTTGCTCTCGCCCGGCCCGTTGACGATGCAGCCCATGACCGCGACGTTGAGCGTCTCCACGCCGGGATAGCGCCGCTTCCATTCCGGCATCGATGCGTGGATGAAGCCCTGGATGTCGCGGGCGAGCTCCTGGAAAGTGGTCGAAGTCGTGCGACCGCAGCCCGGGCAGGCGGCGACCAGCGGCACGAACACGCGAAAGCCCATGGTCTGCAGGATTTCCTGCGCGACCTTCACCTCCAGCGTGCGGTCACCGCCGGGCTCAGGCGTGAGCGAGATGCGGATGGTGTCGCCGATGCCCTGCTGAAGCAGCACGCCGAGCGCCGCCGAGGAGGCGACGATCCCCTTCGAGCCCATGCCGGCCTCGGTCAGGCCGAGATGGAGCGCGTAGTCGGAGCGTTGCGCGAGGTCCTGGTAGACCGCGATCAGATCCTGCACCGCAGACACCTTGGCGGAGAGTATGATGCGGTCGCGTGCGAGCCCGATCTCCTCCGCGCGCTGGGCGGAGAGCAGCGCCGATTGCACCATGGCTTCGCGCGTCACCGCGCGCGCGTCGATCGGGTTGGGCGATCGCGCGTTCTCGTCCATCAGGTGGGTGAGAAGCTCCTGATCGAGCGAGCCCCAATTGGCGCCGATACGCACCGGCTTGCCGTGCTTGATGGCGGTCTCGACGATGGCGCCGAACTGCCGATCCTTCTTCTCCTTGAAGCCGACATTGCCGGGATTGATGCGATACTTATCGAGCGCCTCGGCGCAGGCCGGATGCTCGGCGAGCAGCTTGTGACCGATATAGTGGAAGTCGCCGACGATGGGCACCTCGACGCCCAGCTGCAGCAGCCGCTCCTTGATGTGCGGCACCGCGGCCGCGGCCTCGTCGCGATCGACGGTGACGCGCACGAGCTCGGAGCCAGCACGTGCCAGCGCTGCCACCTGCCGCGCCGTCCCTTCGACGTCGGCAGTGTCGGTATTGGTCATGGACTGGACGACGATCGGCGCGCCGCCACCAACGTGTACTCCGCCGACGTCGACGGCGACCGACCGGTGTCGCTCCTGTGGCCCTGCCTCGGGCATTCTGGGCTCCTTCGCGTCGATCGGTTCCGTCCGCTCAGATTCGGAACCACCTTAAAGTCATGTAGGGTCGAATTGTCCGCGGCGAACCCTCCCTCGCCGCGCCTCACCGGAGTGCCAGACCGGCCCGCCGCCGTCAACGTGGCCGGTTCACCAGCACTAGGCCCGCCACCACCAATGCCACGGCCACGGCAAATCCCGGCGTCAGCGGATCGCCCATCACCAGGTAGCCGGCGGCAACGCCGCACAGCGGCGCGAGAAAGGTGAAGGCCGAGAGCCGGCTCGCCGAATAGCGCTGGATCAGGGCGAACCAAGCGAGGTAGGTGACGCCGCCGATCCACAGTGTCTGGTAGAACAGCGAGGCCACCGCCAGCGCCGACGGCATCTCGACCACGCGCTCGCCTGACAGCTCCGCGCACAGCGCCAGCAGCGGCGCCGAGACGATGAGCTGGTAGAGCAGCGTCTTCTCGTACGCCGCGTGCACCAGCTTGGTCGCCTTGATCACCAGCGTGGTCGCGGCCCAGGCGGCGCCGGCCAGGACCAGCATCAGATCGCCGGCGAGCGTGCGCCAATCGCCGCCCGGCGTCGGCATGCCGAAGGCCACCACGAGTCCGGCAAAGGACAACAGCAGCCCGGCCCATTGCGAGCGCCCGAAGCGATCGCCCGGAAGACACCAGCGCGCGCCGATCACGACGAAGAATGGCGCGGTGTAGAGGAAGAGCGAGGCGCGGCTCGCGCTGGTGAGCGCAAGGCCGCGATAGATCAGCAGGAACTCGATCCCGAACAGCAACCCGGCGACGAGGCCGGGCACGAGCGAGCCGTCGCGTGCCGTCAGGTTCACGCCGCGCACGCGTATCCAGACGAGAAGCAGCAGCGTGCCGGTGGTGGAGCGAAAGGCGGCCTGCACCAGCGGCGGAATCTCCGGCAGCGCGAGCTTCACCGCGACCTGATTGAAGCCCCAGCTCACGCACAGCACGACCGCGAGCGCAGCGGCGGCGGCATCGAGCGGGCGCGCGACGGCGGACACCGCAGGACGGCTGGCAGAGAACTGACGCGAACGCGTGGCGGCGTCCTCGAGCGCCCGCGCTTCCTCCTCCACCCGCCGCATCAGGCCTCGCGGCAGTGAGTGCAAATGCCGGTGAGCTCGATCACCGGCGATTTCGGCGTGAAGCCGGCCGCGCGCGCCGCCGACGTGAGCGTCGCGGTGACCTCGGCCGAGGACGCCTCGCCGACCGCCCCGCACTGCTCGCAGATCAGGAACACCACCAGCGCGCCGACGGAGTGATTGTGCACGCAGGCGATGAAGGCGTTGCGGCTCTCGATGCGGTGCACGAGCCCGTTCTCACGCAGGAACTCGAGCGCCCGGTAGGCGGTGATCGGGGCCGGGCGCGGCCCCTTGGGCGCGAGCCGGTCGATGATCTCATAGGCGCCGAGCGGCTTATGGCTGCCGAGCAGCGCGGAGAGCACCTTGCGGCGGATCGGCGTGAGGCGCTGGCCGCGCTGCGCGCACACCGCCTCGGCCACCGCCATGGCGTCGGTGGAGCAGCGGTCGTGATCGTGGTCCGGGGCGGGAAACACGGGCGGCGGCCGCTCGAGGGACCGCTCCCGCGACGATTTGGCTTTCGACATGGACGGACTCTACCCGTTTTGAGCGTGTTTCGCCTTTGTTGCACCGCCATAATTTGATATTGCAATGCAACAATTCAGCCCCCACATTCGACCTCTTTCCCTGAGCGGCCCGGACAACCGAATCGCGAATGTTTCCCATTCTGCTCGCAAACATCGTTTCACGTGCACTGACGCCGCCCAGCGGACGCCGGCGCGCGCCGCTGCCGGGCCAGGGGCAGAACGGCAAGCCGATCAACCTCGCCCTGCAGGGCGGCGGCGCCCACGGCGCCTTCACCTGGGGGGTACTCGACCAGCTGCTCGAGGACGGCCGCACCGAGATCGAGGGCATCTCCGGCGCCTCGGCTGGCGCGATGAATGCGGTGATGCTGGCCGACGGGCTCACCCGCGGCGGGCCGGACGAGGCGCGCCAGCGGCTCGCCGATTTCTGGCGCGCAGTCAGCGTCGACGGCCATCTCCCCGACGTGCAACGCGGCGTGGTCGAGCGCCTGTTTCCGTTCGTTCCGCGCGGAACCCTGTGGTTCGACGCGATGTCGCAGCTGTTGTCGCCCTACGATCTCAATCCCCTCAACATCAATCCGCTCAAGGAGCTGATCGAGCGCTTCGTCGATTTTGATGCGATCCGCGGCGACCGCGGGCTCGAGTTGTTCATCTCCGCCACCAACGTCCACACCGGGGAGCTGCGCGTCTTCACCCGCGCCGAGATCACGCCGGAGGTGGTGATGGCCTCGGCCGCGCTTCCGCTTCTGTTTCGCGCGGTCGAGATCGACGGCGTCCCCTATTGGGACGGCGGCTACAGCGGCAATCCTGCCGTCACCCCGTTCCTGCGCGCGACCGCGACCGAGGACGTGCTGATCGTGCAGATCAATCCGCGCGAGCGCCGCAAG